>JAWOFF010000031.1:0-14610 GCA_046482325.1 Desulfosalsimonadaceae bacterium
CGGGAAAGGGATGTGGCAAACACCCTGGCCGCTGCAGGCCTTGCGATTGTTATGATCTATCCCCCGGCGCTTTTCTCCGTCTCCTTTCAGCTATCTTTTACAGCGGTTGCGGCAATCCTTTTCGGCCTATCAGCAACGCGACCGGTAATTTTTCGGTCCGCCGGCAGGCTGGGAGCACCTGCCCACCTGATCTCCTTTACCCTGGTGTCGTTTTTTGCCATAACCGGCACAACGCCTTTGACCATGCATTATTTCAACCAGGCCGCTTTTCTGGGCATTGTTACCAACCTCCTGGTAATACCGGTAATCGGCTTTCTTGTCGTGCCCCTGGCCCTTTTCTCCGTGCTTGTGCTGCTGCCCCTGCATCCGCTTCCCGCCCAACTGGGACTTACAGCGGCCAGCCGCGTCATAGAACTGATACTGCCGTTTATCTACTCCATCGGGGGGCTTTCCTGGAGCGCTGTCAAAACTGTAACTCCATCGATTACGGAACTCTGCTGCATCTATACCCTGCTTGCCGGCCTGCTTTTTCTGCTGAAATGCAAAACAAGCCCTGATGAAAACACGGCTTCATGGCGAAAACCGGTTATTTTTGCTGTTGTACTGGCATGTTCGGTGTTGGTCGCAGATGTAGGCTTCTGGTGGCACAACCGCTATTGCAACACGCAGATGCGGGCCACCATCCTGGATGTGGGGCAAGGAAGCGCGGCGCTTCTGGAACTGCCGGAAGGTTACCGGATGCTTATCGATGGCGGGGGGTTTTCCAGCAATGCAATTTTCGACATGGGCAAAAACGTGGTGGCCCCGTTTCTCCGGCACCGCAAAATCTCCAGCCTGGATGCAGTAGTGCTGTCCCATCCGGATGCAGATCATTTAAACGGCCTGCTCTATATTATCCAGAATTTTTCCGTAGACCGGATGCTCTCCACCCACCAGCCCTCAGACAGCGAAAGCTATCGTGAATTTACCCGTCTGATTGCATCAGAGGAAATCCCGCATCCAGCCTTCTCCGAATTGCCCCGGCACCTGTCGATAAACGGCGCAGACATATACATCCTGCATCCTGCGCCTTGCTGCCCCTGCATCCGCACCGGCAGAAACAAAAACAACTGCTCCCTTGTCCTAAAGGCCTGTCTGGGGGAAAGATCCATCCTCTTTGCCGGAGACATCATGGCCGCTGCAGAAGCAAAGCTTGCACAAAGACAAAAAACAGAGCCTGGTCCAAGCGTTCTGATCGCACCCCATCACGGCAGCAGCACATCAAGCACGCCGGAATTTCTGGATTGGGTCCGTCCCCGGGCCGCCGTCTTTTCCGCAGGCCCGCAGAACAGGTTTCATCTGCCAGCAGACGAAGTCCTCGAACGCTACCGGGACCGAGGGTGCCCTACCCTGCTAACCTCTTCAGACGGCGCCGTGCAGATCGAGACAAACGGCAAGGGCATGAAACTGGATCCGGTATGCGGAAAAGCCATGGAGATCGGGATGCATTAAAAGGAATCCGGGAGGTGGGGAAAAGCCCTGCCCGTTTACAGGGTAGTCATGAAGGGGGGAGAAAAACGGGCAGGGCTGAGGTAAACTATTTGTTCTTCCTGGCTGAACCCTTTTTCCGGGTTTCTGTCTCTACAGGTGTACCTGTCAGTTCGATCATGGAGATCGGGGCGGCATCGCCCTTGCGGGGTCCCAGCTTGGTAAGCCGGGTGTAGCCGCCCTCCCGGTCGGAAAAACGCTGCGGAGCCTCGCTGAAGAGCTGATGGACCACGGATTTTTCCTGTATCACCGACAGCGCCTGCCGTCGGGCATGAAGATCACCCCTTTTTGCCAGCGTGACCATGCGATCCGCCCACCTGCGCAATTCTTTTGCTTTCACGTCTGTTGTCTGAATCCGGCCGTGTTTAAACAGCGAGGTCAGCATGTTCCGAAACAAAGCCCTCCGATGACTGGTTGTTCGGTTTAGTTTTACTCCGCTTTTTCGATGTCGCATCTCGCTATTCCTCTTGCTCCTTATCCTCTTCCGGGGGTACAAAGCCTTCCAGGTTCATGCCAAGGGAAAGGCCCAGGTCATTTAACAGCTCTTTAATCTCATTAAGCGACTTCCGCCCGAAATTCTTGGTTTTCAGCATTTCCGGTTCGGTTTTCTGCACCAATTGATAGATTTTTGTAATGTTGGCATTCCGCAGACAATTGGCGCTGCGAACGGATAGTTCCAGCTCGTCTACATCAAGATAGAGATTTTCATTAAACTTAGGCGCCTGGTTGTTTTCTTCCTCCTTTTCCATCCGGGGCTCAGCATTTTCGTCAAAATTGATAAAAATGCCGATCTGCTCCTTAAGAATTTTGGCGCCATAGGCAATGGCATCCTCGGGTGCCACAGAACCGTCGGTCCAGACCTCCATGGTCAACTTATCATAATCGGTCTGCTGTCCGACGCGCGCATTGCCGATGGTATAATTGACCCTATGAATGGGGGAGAACACCGCGTCTATGGGCATTGTACCAATAGGCGCATCCGGATCCTTATGGTTTTCTGCCAGAGAATAGCTTTTGCCGACCTTTACGGTGAGCGTCATCTTCAGCTCGCCTTCCTCGGAAAGCGTGGCGATATGCTGCTCCGGATTCAGGATGGAAACCCTGCCGTCCGGGCTTTGAATGTCAGCAGCCGTAACGACGGATTCCCCTGATGCATGGACTTCCAGCGTTTTCGGCTCCGTGTCGTCCATTTTCACACGGAGCTCTTTCAAATTCAGAATGATCTCGGAGACATCTTCAAGGACTCCAGGAATGGTACTGAATTCATGCATCACGCCTTCGATTTTGACCGAGACTATGGCAGATCCCCAGATTGAGGAAAGAATAATCCGGCGCAGGGCATTTCCAATGGTGATCCCAAATCCCCGTTCAAGCGGCTCCCATACAAACTTGCCATAGGTGTCGGTCTGTTCGTCGATCTGGACTTTCCCCGGCTTGATTATATCACGCCAGTTCATGTACATGAGTTCGTTTGATGACATTTTCGATCTCCAGAAATTCCTATAATAGTGCCCGGTTAGACGGCGTCCGGCCCGGGGCCGGCCGATGGATCAGCAGCAGCAGCCATGAACGGGCAACAAAGCCGACAACAGCTGCAGAGCCGCTAATTTACTTGGAGTAGAGCTCAACGATCAGGTTTTCCTGGATCGGCATGGGGATGTCTTCCCGCGTCGGCAACGCTCGTACGGTACCCTTCATATTTTCGGCATCCAGCTCCAGCCACTGGGGAGCGCTCCTTCTGACCACGGCCTCCATAGCATCCTGGATCACCTGTACTTTGCGGCTTTTTTCGCGGATCTCGATGACATCGCCTGCCTTCACCTGGTAAGAGGGGATATTGACTTTGCGGCCATTTACCAGGAAATGGCTGTGACGGACCAACTGCCGCGCCTGCGGCCGCGAGTTGGCAAGACCCAGCCTGTATACCACGTTATCCAGCCGCAACTCCAGGCCGAGCAGCAGATTGGTCCCGGTAACACCCTTTTTCTGATCCGCCTTTTCAAAGGCCAGTCTGAACTGCTTTTCAGAAAGCCCGTAGCTGCGTTTTACCTTCTGCTTTTCTCTGAGCTGGACCCCGTAATCGGAGATCTTGCTCCCGCGCCGCTGCCCGTGTTGTCCCGGCGGATAGCTGCGGCGATCAAACGAACACTTGTCTGAATAACAGCGATCACCTTTTAAGTAAAGTTTTAGGTTCTCCCGTCGGCAGATCCGACAAACTGATTCTCTATATCGTGACAATGCTTCCTCCCTTAACTTGTCATGCACTCAGCTTCTGAGTTTTGCCCGGCAGCGCACGGAATGCACCCATTTTCCGGCACGCTCTGCAATCGCGCCCGCACAGGCAGTTTGCTATACCCGCCGCCGTTTTTTGGGTTTGCAGCCGTTATGGGGAACCGGGGTTACGTCCTTGATCATCACAACCGTAAACCCCACTCCCTGTAGCGCCTTGAGAGCGGATTCGCGTCCGGGCCCGGGCCCCTTCACATAGACTTCAACATTTCGCATGCCGTGCTCCCTGGCCTTTTTTGCTGCATCCTCAGAGGCTAGCTGGGCCGCAAAGGGCGTGCTTTTGCGGGAGCCCTTAAACCCATTCATGCCAGCGGTGGACCAGGAGACCACATTGCCGTTGGGATCGGTAATGGTAATGATCGTATTATTAAACGTGGATTGGATGTGGACAACCCCGCTTTCAATATTTTTTTTGACCTTTTTCTTTGTCCGCGTGCGTTTCACCTTAGCCATGGTATCGCCCTTGCTGATAAAAGATTACTTTTTCTTTACTCCGCCCTTTTTCTTCACTGCCGACCGTTTCGGCCCCTTCCGGGTGCGGGCGTTTGTAGAAGTGCGCTGGCCCCGAACCGGAAGGGATTTGCGATGGCGCAACCCGCGGTAGCCTCCAAGGTCCATCAGCCGCTTAATATTCATTGAAACCTCGTTACGAAGCTCACCTTCCACCTTGCAGTCACTGTCAATGACCTTGCGGATGTCATTGATGTCCGAATCGGTCAAATCGTCGGTCCGGACCATCTCGTCAATTCCCAGGCGGCTCAAAATTTCCCGCGATGTGGATTGTCCAATGCCGTAGATATAGGTCAACCCGATAAATACGGGTTTGCCTTTGGGTAAATCAACCCCAGCGATTCTTGCCAAAACCTGCCTCCTTTAGCCCTGACGCTGTTTGTGGCGTTTGTTCGTGCAGATCACCCACACGACCCCTCTGCGTTTAATCACTTTACAATTGCGGCATCTTTTCTTTACTGACGCACTGACTCTCATAGCCTTTTCCTCGCAAAAACCATATCTTGTCTGTTATTTGGAGCGATACGTAATCCGCCCCCGGCTCAGATCATAGGGGGAGAGCTCCACAGTTACCGTGTCCCCCGGAAGAATCTTGATAAAATGCATCCGCATCTTGCCGGATATATGGGCAAGAATCTGATGCTTGTTCTCCAGTTCCACCTTAAACATTGCGTTCGGCAATGTCTCCACAACTGTGCCCTGAACCTTTATGGGTTCTTCTTTTGCCATCCGATTCGCTCCTGTTGCCTGTTACAAGCCCCGGCAGCCCTATTTCTTCCCTTTTCCGGTGTTCAGAAAACCCTCATAATTGCGCGTAATCAAATGCGACTCGATTTGCTGAACCGTATCCATTGCAACCCCGACTACAATAAGAAGGGCAGTGCCGCCGAAATAAAAGGGAACATCGAATTTTGTCATTAATATCGAGGGCAGAACGCAGACCGCAGAGACATAGATGGCCCCTCCCAGCGTAATGCGGGTCAGAACCCGGTCGATATAGTCTGCAGTCCTTTTTCCCGGCCTTATGCCGGGAATATAGCCGCCGTATTTTTTCATATTCTCTGCCACATCCGAGGGGTTGAAGGTAATTGCCGTGTAGAAATAGCAGAAAAAGACGATAAAGCCGACATAAATCAATTCATAAATGAGCGAGCCGGGAGACATGGCTGATGCCACGCTCTGCATGAAGGGAACCCCTTCAAAAAAACTGGCAATGGTTGCCGGGAACATAATGAGCGAGGAGGCAAAAATCGGCGGAATAACCCCGGCCGTGTTGATTTTCAGCGGCAGGTGAGTGCTTTGACCCCCATACATTCGCCTGCCGACAACCCGCTTGGCATATTGCACCGGAATCCGCCGCTGCCCCTGCTCCATGAAATTAATAAAAGCAATAACCGCAACCATCAGGCCGATTAGCAAAAGAGCGGCAAAAATGCCCATTTCCCCGGTGGACAGCATTCGGAAAGAATTGCCGATAGCCTGCGGCATTCTTGCCACAATGCCGGCGAAAATAATAAGGGATATGCCGTTTCCGATCCCGCGTTCACTGATCTGCTCGCCTATCCACATAATAAAGGCCGTACCGGCGGTAAGTGTAATAGCCGTCATAAGCCGAAACCCCCAGCCAGGGGCCACTACCACCGGCAGGCTGCCAGGGGCAGACATGTTTTCCAGACCGATGCTGATGCCGAAACCCTGTACAAAAGAGAGCAGCACGGTGCCGTAGCGGGTATACTTGGTAATCTGGCGGCGTCCCTGCTCCCCCTCTTTGGATAACTGCTCCAGATGCGGAATAACAACTGTCAAAAGCTGGAGTATAATGGAGGCGCTGATATAGGGCATAATACCCAATGCAAAAACCGACATGCGCTCCAGCGCCCCGCCTGAGAACATATCAAATATGCCGAAAATCGTATCCTGATGGCGGGCAAAGAATTCAGCCAGTGCGTCACCGTTGACGCCAGGCGTCGGAATATGCACACCCACCCGGTAGACGATCAAAAAACCGAACACGACGAGTATACGCCGTTTGAGTTCCGGAATTTTCAGTATGTTCGGGACTGCGGCGCCGGAAACTGCCATAATCAGCCCACCTCTACACTACCGCCAGCAGCTTCAATTTTTCCCCTGGCGCTTTTGCTGGCAGCGGTGACTTTAAGCGTCAGGGGAAACTGGATATCACCCTGGCCCAGCACTTTTACCTGCTTTGCTCTTCGGGTTACAAGCCCGGCGGTAAGCAGGGCCTGATGGTCTATCACGGAGCCGCTTTCAAAGCGGTTAAGGTCCCGGACATTGACGATTTCCACCGGGGTCTGAAACACATTCTTAAAGCCTCGCTTCGGCAGCCTCCGGTGAAGCGGCATCTGGCCACCTTCAAACCCGGGACGGACACCGCCGCCTGAGCGGGCTTTGTGGCCTTTTGTCCCCCGGCCGGCAGTTTTGCCAAGTCCGGATCCAACCCCCCGGCCTTTTCGCTTCCGGTTTTTTCTGGAGCCTGCGGCCGGCGCCAAATCGTGCAGTCTCATCCTATTCCTCCACCTTTACCATGTGATTTACTTTGGCAATCATTCCACGGGTTGCCGGATTATCCGGAAGTTCCACCGTCTGATGCATACGGCCGAGCCCCATGCTGCGCAGAACTTTTCTCTGCTTCTCCGGCCGGCCGTTCATGCTTTTTATCATCGTGATTCTGAGTTTATCTGCCATCTGTCCTATATCTCCTCAAGTTCCAGGCCCCGCTTGGCAGCCACCGATTCCCGGCTCTGAAGGCTTTGAAGCCCCTGGATCGTGGCTTTGACAACATTGTGGGGGTTATTGGTTCCCAGACATTTGGTCAGAATATTTTCAACCCCTGCTGCCTCCAGGACCGCACGAACAGCGCCGCCCGCGATTACTCCGGTTCCGGGGGAGGCAGGCTTGAGCAGAACGCGGCCCGCGCCGAATCTACCGGTGACCTCATAGGGAATTGTGCCATCGACGACAGGTACGGTGACCATATTCTTCTTGGCCTTCTCCAGGCCCTTGCGAATGGCTTCCGGAACCTCGTGGGCTTTTCCCAGAGCGCATCCAACACCGCCCTGGCCGTCGCCAATTACAACTATGGCGCTGAAGCTGAATCGGCGGCCCCCCTTGTGGACTTTGGCCACCCGGCTGATATGCACGACCTTGTCAATGTATAGATTCTCGTCTGTTTCCTTCTTGTGCAAGCCAACGCCTCCTTAGTCTATGCTTAAAAATCCAGGCCCGCCTCGCGAGCACCTTCAGAAACGGCCTTTACACGGCCGTGGTACTTAAAGCCGCCGCGGTCGAAAACAACGGCACCAATACCTTTTTCCGCAGCCCGCTCCCCCAGTCTTTTACCGACAAAACGCGCTGCTGCTGTCTTACTGTCAAATCCCTGCCCCTGTCTTACATCAGCCTCCATCGTAGAGGCCGAAACAAGAGTGACGCCCCGGCTGTCGTCAATAACCTGGGCATATATATGTTTCAGACTCCGAAACACGCTAAGCCGCGGCCTCTCAGAGGTTCCGGACAAGCGGTGGCGGATGCGTTTCTGCCGTTTTTTTCGCAACTCGTTTCTACGTTGTGGTGAACCCATATGCCTAAACCTTTACCCCAAAAGCCGTTAATCTGTTGCTCTTTATTTCGCTGTCTTGCCGGCCTTGCGTTGAATCAACTCGTCAGCGTACTTGACCCCTTTTCCCTTGTAGGGCTCCGGGGGCCTTAGCTGCCGGATGGAAGAGGCTGTGTAGCCCAGCAGCTCCTTGTTGATTCCAAACAGCCGGATCACGTTTTTTTCCACGGTTGCAGATATGCCTTCAGGAAGCGGAAACCAGACAGGGTTAGAATAGCCCAGGTTCAGCTCCAGGCCGTTATCCTTTAACTCCGCCCGGTAGCCTACCCCGTTGATTTCCAGCTCCTTTTGAAAGCCCTGGCTCACACCGGTTATCATATTGGCTGCAAGAGCCCGCGTCATTCCCCAGACTGCCTTGGCCTTCTGGTCATTTCGCCGCACACTGACAGTAACTGTGGAATCGGTAATATCAATATCCGCATCCGGGTGCACTGTCATGGACAGAGCACCTTTTTCCCCCTGAACGCTCAACACCCGATCATTAAATTGTACTGTTGTTTTTTCGGGTATTTGAATAGGTTTTTTCCCAACTCGAGACATGGCTCTCTCCTTGCCTACCAGATATTGCAGAGGACTTCACCGCCGATATTGGCATTTCGTGCCTGCTTGTCTGTCATAATGCCCTTTGAGGTGGACAATACAGAGATGCCAAGCCCCTTTAATACCGGGCGGATTTCCTTGCTGCCGGAATAGACACGCCGACTCGGCTTGCTTACCCGCTGAAGTCCGTAGATTACATGCTGGTTCTGGTTGTCGTATTTCAGGTAAATCCGGATAATGCCCTGTTTATTGTCCTTGATGAATTTATAATTCCGGATAAACCCCTCGTCTTTCAGCAGCTTGGCCACGGCGGTCTTCATATTTGAACCCGGTATATCCGTACTGGAATGACGGGCCTGCCCGGCGTTGCGTATCCGGGTCAGCATATCCGCAATTGGATCACTCAT
Source organism: Desulfosalsimonadaceae bacterium (assembly GCA_046482325.1). Classification (GTDB taxonomy): domain Bacteria; phylum Desulfobacterota; class Desulfobacteria; order Desulfobacterales; family Desulfosalsimonadaceae; genus M55B175. The sequence goes on from JAWOFF010000031.1 coordinate 8,908, forward strand.
TGTCATGGATTTGTCTCCGTGCTGTTACCCTGTTAAGAATCGTTTGTCCTCGCGCCAATTCAGCCCTGATTACCAGCTCGACTTTTGCACACCCGGAAGAAGTCCCTCTGAAGCAAATTTCCTAAAACAGAGCCGGCAGATCCCGAACTTTCGAAGATAGCCCCTGGGCCGCCCGCAAATGGGACACCGGTTATGCCGCCGGACCGAAAATTTGGGTTCTTTTGCCGCTTTTTCTCTGAGCGCTTTTCTTGCCAAACCAGCCTCCTTAGGATTTTTATATGTTCTCTGCCCCGGTCCTGCTAACGCAACCGGGAATCGAACTTAAATGCTGCGTTAAAAGGCAGTATGCCTTTATTATAGTTTTTATTTTCTGATTTCCGGGCTCTAGTTTCTAAACGGCATACCCATGAGTCTCAGAAGTTCCTTGCCCTCCTCATTGCTTTTGGCGGAGGTGACGATCGTAATGTTCATGCCTTTGAAAGTATCAATTTTGTCATAATCGATTTCCGGAAAAATAAGCTGCTCTTTAACGCCCAGGGTGTAATTGCCCTGTCCGTCAAAAGCTTTTCCGGAGACCCCGCGAAAATCCCGGACGCGGGGGAGGGAAAAATTGACCAGCTTGTTGAAAAAATCATACATCCGCTGGCGCCGCAGGGTTACCATACATCCGATCGGCATCCCTTCACGCACTTTAAACGCTGCAACGGACTTTTTCGCCCGGGTTATAACAGGGGCCTGCCCGGTTATTTCCATAAGCTCCTGCTTGGCCGAGTCCAGGATCTTGATGTTTTGAATCGCTTCACCAAGTCCCATGTTCACCACAATTTTCTCCAGCTTTGGCACCTGCAGCCGGTTTTTGTAGGCATATGTCGCAATTAGCGAAGGTACAACCTCATTTTGATAATATTCTCTGTTAGACATCGCGTATTCCTCCGGCGATCGCTGCTTGCTAGCTACGATGCATCAATGATTTCGTTGCATTTGGGGCAGACCCGGACCCGCTTGCCGTCTTCGAGCTGATGCATTTTAATCCGAACAGGGGACATGCACTTGTTGCAGACCAGCATCACATTGGACCAGTTGATGGAGGCTTCTCCCTCCACAATTCCGCCTTGCTTGTTCTGCGCATTCGGCCGGGTATGACGCTTGACGATATTGGCGTTTTCCACCAGGATGCGATGCTTGTTGGGATAGACGTCAAGAACCTTGCCGATTTTTCCCTTGTCTTTACCGGCGATCACCTTGACTTTGTCGTTTTTTCTGATCCTTGTCCTGCTCTTTTCCTTATTCATATCTGGCCTCTCCAACGCTTAGAGCACCTCGGGTGCCAGCGAAATAATCTTCATAAACCGCTGGGCGCGAAGCTCTCTTGCCACAGGTCCAAAAATGCGTGTTCCGACAGGTTCGCGCTGGGCGTTAATCAATACCGCAGAGTTTTCATCAAACCGGATAAAGGAGCCGTCAGGACGGGATATCTCCTTTTTCGTCCGCACCACAACCGCCTTTAGCACATCGCCTTTTTTTACCTTCGAATTGGGCATCGCGACCTTGACCGATACCACGATGATATCACCGATGCTGGCGTAACGGCGCCTGGAACCACCCAGCACCTTAATGCAGGAAACCACCTTTGCGCCTGAATTATCCGCAACAGACAACCTTGTTTCCGCCTGTATCATTTTTTATCCCCTAATCATCAAACCGCTTTTTCGATTATCTGGCTCACCCGCCACCGCTTGCGCCGGCTCAGGGGCCTCGACTCCGTAAGCCGCACCAGGTCGCCCTTACTGCAGGCATTCTGCGCATCATGAGCGGCATATTTCGCGCGTCTGCGCAGATATTTCTTGTAGACCGGATGAATGACGAACCGATCCACCCGAACCGTGACCGTTTTGTCCGCCTTGTTGCTCAAAACAGTTCCGACCAGCTGTCTGCGTTTGCCTCTTTCTTTATCTGCCATGACTCATATACCGTTTATCTGATGTTTAATTCGAATTCCCGTTTCACCGTCCGAAGCCTTGCGATATCTCGTTTTAGCTGCCGGAGCCGCCGCGGGTTTTCAAGTTGGCCTGTCTCGTGCTGAAAGCGCAGGTTAAAAAGTGATTCAATAGTATCCTGCAGTTTCTTTTCCAGTTCCTCACTGCTTAACTCTCGAATCTGCTTGGCATCCATTACATTTCGCTCCTTTCCACAAATTTGGTCTTGATCGGGAGCTTGTGTGCAGCCAGTCGCAAGGCCTCGTAGGCCAAGTCGCGGGGGACACCTTCCATTTCATATAAAACCCGGCCGGGCTTGATTACAGCCACCCATCCTTCCGGAGCGCCTTTTCCTTTACCCATTCGGACCTCGGCGGGCTTGCTGGTATAGGGCTTGTCCGGAAAAATCCGGATCCACATTTTTCCGCCCCTTTTCACCCTACGGGTCATGGCAATACGGGCTGCCTCGATCTGCCTTGAGGAAATCGTTCCGCACTCAATAGCCTGCAGGCCATAATCCCCGAAATTTAGCTTCGACCCCCGGTATGCCTTGCCTTTCATCCGGCCCTTCTGCCTTTTGCGGAATTTTACTCTTTTGGGGCTCAGCATCTATCTCATTCTCCTCGTATTACTGACCATCTGTGGCCATTTGATCGTCGCTTAAAATCTCGCCCTTGAAAATATATACCTTCACGCCGATTGTGCCATAGGTGGTGTTGGCATTGGTAAACCCGTAGTCAATATCTGCCCGAAGGGTATGCAGCGGAATGCGGCCTTCCTTGTACCATTCCACGCGGGCCATCTCCGCACCGCCGAGCCGGCCGGAGCAGATGATTTTGATGCCCTGGGCCCCGAATCGCATGGCGGAGGCCACCGCTCGTTTCATTGCGCGGCGGAAGGCCACTCGGCGGACCAACTGATTGGCAACATTCTCCGCAACAAGCTGGGCGTCGATCTCCGGCTTCCGAACCTCCTGAATATCCACGAGGACTTCGTTGGAGACCATTTTTTCCAGATCCTTCTTTAGCGCCTCAATTTCTGCGCCTTTCTTGCCAATGATGATTCCGGGACGTGCAGCATAGATACGGAGCTTAACCCGCCTGGAGGAACGTTCGATATCAATCTTTGAAACACCGGCGTGGTAGAGCCGCTTCTTTAAAAAACTGCGCAGCTTATAATCTTCCAGGACATACCGGGGGTAGTCTTTTCCCGCATACCATCTGGACCCCCAGGTGCGGACAATTCCCAGCCGCATACCAATCGGATTGACTTTCTGACCCAACTTTCCTCCTTTTTACCCTTCGGCAACAATCACGGTTATATGGCTTGTTCGCTTCAGTATCCGCGTCGCGCGGCCTCTGGCCCTTGCCCGGAACCGCTTCAACATGGGTCCCTCATTGACGATAATGTTTTTTATCATCAACGCATCCACATCCATCTCCCCCTGTTGGTCGGCGTTGGCAACTGCCGAGCGAAGAATTTTCTCCACAACGCCGGACGCCTTCTGGGGCATAAACTTCAATCGGTTCAATCCCGCCTCAACCGGCTGGCCCTTGACGGTACCAACAACTTGCCGAACCTTCTGCGGGGATATGCGCATATATTTGCCTGTCGCCCGTGCCTCCATTTTCCGACATCCTAACCAGTATATGAGGTTACCGTTTCATTTTTGTTTTCTTATCGCCGGCATGCCCGTAGAAAATCCGCGTCGGGGAAAACTCGCCAAGCTTATGCCCGACCATATTTTCCGAAATAAAGACCGGAACAAATTTTTTGCCGTTGTGCACCGCAAGCGTAAGCCCCACCATCTCAGGTACAATGGTGGATCGGCGCGACCAGGTCTTGATCACCTTCGTACTCCTGGATTCCTGCGCTTCGTTGACTTTCTGAAACAACTTGGGCTCTATGTAGGGCCCTTTTTTTATTGATCGCGGCATACCTTACCTGCTCCTGATGCTATTAGTGGATTCAAACGCATCGTTATCGTTTTTTCCTTCGTTTTACGATCAAACGGTCACTCTTTTTCCTGCTCCGGGTGCGCAGGCCTTTTGTCGGCCTGCCCCAGGGAGTGCAGGGATGGCGGCCTCCAGAGGACCGGCCCTCGCCGCCGCCCATTGGATGATCGACCGGGTTTTTCACAACGCCCCGGACCTTGGGCCGCCTGCCCAGCATCCGCGTGCGGCCTGCCTTGCCAAGGGAAATATTGACATGCTCAACATTGCCGATCTGCCCGATACTGGCCCGGCAGCTCTGCAGCACCATGCGTACCTCACCAGAGGGCAGGCGCACGGTTGCGTATTTTCCCTCCTTGGCTGTCAACTGTGCGTAGGCTCCGGCGCTTTTTACCATCTGTCCGCCCCGTCCTGCCCGCAGTTCAATATTGTGAATCTGGGTGCCCAGCGGAATATCGCGCAGCGGCATCGCGTTGCCCGGACGGATTTCCGCTTCAGGCCCTGACATCAGTGTGTCGCCCACCCTGACTTTTGCGGGCGCCAGAATATAGCGCTTTTCTCCGTCAGCGTAATGCAGCAGCGCGATCCGGGCTGAACGGTTGGGATCGTATTCAATGGTTGCCACCTTCGCAGGGACTCCGTCCTTTTCCCGTTTGAAATCAATCAGGCGGTACTGGCGTTTGTGTCCCCCTCCCCGGTAACGCAGGGTCATCCGGCCGTAGGAGTTTCTTCCGCCGGATTTTTTTAATGTGCGCACCAGCGACTTCTCCGGACTGGTTCGGCTAATCTCCTCAAAGGTGGGATATTCCTGGAACCTGCGGCCCTGGGATGTTGGTTTGACTCGCTTCAATGCCATTTATCGTCTCCTCGCTTAAACGCCTTCGAAAAAAGTGATCCTGCTGCCGGGCATTAATGTGACAATGGCTTTTTTCCAGTTTCTCTGCCGCCCGACTATGCGTCCGCGCTGTTTGACTTTGCCCTTTACATGCATGGTGCGGACTGACTTGACCCTGACATCGAATATGCTCTCCACTGCCTTGCGGATTTCAACCCGGTTGGCCGCAGGATCAACCTCGAAAGAGACCTTATTATTCTGCTCTTTCTGAATATCGGTTTTTTCCGTGTCAATCGGCGCCTTTATTATTTCGTAGGATATCATGCCGCAAGCCTCCCTTCAATCAGCTTAATAGAAGGCTCCAGAAGCACAAGGTGCTCATGATTGAGAATGTCGTAGACATTCAGGCCTTCCACACGAAGAACTTTTACGCCGGGTATATTCCGTGCCGAAAGCTCCAGTTCCCTGTCCTCCTTGTCGACAACAATCAGCGGCTTCTCCAGATTGAGCGCTGCAATAGCCCGTGCAACGGTTTTGGTCTTTATCTCCTGGAGCTCAAAGCCGTCAAGGACAACCAGGGACTCGGCCTGCAGTTTGCTGCTGATGGCCATTTTCAGGGCCAGCCGGCGCACCTTTTTGGGAAGCTTAAATCCATAGGACCTGGGCTCAGGGCCAAAAGCCACCCCGCCTCCTCTTAAAATCTGACTTTTGATATCGCCGCGCCGCGCCCGGCCGGTTCCCTTCTGGCGAAACATCTTGGAACCGCTCCCCTTGACATCCGAGCGACGCTTGACCGATGCAGTACCACGTCTTCTGGCAGACATCTGCATCCGCGCCGCATCATGGAGCACGCACTTTTTTACCGACACATTGAATATGCTGTCGGGCAGTTCGACCTCGGTAACCTTGCCACCCTCTATATCTTTGACTTCAACGACAG
>JAWOFF010000087.1:0-14669 GCA_046482325.1 Desulfosalsimonadaceae bacterium
CCGGCTACTCCCTTGCCCAGAAAATGGTCGGCCGGGCCTGCGGCCAAAACGGGGTTCGGCCCGGCGCCTACTGCGAGCCGCGGATAACCACGGTGGGCAGCCAGGACACCACTGGGCCCATGACCCGCGATGAGCTCTCGGAACTCGCCTGTTTGAAATTCCATGCCGACCTAGTCATGCAGTCCTTCTGTCATACAGCCGCTTATCCCAAAAAAGTGGACGTGCAGATGCAGAAGAGTCTGCATGAATTCATCAAAAGCAGGGGCGGGGTATCCCTGCATCCGGGAGACGGTATCATCCACTCCTGGCTAAACCGCATGGTTCTTCCGGATGCGGTGGGCACCGGCGGCGACTCCCATACGCGTTTTCCCCTTGGCATCAGCTTCCCCGCCGGATCCGGGCTTGTGGCATTTGCCGCAGCTCTTGGCATCATGCCGCTGGATATGCCTGAATCCGTCCGGGTTTTCTTTACAGGCCGGCGCCGGCCAGGCATCACTGTCCGTGACATGGTCAATGGTGTGGCCCTGGAAGCGGTTAAGCAGGGACTTTTAACCGTTGCAAAATACGGCAAACAAAACGTGTTCTCGGGGAGAATTATAGAATTCGAGGGTCTTTCAGGCCTTAGCGTCCAGGCTGCCTACGAACTGACCAATTCCTCGGCGGAGCGTTCGGCTGCGGCGGCAACAGCAGCCCTGGATGAGGACCGGATCGCCTCCTTTCTCAAAGACAACATCGCCCTTCTCAACTGGCTGGTGCTGAACAACTACGGAGACAGCGGCACTTTGGAGCGGCGCATTCATGAGATGGAGAAATGGCTGGACAGCCCCTCGCTGCTGCAGGCAGACCCTGATGTGCAATATGCTTCGGAGCTCGAGGTCAACCTGGATGCGATTACGCAGCCCCTTATTGCCTGCCCCAACGACCCGGACGACGTGCGCGGCTTAAGCGATGTTGCAAAAACGCCGGTACAGGAAGTGTTTATCGGCTCCTGCATGACCTCCATTGAGCACTATCGCCAGGCAGCCGCCATCCTGGAGGGCTATACCAGCCTCCCCGTGCGACTCTGGATCGCCCCGGCCACCCGGATGGATGCCAGCCAGCTCAAACAGGAGGGTTATTACAGCATTTTCGGGGCCGCCGGCGCACGCATTGAGACCCCGGGATGTTCGCTTTGCATGGGCAACCAGGCGCGGGTAGCAGAGGGCGCCACTGTGTTTTCCACCTCCACCCGCAATTTTCCCCACCGCCTGGGGGACAACACATCCGTCTTTCTCGGATCTGCACCGCTGGCTTCAGTCTGCGCCATCCTCGGCAGGATCCCCGGGCCCGCTGAATACAGGGAGCTAACAGAAGGAAAGATTGCTTGAAAAACTATCCGGAGCCGGCATCCGAATTCATGCAGCAGATACTGCCCCTTCTGCTGGAGCGCTACAGCCTGAGCTGTATGGCGGACGGCGACTGCATGGGGTATTGGCTTACAGACAAAACCCGGGGCGTTGAGATCTCGCAGAACCTGATGCTCTCCCGCAACCGGTTTGCCAGGCGCATCGAAATCATCCGCTTTTACCCGGAGCTTTACAAGCAGCCAGACACCAAATACTTCTCCGCCGCCTGCTTCTATCTCCTCGTGCATCACTTTGCCGGTTTTCACCGGATCGGCAGCGATTACAAGGTGTTTGTCCGGACCCGGCCGGAAATTTTTGCCCGTTTCTATAAGTCCCTTGGTGATTTTCACTTCCGCCCGCAGTCACAGATTGCCAACACCATCGATATCCTGGCCGGTTTCCGGCCTGCTTCGGCAGACACCTCCATGGTTGTTGAAAAAGCCTTTGAACCGCCGGAACTGCCTGCATAACCATCTTTCCTCCTCCTTCCAGCGGTTTGCCAGTCAACTTATTGCTGTTATAGTCAGGAAAACATCCAAGCTAAATTTAAATTGGTGTAAGATCAGAATCCTAATTTAAAACGCTCAATTCAGGTTAAAAAAGGATATCAGAATGAGAAGCTTTTCCAAAGGCAGGTCTGAAATGCGAAAAACCGGTCGTTTCCGCCCCGTGACGGCCGTTTTCCTGCTTTTTTTTATCGCCGCTGCCTGCGGCGGGGGCGGCGGAGGCGGAGACGATAACGGAGACGGGGAGCCGTTTACCTTCTCCGGTACTGTCACGGCAGCTTCCAACTCCGCCATTGACAGTGATGTAAACGACCCCAATGCCCCTTACAGCCCCAACAACACGGTGGAAACAGCCCAGACGCTGCTGCCGCCGGCCACCCTCGGCGGATACGTCAATCAGCCCAAAACCGGAGAGACCGGGCGTTCCTATACAGCCGGCGATATCAGTGATGTATACGCGGTGGACCTTCTGGCCGGCGAGCAGGCTGTCTTAAACATTGCCGAACCTTACCTGAACGCTGAGGCAGAGGCGTGCGCAGACCTTGACCTCTATCTCTATGATCAGACCGGCTCCAATCTGCTAGGCGCATCCCTCGGTGTAGCAACCCGTACAGAAAATCTCTCCGCACCTGCATCAGGCAAATACCTCCTGCAGGTCTACCCGGAAAGCGGCGCTTCCAATTACACGCTCACCATTGGAGGCCGCCAGGATGCTGAAAAATATTCCAGCCTGAGACTAAGCCGCGATTTTGTCACGCAGGAGGCCATAGTAAAGTTTACGGACACTTCTGCAGCAAAAGCAAATCAGGCGGAATCACTGGCTGCGCTCGGGCTTGAAAAAAAATCCGGCGGCCCCGGCCGGGCCTGCCTTTATAAAACAAAAGGGGGGCAGGCGGAAAATATCCGCATACAATCCGAAAACAACGGGCTTGGCAAAAACCCGCTCCTCCGTCACGCCTGCAGCGACAGCCAGATCCGCGACAAACTCCAAACGCTTCGCACCATTAAGAACCTGCGTAGCCGTCGGGACATTGCTGCGGCAGAGCCCAATTATATCCGGACGGGCTTTAAAACCCCGAATGATCCCTATTATTCACTGCAATGGCACTATCCCCTTATTGATCTGCCGAAAGCATGGGATACCGCCACAGGCAGCGCAGACATTACAGCAGCGGTTGTCGATACCGGCGTGATCATGGACCATCCCGATCTTGCGGCAAACATCAGCAAGGAAAGCTATGACTTCATAAGCGACCCCACCCGGGCTCTGGATGGGGACGGTATTGATCCGGATGCAGATGACCCCGGGGATCAGAGTCAGGGCGGCAGCACTTTTCACGGCACCCATGTGGCCGGCACCATCGCGGCAGACAGCGCAAACAGCGCCGGTACCGCAGGGGTCTGCTGGAACAGCCGGATATTGGCCATTCGTGTACTCGGCAAAAACACTGCCGGCACTAGCTATGACATCATGCAGGGCATACGCTACGCAGCCGGGCTGGAAAACGACTCAGGCACGACCCCGTCCGCTCCGGCTGATATAATCAATCTGAGCCTTGGCGGCAGCAGCTTTTCACAGACGGAGCAGGCAGTCTACAGCATGGCCGGGGACGCGGGATGCATTATCGTTGCAGCCGCCGGAAACGAGGGTGAAAACGCACCCACCTATCCGGCGGGCTATGAGGATATCATCTCGGTCAGCGCGGTGGACATAAATTCCAAGATCGCGCCTTACTCCAATTCTGATGCCAGCGTGGATGTTGCCGCCCCGGGGGGGGACTTTTCCACGGACCTGAATGCGGACGGCTATGTGGACGGGATTTTCAGCACCTGCGGAGACGATTCCGGCGGCGGCATTCAGAACACATACACTTTCTTCCAGGGAACTTCCATGGCTGCGGCGCACGTGACAGGAGTGGCAGCGCTCATGAAGTCCGTTCGCCCGCGGATGACTCCGGATGAACTGGACGCCTGGATAGCAGAGGGGGCTATTGTCCGTGACCTGGGCTCCCCCGGCCGGGATGACCTCTACGGCCACGGCCTGATAGATGCCGCGCTGGCGGTTCGGACTGCCCGGGAAGGAGAGTTAACAACGGTTTTGAGTGTTAGCCCCGCTTCTCTCAACCTGGGAACCGAGATCAGCAAGACCGGGCTTGCCGCCTCCCGCATAGGCCCCGGCTCCGTCAAGGTAAAAAGCGTCTCCTCGGACGCGGATTGGCTGCGCGTTTCCGCCTCGGATACTGATGAAAACGGGCTGGGCTCATACACTGTCGAGGCAGAGCGGCAAGAGCTCTCCGACGGGATATACAAAGGCGTCATCAGCTTTGTCTCTTCGGAGAACACAGTGGAGGTGACGGTGCAGATGCGGGTACGCAGGCAGGCGGGTGCAGCAACGGATGCAGGGCTTCTCTATATCATACTGGTGGATAACAGCACAGATGAAACCGTAGACCAGGTCCGGGTGGAGCCAGGGCAGGGCAGCTACCCTTACGGCTTCAGTGAGATCGAAGCTGGAAGCTACCGGATCTACGCGGGAACGGATTCTGACAATGACGGACTGATAGGCGACGGCGGCGAAGCCATGGGCGCCTATATCTCGATGGACAAGCCCGTGGTTATCGAAGCCGAAAGCGACCGTGCCGGCCTTGACTTTATCGCCGAGTTCAACGTCAGTATTGCAGAAGGGGGTTTCGCGGCGGCTGTCCCCAAGCTCCGTGAGGGGGGCACCGGGAATTTAAAAGAGGTAGAACGCCGATGAAAACGACTCCCGCTTTCTTTTGCCTCCTTGCAGCAGCGGGCGCGCTCCTGTCCTGCAGCACAGCCGACCTGCAACAGGATTGCAGGAGGCTTGCGGCCCGGACAGTGTATAAAAGCAGCACCTGCAGCCCAAAAATCCAGGAGCCTTGCGCACGTTGGATTCAAAACCGCCGTGAGCTTGCCGCGCTTTTTGCCGGAAGCCGCCTAAGCCCGGACGTCGGCAGCCTCCCCGCCCCGCTTGCCGGGATCTCTTTCGCAGACGCAGGCCTGCTTCTGGTCCACATGGGGGAAAAGCCTACAAGCGGCTATTTTCTGGAACTTCTGCCGGAATCCGCACACAGGGCGGATAGTACCGCCGTGCTCAGGCTTAAATGGCAAGCTCCGGATCCTGACGCCATGGTTGCCCAGGTAATTACCCATCCCTGCATTCTGATCCGGCTCCCAGGCAGCGGTTTTTCCAAAATCCGCATCCTTGACAGCCGGGGACGAATCAGGGCAAGCGTGGACTGCAGGACGGGCGGCGGCAGATAAAGCCGGGGTCCAGGCGGCATCTATCCGTTTCTGCGAAAAGGAACTGCAAGGCTCAAATACCGCTTCCCGTCTTCAAACATCAGGCCCTTGTTTGTCATCATCTGCAGAAATGACTGGATATCATCTGCTGAAAACTCCGGGAATTCCCGCGCAATTTCATCCAGGTGACGCCTGTGGCCGCAGAAAAGATAGATGCGCCGCGAGGTTCCTGTCAGCCTATGGTTTTCCGTGTCTGCCTCCAGCCTGCGCCTGCGTATGATCAGAAAACCGCCGCCATCCTGATAGCTTATGACCGGCGCTGCAAACGGCTCTGCATGGAGCTGCCGGTAGCTTTTCTTCCAGTCTTCAACCGCGCGCACTACAGGCTTCCAAAGCTTGCGCTGCAGGGTTTTATCCCCCCGGTAATCCTGGACCATAAAACGGATCCTCCGGTACAGCTCCTCCGGGAAAAGCACCCGGTAGTTCGGATGATTGAATACCGCCTGGATTCCGTATTTTCCCGGATTTTTCCACACCGGACTTCCAAGCCCCAGCCAGAAATGCACAATACGCAGGGGATAGAAAACACGGGCACAGGCAATGGTGCGCAATGTCTGTTCCACGTCTGTGGCATCACTTCCCGGAAAATGGATGATTAAGTTGGAATTGTGCCGGATTCCCAGCGCCTCGCAATTTTTCATCAGTTCCAGGTTCTCTATGGCGGAAGTGCCTTTGTTGATCTTTTTCAACAGACTGTCGCTCAGTGCCTCGATTCCCACCTGAACTTCATTCATGCCGGCCTCCGCAAAGATTTCCAGGCTCTGTTTATCCGTAGAAGCCCGGAGTTCTGAAAAAAAATGGAAATCCTTGCCTGAGGCGGAAACCTCGTGAAAAATTTTCCGGCTCTGCTTAGGGGGCAGCGAGTTGTCCGTAAAAGCTACGGAAAGAAGCTGATGCTGATCCGTCATGGAACGGATATCGGCCGCCACCTGTTCGGCAGGCTTTTTGCGGTAGCCAGCCCATTGCAGGTTCAGGTTGCAGAATGCGCAGCCCTTCTCCCCGGTGCCGGGATCTGCGGCGCGCCACCAGCATCCGCGGGACATCTCAGCAGGCAGGGTGGGAAAAAACTTTTTCTCCTGCGGAAGCTGGCGCAAAAGGGCAAAATATTCCCCGAAATCCGGCTCGGGAAGAGCTGAGAGATCCGGGAGCTGCAAAAAGTCAGCACAGCCGCCACCGGGGGGAGCGTGCCGATTGACGACCCCGGCCGGACAGGAAAAATCGGCGAGACTTCCCCCGGATTTCAAATGAGCCACCAGACGCGCCAGGGGCCGTTCCCCCTCTCCGCAAAAGATGATATCAATCTCCGGAAAGGCTTTAAGATAATCGCGGGCATAATCGCCCCCCATAATAGAGCCTCCGGCAAGCAGCGGCAAATCCGGTGCCTGCTTGCGGATCCGGCGGAGCAGATACAATGAAGCGTTCAACTGGCACAAGCAGACCGAGACCCCGACGAAATCCAGCTCCTGCCAGTCCACCCGATCGATGAAAGCATCAGAGACCATCTGCACCCGGTGGACCAGCCGGGCAAAATCCAGCCTGCCGAGCTCCGGATTTTTATCTGCACCGGACTGAAAAAGCTCCGCAATTTGATCCGTGCGCTCCGGATAGAGCATGGCGGCATACACACATTCAGCCGGCCACATATGTTCGGCTATGGCCTTATATTCCGGGTATCCCACATTTGCCGCCACCTGCAGGTAAAAATGATGACAGACTGCGACCAAATCCGGAAACCGGGATTTCAAATAGGCCTTAAGCGCTCCGAGCTGGATGGAAGGCCGGCTGAAAGCAGCCCAGGGAGCAGAGAGCAGCATGATTTTATTGAAAACCTCGGTTTTGGTTATTGAAGTCTTTTTTTGTTGTTCCTCCATATGCGCCGGTCCCGGAAAAAAGCGTTTTTTATCAGCCGGAAAATCCAGCCTGGTTTGCGGCCTGTATGCCGCAAACCGCGGAACTTGTCCATGAAAAAATAAAGCCGCCTGTCTGCCGGCTTGACGATAGTCGGGAAAACCGCTATATGCAAACTGAATTGAGCGATTTTTGAGTTCGCCGCAAAATAATATAAGAACAAAAGTTTTGATGCTCATAAAAAAAACCGCCAACCGCCCGAAGGAAATGTCCATGCAGCGCGGCCCGAAAAAAAAGCTGCTGCAATCCAGGAAAACGGCCCGCCTGATCTATCTGCTGGTCCGGGCCTATTCCCTGACCCTGCGTTTGACAGTTGAGAACGAATCGTCCTGGCTGCAGCACCTGCAGCAGGGCGGCAGGGTTTTAATCTGTACCTGGCATCAACAGTTTTTCCCTTTTATCCGTCATTTCCAGAACTACCGGCCATACCGGCCCGGCCTTATGGTAAGTCAGAGTGCCGACGGCGACCTGATCGCCGCCGTAGCCAACATGAGCGGCTGGCATACGGCCAGGGGATCTTCCTCCCGGGGCGGTGCAACAGCGCTTCGGGAAATGATCCAGCAGATCAATGCCGCCGGCCTCGGTGCCCATGTGATCGACGGGCCCAGGGGGCCAGCCGGCATAGCCAAGAGAGGGGCAATCATAATCGCCATGGAAACCGGCGCCCGGATCGTTCCGGTGTATACCGAAACCGATTCTTTCTGGATGTTTCATTCCTGGGACCGTTTCATTATTCCCAAGCCCTTTGCCCGGGTGAGGATCCGCTTCGGCGGGATGCTGCCCGTAATTGCCCAAAGCAATGACTCTAAAGAAATAGAGCGCCACCGCAGAAACCTGGAAGAGATCATGCGCCCGTTTCTGATCCCTTAAAGGACTAAAATTTATGCAATATTTTTGCAATCTGGATGAACTGCCGGCTCTGCCCGCAGTAGCTGTAAAAATTCTGGAAAAAATTAAAGATCCGGAAACACCCATGCAACAGCTTGCCGACATCCTGGCCACCGATCCCTCTCTTTCCGCCAAGGTGTTAACAGTTGTCAACTCCTCTTATTTCAGCCTTCCCCAGCGGATCACCAACCTCAGCCATGCGGTCAATCTTCTGGGAGAGGAGTCCCTGAAATACATCGCTCTCAGCTTCTCCCTGATCAAACTGTTTGACCGGAAAACAGGCAAATTCGACTACACCATGTTCTGGCAGTATTCGCTGACCACTGCTCTGCTCAGCCTTATAATCGCCCGGGATCTGGAGTGGACGGATGCGGAAGACATGTATTTTCTGGGTCTGATCCACAACATCGGCGTCATGGTACTCTACGTGAGCCATCCCAGGCAATACCGACTGGTCATCGACAGAATAAAAAGCAGGGATATGGAGCTCTACGCTGCGGAAAACGAAATTTTCGGCAGCAACCACATGGAGATCGGCGCTTATCTGCTGGAGCAGTGGGAACTGCCGGAATATTTTTTCCTGCCGGTGCGTTTTCATCATTTTCCGGAACGTATCCCTGAGGAAGATAAAAACTGCAGGAAAAAGGCGGAACTTCTTCGGCTTTCCATTGAGATTTCCCGCTTTATGCGCAATGAAGACAAAACTGTTCACCTTGCCATTATCGAAGGGCTTCTCGGCGATTACGGGCTGGAGGGTCGCATCGATTTGGCCGGTGTTCTGGAAAAGGTCACCTCCCGGCTGGAGCCGCTGCTGCCGCTGTTTGATCTGGATGAGAACAACCAGGTGGATTATCCGAAGCTTCTGGAGGAGAGCAAAAAAGAAATGTTTCGGCTCTCCTTTTCACTTACCCGAAAAATCCGGGACCAGCAGGAAACCATCGAGAACTTAAGTGTCCTGGCCTCCCGGGACGGCATGACCCAGCTCCACAACTGCCAGAGCTTTCACAGAGCCCTGGACAAGGAGATAGCGGCTGTCAAGCGATACGGACATTCCAGCGTGCTCGCATTTGCCGACCTGGACTCATTTAAGGCAGTTAACGACAATTTCGGACATATGGCAGGCGATCACACGCTGCAGACAGTAAGCCGCTTTTTCCTTGAAAACATTCGTAAATCCGACCTGGTGGCACGCTACGGAGGCGAAGAGTTTGTCTTTATTCTTTTTAACACGGATGAAGAAAACGGCTACCAGGTCCTGGACCGCCTGCGCAAAGATCTTTCCCGCCTGAATTTTGCCTACCAGGGGAAAAATATTCATGTCACCATGAGCCTCGGACTAACAAGCATTTGCCGGGAAAACACACTTTCCGGGGATGCATTGCTCAGGCAGGCGGATGCCGCCATGTACCGGGCCAAACATGCCGGCAAAAACCAAACGGTTCTCTACCCGCCGGAATAAAAAACCCGGGGCGCCGCCTGCACGATGCCTTCTTATCTCCCGGCTTTTCAGCCAACAATCGCCCCGCCAGCCTCCGTGTTTTCAGATCACCGCCTTTAAAAAATAAACATTGGTGCATCCTGAACTAAGCGATTTTCTGGTTTATCGCGGATACAAAAAAGATGACCGTCGGGCTACAGGTAGCTATGCGGTATATCATCCTGGCTTAAAGCATGGACAAGGGCTGCGGATAACTGCTATTAGAAAAAAATTACCTGTCATCCCGAACGGCTAAAAGCTTTTTTTGAGGAGAATGCCGTGGAGAAACGCAGCAGCAAATCACCTTCTTTTTATTGTTTTTTCGACCAGCGCGACCACGATCTGCTCGAAATTGTCAATGAAATGCTGACCGGCGATATCTCGCGACTTCACGCCCAGAGACGGTTCTTTCATTATCTCCATCCCCGGGGCATTAAGGAAATGGCTGAATCCAGGGGCTTGCGCATCGCCTATGCCGTCATCCATCTTCTGGAATCCCTTGAATGCGGGGAAGTGGAAAACAGACTGTGCGCCCTCCGGGCCCTGCGTGACGAGGTCATGTGCAGCAGCAACCAGGAACTGCAGATTAACACAGCAAGGGTGCTGCTGGAAATCATGAAGGATCTGGTACGTGCCCGCGGTGATTACAGCCGCCAGCTCAGGCTTGCTCATGATTTCCGCATGGTTGCCTCCGGAAAACCCCGAATCGTCCGGGCTCATTTAAAAAAATATCATCTGCTGGAAATGCCGGAAGAATGGAACCAACTTGCCTTTGACGATCACGTCCATGATGCCAATACAAAAGGGCGCAAATCAGCCACTCACCTGATTATGGACGCATGGATCAAGGGAATTCAAAGGCTTCGCGTTATTTATTACAATTTCATCCGCCAGGAGACGGCTGAAGAGCTGATCGAGGCGGCCGATATCATGGGCGTTCTGGTACGCATCGGTATTGAATACTCCGTATCCTTTTATGACCGCCATGTGGAACTTATATGGGTACCCCGCGGTTTTGCGGATGCAGATGATTTTATCCGCTTCCTCGGCCGCGATTCCGTGGATGCCCTGATGAACGACGGCGGAGAGGTCTCTGACTACCAGCGCAACTACGTGCTTGCGCTTCTTGAACACTTCAACCGCAGCCATCGCCACGCCATAAACAAGGAGCTGGACATCTACCTGCCCGCCCTGGATACAGGGGAATTCTTGAGTTTTGTGGGAATCGGCCAGGCCTCAATGCTGCATCTGGCCAACTTCATACACTCCCGCCTTCTTCCGCTGATGCAGGCCAGGACTGCTGACCTTCGCAAGCGTTATGCACAGGCTGATGCAGCAGAAAAGCAGCAGATCTGGGAACTGGTGGACAAAATGAACGGTCTGGATATGCAGACGATCTATGACCGCTACGTAAAGCCCGGCCTGCACACCGATGCCTCCGAATCCGGCCCCGAATTTACAGAAGAGCCGCCGGCTCTTCTGCAGAGCTCCCCCGCGGAACTCATTGAGCGGCTCTCACTGCTGCACACGGGCTTTCGGGTAACGCTTAACCTGACGGACTTAAGGGTCGAAGATGTGCTGGAGCTTCTCTATGACTGCCACGGAATGATTACACGGCTGGAGATTTTCAATCTAAAGGATTTTGCCGACGGCAAGACCCACCACCTTCCGCAGATCCATGATCTTCAGCAGTGCATCAACTCCGGCAATGTTATAAAATTAAAACGCATCATCCTGGAAATCATCGAGCACCTGCACGGCCGGGACGATGCGGCAAGCCGCGCACGCATCCGGAAATTCAAACAGATCCTTGCCGACATTGAATCATTTAAAAACATGTACAAAATAAAACAGTTAAAACCCCGGATGGGAAGTGATTCCACGGGCTATTCGCCCAGGCATTACGGCATGGGGCTGGCTGTGATGGACTCCCTCCCCAGACGGGCGCAGAAGGCCGCCTTTTCCGCCCGGAAGCTGCCGCGGCTATTGATTCCCTTTCATATCGATACCGCCCTGCAGATCAGCTATGCCTCCAACCAGGTACAAAAAGGACTTTCCGGCAGATTGGCCCGGACCTTTCGGACAATTCCGGGCTTGCGCCACATTGTCCGGCCGAGCCGCAGGGAATGGATCGCTCTGGTCAATTCCACCCGTATTGAGAAAACAGGCAATATCGTGACCCTTGGAGGCGTACAGCAGAACCCTTCCAACAATCTCCGCCTCGCCGCCCCCCGGCAATCAAAAAAGGCTGGATCGCGGCCGGGCTGGAGCTATCTGCGCTCTACACTAAAAAATGTTCTCAAGGTCGTTATCGGTTTTATTCCCGCTTTTATTACCTTTTTAACCACCCATGACTGGTGGGTGCTCATGTATTTCGGTGCTGTGATCTGGTTTGCCATAACGGGGCTGCGCAATATTGTCCAGTCGGTTGTCGCGGGGGGCGGCATACGGCGATCTTCGCTTCTTCGCTGGAATGATTTCATCAGCTGGGAACGACTTGCGGATTCGCTGCTTTTTACCGGCTTTTCCGTACCCCTGCTCGACTACCTTATCAAAACGCTGGTTCTGGACCAGGGCCTTGCCATTACCACAAGCACCCATCCGGCCCTGCTCTATGCCATTATGGCGCTGGTAAACGGAATCTACCTCTCCAGTCATAACCTGTTCCGCGGCCTGCCGAAAGAGGCAGCGGTTGCCAACGTATTCCGCAGCGTGCTCTCCATTCCCGTGGCATTTGGCTTCAACGCGGCCCTGGGCGGCATCCTGGGCCTTGCCGGAGTCGCGGGAGTGCACATCGTGCTGCAGAGCTGGGCTGCTGTCATTTCCAAATTCGCTTCGGACTGTGTAGCCGGCTTCATTGAAGGAACGGTGGACAGGGCCAAAAATATCCGGAACCGCCTCATGGATTACCGGCAGAAGCTTGATCAGTTTCTGGATGTGTACGCGCGTCTGGAAATGCTTTTTCCCGAGGATGATGTCTACGAGTTGCTCGACCGGCCGCTGGAGTGGTTTCAATCGGCGGATGAATCTTCGCAGGATCTGATAAAGATTATGATTATCAACTCCCTGGATCTGCTTTATTTCTGGATGTACCAGCCACGGGCCAGGACCGCATTTCGCGACGTGCTCGAGAATATGGCGCCGGATGAACGCTGCGTTTTGATCAAAGCCCAGGGGATCTTGAAGATGGAGCGTGAAATCAGCCAGATGTTTATCGACGGCATTGCGGGCCGCAACTTCTCCCGGCCGCTGGCATTTTATCTCTCACGCTCCGGCGAGTACTTAAAAGCAATTGAAAAATTAAACGCAACCTTTGCCGACAGCGTAACCTGTGCGTAAAATGCCGGAAAAAATGATGCAAGGCAATAACTGATATGGGTTTATTGATATTCTATCTCTTTCTGGCCCTTGGGGTGTCTTTTCTCTGCTCTATCATGGAGTCAGTACTTCTTTCCGTAACTCCCAGCTTTGCCGCAGCCTACGAGGAGAACTCCCCGCGGGTGGGAGCCAGGCTGCGCAGTCTGAAAACCGATATCGACCGGCCGCTGGCAGCCATCCTGAGCTTAAATACCATTGCTCACACCATAGGAGCCGCCGGCGTTGGAGCCCAGGCCATGGTCGTATTCGGCAGCGCTTATGTGGGGGTGACCTCCGCGGTGCTCACTTTTCTTATCCTGGTTCTCTCCGAGATCATCCCAAAAACCCTTGGAGCACTTTACTGGCGCAAGCTTATCCTGCCAACTGTTTTTATGGCCCGGTTTCTTATTCTCCTTCTCTACCCGTTTGTAGCCATGAGCCAATTGATTACCAGGGGGCTGTCCAGGGACGAAAAAATCAATGCCATAAGCCGGGAAGAAATCAGCGCCCTTGCCGACATGGGACTTCAGGAAGGGCTTTTCGCCCAGAAGGAGTCCATGATTCTCAAAAACCTGATGCGCTTTGGCTCTCTCAAGGTAAAAGACGTCATGACGCCGAGGCCGGTCATGTTTATACTGCCGGAGCAGATGCAGGTGGGAGAGGTCTTTACTCAATACAGGGACCTCCGGGTATCACGCATTCCGCTCCAGGGACAGGGGCAGCCCTCCATCCGCTGCTACATTTTAAAAAATGACCTTCTGCTTGCGCTTGCCCGGGGAGAAAACGAAAAACCACTTGTAGAGCTGGGGCGGAAAATTCTGGTAGTGCCGGAAATGGTCAGCCTCCTGCATTTGTTTGAGCAGCTCCTGGACCGGCGGGAGCACATCGCTCTTGTGGTGGAGGAATACGGCAGCGCGGCAGGGGTCGCCACCATGGAGGATGTGCTGGAGACGCTGCTTGGATTTGAAATTATTGATGAGACTGACAAAATCACCAATATGCGCAAATGGGCCAGAAAACAATGGTACCAGAGGGCACGCTCTCTGGGCCTGATATCAGAGGACGAGGATCTCTCCAGGCCCCGTGATTCAAATTCCTCCGGATAAATAAAATGCGTTTATCGCCATAAATCCCGCTGCCAGCCAGACGGTTTTTTCGAAACTGATACAGCAGTACGCCGGCGCTTTTTTTTCATTGGTCATGCCCGGACAATACGCGCGGCAAACTTTTTACTTTGCCCTCGCCCGTACTTTCGGTAAAAATAGTGTATTAGCGGTATAAACAACTTCTTTTCAGTGTAGCAGACACATTATTCATGAAAAAGCAAAAGATGCCCCCGCAATCGGATATGATATAGTCTCAAATATCCATTTTTTAAAACCCAGTTGCGCCATCCCTTTCTGCCATCATGAAAAATGGGATGGCACAGGTGAATATTTCCGGATGAAAGCAAATATCTTTACATGTTCATTGAATCCTGATATAAATTTTTATATTATGTGGAATATTTATCTTTAATCATCGCATTTGTTCAACAACTCAAAAAAAGCTGCTGCCCCACAAAGCAGCAGCTTCAGCAAATCGGCCCGTCGCTTTCCCCGTCTATAATCCAGGGCGCAAGGAACATACAAAAAATGCCCGCTGGAAACGATAAATCTACATTGCTTGAGTTTTGTAATTGAGAAGGGGGGGGTAATGCAAGAATTTCTTGAAATGATAAGCGGTTTTGTCTGGGGGCCTGTAACAATAGTCCTGCTGGTGATTGGTGCCAGCATCATCGCGCTGGCAGCGGGGTTGCCCCTGGGTGTCGCCATGGCGCGT
>JAWOFF010000136.1:0-5895 GCA_046482325.1 Desulfosalsimonadaceae bacterium
CAAAAAAGTCAGTGGCCTGCTTTTCCTGGCCGGTGGCAGGGTCATAGGCCTTGCGATTTTCAAGCAGGTAGGAGAGGATCTTTAAAAAATGGGACTTGCCTGACCCGAAAAACCCGTAGATCCAGACGCCGATACGGCTTGCAATGACCGGGTCGGTGGCCTGATCCATGGATGCCAGGTACACGGACAGGAACTTGCGGAGGTGACTGCCCATTTCCCGGGTGATTACGAATTCGTCGAGTTCCTGCCATATGATGGATTCGTCCAGCTGGTCGGCCTTGACCACCCCGTTTATGGGGCGGGCGATGTCCTTTTCAAAAATCGATTTGATCTGCATGGCATTGCTTCCCTGATTTCCAATTTTACCGCATCTACTTTGTCAGCGGATGTCTCGCATAGCCGACTATCGCTCTACATCCGCTTCCTCGTATCTGCGGCAAACCTGAAAATCACTCAGATGAGGGTGATGGTTCATAAATTTTACAAGACCCATTTTATAATACCAGGCGAAACGCCCGGTAGTAATTGCTCTCCCCGAGCCTGCCGAAAAGGCGAAGCCCCTGACCGCTATATATTCCGGGGTAAAACATGACCAGGGGGGTGGCGCCCATGGGCGCATGAAGGTTGTTCAGCAGTTGGTGGCTTCGTATCAGGGGATAAGCATTGCCCACCCCCGAGACCAGGACCAGGTCGTTGTTTTTCGGATCGGCCCATTCCACGAAAGCCTCAGCCAAACGCTTTGGCGCAAGCGGTCCTTCTTTGAGTTTCTTCAGAAGATTGCTATCTGCCGGGTTTTTCCGCTGGGCCTCGATCAGGCGGTCCATCAGCTTCCGGTTCTTCAGGATATCGATCAGCAAGTGGAAGAGATTGACGTGGGAGGCCCTTATACCCGTATGCTTCTTTGCAATACGGGTCAGCATGAACTCGATGTGAGCCCGCATATCGAGCTCGTATTCCGGGGGATAGTCAAAAATATAAAACCCGATTTCATTTCCGAGCCCCGCGTTGGACAGCAGGTCGTCAGACGTTATACGGGGCAGTATCTGGTCCAGTCGTTTTCTGAAGGTGTTTTCATCCATAATGACCCGTTTTCAGTTTACTCGGTGGCGGACATGCATCTCAAAACGTATGCTTCCGAATGGGCATCAAGATATTTTCTGAGCGCCGGCTCGATGGACACCGGCTGCAACTGTCGGCTTTTTGTACTTTGTATATACCCGGCCTCTGCCAGGATCCGGAAAACCACCTGCTTGAGTTTGGCCCTGGTTTTGTCCGTCCAGGTATCCACCCGGGGATCCAGCTGGGCGCAGTTTTCCATGAAATGATGCCAGTCACTGTCGGATATGGTTTTTTGGAATGTCCGCCAGTGTTCCCGGACAACCGATTGCATGAAATCGCCGATCAGGTGGCTGTGCTTGATGGCCGCCGCCATGACCGCCTGGGTGGCAAGGGCCGCGTGGCCTTCGGACACCAACTCCCAGTGTTCCGGGTTCATGAGCGAAAGGCGCTTCTGGATGAGCCGGCCTTGACGTTTAGCGGTTTCAGGGCTGCGTTTCTGGAGGATGTTGCCCTTCATAATGGCATCCTTCCACGCATTCTTGTCCTTGCCTTGCAAAAGCAGGCGGGCAACTTCCCGGCTTTCCGGTACAAGCAGGGAGCCGGCGACGATGCCGCCGTCATAAGTTTTCTTCTGCCCTTGCGTTGAATGAGGCGCCATATGGGAATTATCGTCAAAGATGGAGGTTAAAATACCTGTAAATAATTAAAATACCATAAAAAGGGATTGTTTTCCAATGGTTTTCTGAAGCAATTTTGGACGTGTCTTTTTACAAACTTTACGATTCTACTCAATACCGACTTAGTCGTGATAAGCTGGCCATGATACGGTAAGCCATTCCATGGCATTTGGTTTTGGAGTTTCTTGGGGAAACCCCTGCTTGCCATAATCGTAGGTGTTCCCGTGACCGTCTTCGCAACGAAAAGTAGAACCAGGATCTCCAATGAGTTCGATTCTTGCCGGGGGCACCAAATACCGTCAACCACTTTGCCCGCTTTTTATACGCTCTTCATTGGCTGGCTTCCCTGCGCCAAACAAAATCGCCAGCACAACGAGCGGTATATATGCAATAATCACCCCCAGAGCACCGCATAGTAAGTCTGCAGCAACCAATGCGGCCACGGGCAACAGCCAAAACAAGTTAATTGCCCCGTACGTAAGCGTTACCGGTACATGGGAGCCATACTTTTGCGCCGCATGCTGGTAGGCATGGCTGCGGTGCGCCTCATACACCTTTTCACCCTGCAAGGCACGGCACAGAAGGGTCACCGTGGCATCCACGATAAAGGCCCCCAACAGTATGATCCATCCCCAGAACAATTCAGGGGCCGCCCATCCTGCTTTGATGGAGAGCACACCCAGCACGAGGCCGAGAAACCCGCTTCCGGCATCACCCATAAAAATTCTGGCTTTGGGGAAATTCCAGAACAAGAAACCGGCTGTGGCCGCAGCCAGCAGCACCGCCACCGTCCACATGTCATCAGCCTGGCTCCTGGACAGCACATACAAAACCACGCCCCCTGCGCACACGGTTATGGCCTCGATACCCGCCATCCCGTTTATCCCGTCCATGAAGTTGTATAAATTAAGCAGCCAGACAAGGTATACCACCGCCAGGATATGCCCTGTCATCCCGAGATTGACATCCACTCCGAATACCGGCAACTGCGGCAATCCACCCAGCCATATCAAGGCCCATATCGCCCCTGCAAAATGACCGGGAAGCCGCAGTCCTGCCGGTATATCACGCCGGTCGTCCCCCCAGCCGATCAGACCCACCCAAGCCCCACTGCCGAAAAGGCCCCAAAATAAAAAAGCCGGCAAACCGCCGGCAAGCTTCAGGGCAATCAAGCCCAGAAGAAACGTCACGACAATGGCCGCCCCGCCGCCCCGGGGGGTCGGCACAATGTGCGAACTGCGCGCATTGGGTATGTCCATAAGCCTCTGGTCCAGAGCATAGCGCCGCAATATCCCGGTGAGCAGTAGTGAGGCCAAACCGATAAAAATAAACAAAAGCCAGAGCATCATTTAGGGGTTTCTTTCAATCCTCTTTCAACCTGGAAACAAAATCCCGTCCGGTTTTATAAAGAGCTTCATCCGCAGTCACCGGCGGCCGCCATCCCAAAGTATCACAGGTATGACTGATGTCCACCTGCAAAGAACCGATAAGCCGCTCCACCTCTTTCTCTTTTCCCATCATAAACCCGCCCAGCCGCAGCAGGCCCTGCGGGACCGGCAAAAGCCTTGTCGGCCGCCCCATGGCATAAGCCAGTTTGCGGATTAGTTCAGGTGTGGACAAATCTTTTCCGTCCGATACCATAAAAGTCTGACCTGCGGCATCGGGATGATCAATACAAGTCAGAATCAAATCCACCAGGTTGTCCAACGCCACCAGGCTGCGCTTGTTATGTACCAGACCAAGCGGCAGGGGCAAGCCCTTGTGGACCAGACGGACAAGGCGGCGAAAATTTCCGGAAGCCATCGGCCCATAGACAAGCGGCGGACGAATTACAACAAGTTCCATACGTGTTTCATTAGCAAATTTGCGAAGGCTTTGTTCTGCTTCAAATTTTGAAATTGCGTATGGTTCAATAGGGTTTGGAGGATCATTTACAGTGAAAGGTCCTATGCTCTGGTTGCCATTGACTCCGATGGAGCTGATAAAAACAAAGCGCTTTATTCCAGCTGCAGCTGCTTGCTGTGCCAAATTCAGGGATCCTTGAACGTTTACTTTGCGATATTTAGTTAAGGGATCAAGGAGCTTATCATCCATAACATGGGCGCGGGCAGCAAGATGGACTACTATATCGATATCTGCAATTTTTTCAGGTAACTCTTTCATGGAACCTGTTATGTCATATTCTATCCAATTTACCCCCTCTAACCCCTTTTGACGGCAAGGCTTTCTTCGGACTAAGGCGCACAACTTTTCGGCTCTCGCTTCCAGGATTTGCAAAAGTTTTGATCCAATAAACCCGGTTGCACCCGTTATAAGGATTTTCATCAGGAATGTCCTGTTTTACGTCCTGTGATAGCCAGAAAAAATTGCATTTAATTCATTTGTCAGGCGCTTCACCTGATCTTCCCTGATAAAATAATCCTGTATGATTGCGATATTTTTTTCTGAACGTTGTAATTCTGGCTCTTGGGCTTTCTTTAGTAAAACTGATCGCAGCTCCTCAGGATTGTCCGGCCTCACCAATTCCACATTTTCAAAGTCACTAAGGATTTCTGCAGCCGTGCCCAGCCCCCCATATACAACTGGCAAACCTGTAGACAGGTATTCATATAATTTGGATGGCATTGCTGTTTCATAATCTTTGGACAACTGTGCATACAACACATCACTATGTTCATACCATGAAATCACTTCATTCCAGGGAACTCGGCCATGTAAAAACACATTTGTAGCCCCGATTTCATTGATTTCTGATTCCACATTCGGATAATCTGTACCATGCCCAATTATATTCACTTCAAGTTCAGAGTATCCAGCTACTGCGTATACCAATGTTTTTAAATTCTGCGCCAGGCCAACGTTGCCGATATAAGTTACCCGCAATACCCCATTCGATCTGGATTGTTTAGTCAGCCTGCTCAGTCTACCAAACTGATCCTTTCCGATGCCGTTGGATACCATGAAATTGTATCTGCCTGGAACTCGTTTTTTAAGATATTCAATTTCACCCGGATTAGAAATGGCCAATATATCCGACTTCCTAAGTGATTGAAGCGCATAGGCGGTCAAGCACTTTTTTATGGCTTTTTTCCAAAACGGTCTATCCGGAAGATATTCCCACACCAAATCACGAACATCTACAATGTTGATCCAGCTTTTTCTTCTTTTCAAAAATAATAGCAAAAAGACAGATGGAATTGTGAGCAGGTAGGCATCCGCTTTTATTTGATAGGCTGCACGACAAAGTCTTCTTGCAAATCTTATTTCATTAAGTCCTCTTGACCAGAACCTGGAGCGATCATATTGTAATGGTTCTATATACTTCACACTCTTCAGCCCGGAAGGTAAGGCTTCTTCAGTTCGACCTTCCGGTCCGGATTCAGGAGTGACTAAGGTGATTTGCCAACCTGCAGAGGAGAGTTCTTCAAAGTAAGAGGTAAGGCGGTTTCGCACTACCGGTTCACTGTGAATCGGGTATGAAGTTACAACCACAAGTTTTGTACGTTGTTTATCCATAGTTGTATTGTTTCCACGCCATCTCAAAACCTGTTTTCACAGGCAGTTCAACATCTTCGAACCGGAAAACGCAGCGATGGCTGGCCTCTGCCCTGCCAAATTCCGGGCACCAGAAACCTTCATCCACATGAAGATTCCCGTCTCCCTGCCAATTGATCATGGCCAGCGATCGACCCGTTTCCCTGTCCAAAAGCTCTACGCAGCCGTTACTGACTATCTCTGTGGTAATTCCGGGATGAAAATGCAGAAAAATTTCCACCGTATACACCCCGGTTCCCGAAATTTCATCGTCAATCCGAAGGCCGCCTGATAAACGTTCACTTTACAAAAACTATAAACCCTCTCTCCCATCAATCCTCCGACTCCCGTATTGCGCTCATCTCGTTCTGCCTTACGCCGCCTCCGTCATCCGGCTTTACACAATCGCTCAACAATCCTATGAGCCGTGCGACCATCCCACAACTCCGGCCTCACCGGCTGACGCTTTTCACTCATGGTATCTTCAAAAGCTTTTTTCAACCGTTTAATCTCGTTTCCCACCAGCACGCACGCCCCGCCGTGCTCTTTCAAAGTTACGGGCCGCTCCGTGTTCCAGCGCATCGTCAGACAAGGCGTCCCAAGTACGCAGCATTCTTCCTGCACC
>JAWOFF010000153.1:0-18709 GCA_046482325.1 Desulfosalsimonadaceae bacterium
GGAATCCGAAGTGCACAGGGTCCTGACAGAGCCTGAGCTGAATTTGAGAGATACCTGGCAGGTGCTGGGCGGAGCGGAAGACGTAAGCAGCTTTACGCACCACGGATTCACGGGTATTGCCCGGCATGCCAGGATGGACTGGATACTGGTATCTTCCGGCTTCGAAGTCATGGATGCCCGTATTATACATGATTCCTATAACGGCTTTTATCCATCGGATCACTATCCTTACATGGCCGAGCTAAAGGTTAAGGGCCAGACCGACTGATAGTCCTGCAGTCGCTAATGCTCCCCACCTGCCGGGAGCCCGGAAAGTAAAGTAAAGCTTGTAAACTCGACCTTTCGGGCTCAGACAACAGCTCGCTTTGGAAGTAACCCCCCCGGCCGCAGCCCGGGACCGAACCGGTCAGTAATTTCTGCGGCACCGGCTTTCCCCGATACCATCAGCATAAGAGTTACTTAGAAGAAGAAGCCATGAAACCAAAAACCAGGCAGGATATACCGGCGTACTGCGGCAAACGGCAGCTCAGTCTTGTGAGTAGCGCCGGCGCTTGCTGCAGCCGGGCATCAGGAATTTGGAGTTGGAAAGACGGTTCTCCAGGAAGGCATCCAGAACGCCATCAATCGGGCCGCAGGTACAGGCGAGAATTTCAATGTCAAAAGAGACTATTGCTGCCGCCAATGCAGAGGAAACCGCGCCGCATATCAGAATATCAACCCCCAGGATCGCCAGACGCCTGGCCCTGCTCAAAGCATCTTCCGGGGTCATTTTAACTGCCACCTGCCCCGCCTGTCTGCCGTTTTCAATGTCTACAAGCAAAAGGCGGCTGGAGGCGTCAAATACCGGGGAGACGCGCCCCTGCCATTGTGGAATAGCGACTTTCATTATATTGCTGATGCAAGCAATGCCTGTGCCAATCAGGGATCTCCTCCGCCCCTGCGGGCGGCTGCTCATGCCCTTCGTCCTGCTTTTTGCCGTATAAAATGTTCTTTTTCTGCTGCCGGCACAACGGTAGGATCGGGTCGCAGCATGACAGAATTGCAGACTGCAATTATATTTCCCTGCCTGCCTTGCATTCTGCATGCTTTTTTTTAATATGATCGGCCTGAACCGAAGGGTTAAAAAAACTGTCCCGGGGTTTGTAGCAGCAGCTCATATTTTTAAAAAGGCCCTGCCGGAACGTGTTTCTATGCATTGGTATTTTTTTTGCATCTCTTTTGAAGAGTTTTGTTGGCCCCCGGAGTTGACGGGGTAAAAAAGATGGAATCGAAAAAAGGGGTGCTTATGTTTACACCTGACGTGGAATCCAAAAAAGGGGGACTTACGGTCCTGCGGCCCGGGGATAGATTTCAGTTTGACTGCCATGCGGGCCTTAGCTGCTTTACCCGCTGCTGCCGGGACATTACCATATTTCTTACCCCCTATGACATCCTGCGCATTAAAAACGCGCTCGGCATCTCCTCCGAAGTTTTTCTTGCCGAATACACCCATGCCCTGATCGGCGAGAACGGAATGCCGCTGGTGGCTTTGAAGATGCGCGATGATGAAGCCAAGAGCTGTCCTTTTGTAACACCTCAGGGGTGCAGTATTTATTCGGATCGCCCCTGGTCCTGCCGCATTTATCCGCTCCAGCCGGAGAGCACCAAAACTACCGAGAAGGCGGGCCGGCAGTATTACTCAGTGATGGATGTGCCCTTTTGTATGGGCTTTTCCGAAAAGAAAGTCACAACGGTCCGCCAATGGATGGAAGACCAGGGGGTTTTCACCTATATGGAAATGGAGAAGTTTTTCAAAAAGATTACCCGGAATCCATTTCTTTCGGATAAGGTTATCGAGAACCCCAAAATCCAGCAGATGATTTATATGGCCTGCTACGATCTCGATCGGTTCCGAAGGTTTGTGTTTGAAAGCAGCTTCCTGGACCAGTTTGAAACCGACCCCGGTGAAGTCGAGAAAATCCGTACAGATGATGAAGCGCTTTTTAAGTTTGCCATGAAATGGCTGGAATACGGCCTTATCGGTCAGCAGGGACTGAAAGTCAAGCCGGAGGTAATGGCTGCCAAAAAAAACGCTCTGGGCATGAGCTGATCAGTCCAGGATATTCTCTTTTAACGCATCGCTAGACCACACGGGCAGGGGAACAAAGCTGGCAGAGTAAGGATCGTAACGGCAGCGGTAGGAGGCCCGGGTTTTCTGGCTTTCCCAAATATGCTGCCACCCGTTGATGAAGTAGGGGCACTGGTCGTTAAAGCAGACGTAGAAAAAGGAATCCGGCCAGGAGGAGCCTTCCGGCACGCGCCATTTTTTCATTTTCTGTCCGCAGTGGGGACATTTCGGTGTGTTGGCGTTGCTCATAATTTTTGATTCCGTAAATGGGAGGATCTATGGATAATCACAGCCGTACAGAACCGGAAAAAGACCATTATAAAGCTCACCTGGAGAACGGAGAACTCATAATGATGCCTTATTGCGCCTGCGGCTGCATTCTGGATGAGGACTATTTCTGTGAAAACTGCGGCCGCAAATGCCGGTGCTATCAAATTTACTGTGCGGATGCGCAGACGCTGGAGCTGGTCCGGAGCTATATCCGGAAATCGCCCCAGTTCAGTGCTTATACTGCCCATCAGGCAGAGCATGGATAGTCCTTTCTCAGAGTTTTTCGTATAACTCTATGCAGGCCAGGGCAAATCCTGATTCGTAGGCATGGAAATCAAAGAGGGGGTCTCCGAGAAAGCGGTTCAGTATTTCAGCCCGGAAAATATCCCACTGGCGCGGTATTCCATTGGCCCGGACAATTGCCGCCAGTTCGTCGTAATCCGCCTCCTCCCGGGCAAAGCGGAAGCCGTTCTTATACCCTTCTTCATACCAGTGTCCCGGCTCCGGCATTTCCGCGTTTTTTCCCGGTGAGACCCGCCCTTTATGGTGATGAAATGCTTTTTTAGCCATTTAAATGCCTGCCTGCTTCGTTTATTTCAGGGCCTGGTTTCCGTCCGGGCTTTGTCCCAGGCTTTGTCGCTGCTTTAGTTCTCCCCTATCGGAGATGCCCCCATGAAGCCGCTGGATATGGTTTGTTCACCATATTTTCCGGAAATCGAAAATCATCCGGATCCAGCTCATGGATGCCTTTATGATCAAATTTGAGCAGTCTGAAAGAATCGATCTCCTCCTGCTCCTGAACTATCATGTCGCACATCTCAATCAGATCCGGGAGTGCGGAGCGGTTGGTCTCTACGGTAGCCCGCACTCTGTTGAACCGGGGGTCTTCCGGATCCTGCTGATAGCCCGCCAGAATCGTCTCCGCCTTTGCCGAGCCACCGGGCAAAGCGACAGGAAAGACAGCCGCATAAATTTCTTTGATCCATTCGGTTACCTCTTGATCTGGCATGAAGGACTTCATCGGTCCTGCTCCTTTCTGCCGCTATGATGCCACCATATGTTGCCGCTGGTCGGCAGGGGGATGGGCAGCCGCACAAAGGGGACGAGGCTCGTGCGGCTGCCCCGGAGGATGTCTGCATGGCATTTACAGAGCATCACATTGGAGGTTGCTTTCTTTTTGAGTTACATCCCGACGACTTCCTTGATATCGACCAGGCTGTATTTGGTCCGGGTAAATACCTGGAATTCATCCTTTTCCTCATCATATACTGAGTTGACGAAAACGCTGCCCCACTTGTCTTCATCGATTTTCGGGAAATCGGTTCGATAGTAATATCCGGGCCAGCGGGTCTCCTCCCGGAAGAGCTTATGACGCGTATGGGCCTCCGCGATTTGCACCCGGTGCACGTTTTCCCAGCAGCGCATCAATTCATGCAGGTTTCGCGCCGCCAATTTGGAAAGATCCTCTTTAAGGCGTTTTAATTCCTCAAGGGCAATATTAAGGGTCGTTTCAGAGCAGTTATACTGGTTTCCCCAGCCGGCTACATACTCGTCCATGATTTTGTTCAGCCGGAACATGGCCATTTTGGGGGTAATATAGTTGGGGTTGACTTCCTCTATCGGCAGATCATAGAATTTTTTCACCGCTCCCAGCGTGGTGTAGGCGCAATGGTCTTCATAGCGCTGGAGCGGGGCGACTATGTCTTTTTTGAGCTTTTCCAAATTATCCGGGTTTGCCTCTGGGGTGTCCGAATTTTCCACGCAGAATTTGACTGCCGCTTTGGCGGCGATCCGGCCTTCGGTAAAAGAGCCGGAGGAGAATTTGTGGCTGGAGTTGCCCACCCCGTCGCCGGCAGTAAACAGTCCCCTGACCGTGGTCATGCGGTTGTAGCCCCAGAAGTAATCGGATCTGGATTCATCGGTCTGGAGATCTTCGGGGCCGCTGGTCCATGCCCCGGACGCCCCGGAGTGGGATCCGATAAAATAGGGCTCAGAGGGCATGATTTCCGAGGGGCCTTCCTCCGGGAACACATCCTTTGATGCCCACAGCACCGCCTGGCTGATGGTCATGTCCAGAAAGTCCTCCCAGGCCTCTGCTTCGAGTTTTTTCATTTCTTTTTTATAGGCCTTTTGATCCGGAGCGGCTTCGGCTATTCTGGCAATGGCCTTGTCTGTGTGCATGAGTATGGGGCCGTCGCCGGAGTACATTTTCTGCATCATCAGGTGGTTTCTAAGGCAGGTGGGGATCGGTTTGACCTCGCCGTAGGGCGGCCAGTTGTGGAGTTCGCCGCCTTCGGCCGTTGCCTCGGCCATGTAATTGACCCCGGAAGCAGAGGTGGCTGTTGCCTTAAAAAGCAGAAACCATGCTCCAACCGGTCCATAGCCGTCTTTGAACCGGGCGGGAATAAAGACAACCTCCTGGGAACTCATTTCGGCTCCGGCCGTGGTTGTCAGATATGAGGTGGAGCCGGCGTTCCAGGGCGGATACCATGCGCGGCCCAGGCCTTCCCCTGTCGAGCGCGGCCGGAATACGTGCACCGCCCCGCCTGCGGCGACAAGGCAGGCCCTGCATTTAAACACAAACATCTTGTTCTCCCGCACGCTGAAGCCAACAGCCCCGCAAACCCTGTTCTTATCATTTTTGTCCAGCAGCAGTTTGACAATAAAAACCCGCTCATAGATATTGTCAATGCCCACGGCCGTCTTTGCCGCTTCCGCCACGATGGCCTTGTAGGACTCCCCGTTGATCATGAGCTGCCAGCGCCCTTCATGAACATAGTTGCCCTGTTCATCTTTCCACAGGGGAAGGCCGAAGCCCTCAAACATGTGCACCGAGCCGTTGACGTGGCGGGATATGTCCATTACCAGGTCATCCCGGCAAAGGCCCATGAGATCCTGGCGCACATAGCTCAGATAATCCGCGGGCGTGTTGTCCCCCTGGTACTGATTGATGGCGGAAAGCCCCATGGCAACAGCGCCGCTTCGTTCCATGGCGGCTTTATCCACTACAGTTATTTTTAAATTGTTTTGTTTTGCCCAGTGCGCGGCCTCAACGCAGGCTCCGGAGCCGGCCATACCGGGCCCGATAATCAGGAGATCGGTCGTTACTTCGACGGTTTCAAATTCTTCCATTCTCTTTCACCTCCTTTTCTATTTTAAGTCCGACAGTGTCCAGATTTTTTCGGGTCCTCTCAGCGAGGCCGGCTCCGTAAACAGCAGCTGATCATCAAGCGCGCCCTTGCCTTCGCCGAATCCGCCGTCCGGGGAAACGCTGCCTTCCGCGACCGTCCGGATCGGGAATTTGAACCGTTTAATGGTTCCTCCCCGAAACTGCACTGTCCACATGATGTCCTCGCTGCCGCGCATGGGCATGCAGCTTGCTCCCAGGGGACAAAAATCTGCGTAGCCTCTGACCTCGATCGCCTGTGTGGGACAAATTTTTACGCAGTTGTAGCACTCCCAGCACATATCCGGCTCCGTGTTATAGGCCCTCATCCGCTCTTCATCCAGAACCATCAGGTCATTCGGGCAGATGTACTGGCAGGCGGTTACGTCCCCCCCTTTGCAACCATCACATTTTTCCTGTATGACAAAACTTGGCATTTGTTCCTCCTTTCCCAGGGTTTAATGCCGCGGCCGGCACAAGTAAAAAATCGGTCTTTGCCTTCTCGCCCTGATTTCTACCGGACTCTGCACATCTCCGGGCCACCAGCCGGTTGGCGGGGAATCTGTGAAGAAGTCGCAGTGTGAAAAGCAGCAGACAAAGAAGCGGCAAATCTTCTAAATTTTAATGGCAATATGCGTGCCAGTGCATGGGGCCTGAATGCTAACCTTCCGATTAAAAATAAAATATTTGTAAATTTGTAGTTTGAATAAAGGCGGGAAGGCATGCAAATTGCACTTTGTTTCAGCAGCCAAGATTGCAAAGCGCAATTTTAAGAATGATTGAGAAGAGGGGCAGCAGAATGGAACCATACAGCATTCCCGACCATCATGGAACGATCCTCGATTCCATTAATGAAGGCGTTTTTACCGTTGATTTGAACTGGCGGATCAGTGATTTCAACCGGGCTGCCGAGACGATCACCGGCGTCAGCAGGGAGGCGGCAATCGGGCAGTACTGCTATGATATCTTCCGGGCCAATATCTGCGAAAATGCCTGCGCATTACAGCGTACGCTGACAGAGGGCAGACCGGTGGTCAATGCCACCACGCAGATTATCAACTGCTCGGGAGAAGAGATTCCCATCCGCATCTCGGCGGCCCTGTTAAAAGACAGAAAGGGCCGTGTCATCGGCGGCGTAGAGACCTTCCAGGACATCACACAGATCGAGCAGCTCAAACGGGAACTGGATGCCCGTTATACCTTTGAGGACATTATAGGCAGAAGCCCGGCGATGCGGAACCTTTTCCAGGTGCTGCCGCAAATCGCTGAAAGCGACAGCACCGTATTGATCGAAGGCGAGAGCGGTACCGGAAAAGAGCTTTTTGCAAGGGCAATTCACAATCTTTCCCACAGGAAGAAAAAACGATTTGTGGCCATCAACTGCTCCGCTCTGCCTGATACGCTGCTGGAATCCGAGCTTTTCGGCTATGAGGCCGGGGCCTTTACCGATGCCCGGAAAGCAAAGCCGGGTCGTTTCTCCGTCGCCGACGGGGGCACGATTTTCCTGGATGAAATCGGCGACATTTCTCCTGCCATGCAAAGCAGGCTGCTGCGGGTCCTGCAGGAGCAGAGTTTTGAGCCTCTTGGCGCAGTGAAGCCGGTGCAGGTAAATACCCGGATCGTTGCAGCTACCAACAAGGTGCTGTCTGAGCTGGTTCAGAAAGGCGGCTTCCGCGAGGATCTTTTTTACCGGATTCAGGTAATTCGTCTGCAGCTGCCGAAGTTAAAGGACCGCCGGGAGGAGATTCCCCTGCTGATTGACCACCTGGTGAGCAAGTTCAATCGGCTCAAGGGCAAGAGCATTATGGGGGTTTCGGACAGGGTGCTGGCAAGGCTTATGAATTATGAGTACCCAGGCAATGTGAGGGAACTTGAAAACATTATCGAGCATGCTTTTGTCCTCTGCAACAGCGAGTTAATCGAACTCGAGCACCTGCCTCCGGAGTTTCGCCCCAAAAACGCCACGGCTGTGAACGGATTTCGCTCCTACATGGATCTCAGGTCCATGGAAAAGATTCTGATTGAAGACGCCCTTCGGCGGCAAGAGGGCAACCGCAAACGGGCGGCACAGGATCTGGGCATCAATGCCAGCACGCTTTACCGGAAAATGAAGCGTCTGAACCTGGCACCGCCGACAACTGACGGCAGGACCCGGAAGCTATAGCATTGCAAGTTGCAATGATAGCCGGGAAATATCTCCGCCGGCAGAATCCGGATTGTTTCCACCTGATTTGAAACGTCCGGTTTAGGTTCGAAAAGGTTTTAAAATTTTCGGATTGATCCGGAGCGGCTGTATTGTGTAAGACTTAAACTGAAAATCCCGGAGGGTTTCGAATTTTTAAATGGGAAATTGATTTAAGTCATTTAAAATAATATAGAAACAAAAAGTTTAAAAATTTGAAACGCTCAGTTTAGGTAAGGGTAAGGTGCGGAGCATTCCGCATTTCCTAACCACCTTTTCATGGGGAGGCTAAAATGCAGGTCTCGATTCCCGGCTACGGGGAACTGAAACTGGAGCATCTGATCATGGACTACAACGGCACCCTGGCAATCGACGGCCGTCTGATAGAAGGTGTTGCTCAGGCCCTGCTCCGGTTGTCGGAGACGCTTAGGCTGCACGTACTGACCGCGGATACATTCGGAATTGCCAGGGCGGGGCTGGAGGGACTTCCCTGCGAGCTTACGATCCTGCCCAGGGCGGAACAGCGGGCCGGCAAGCTGGACTTCGTAGAGAAGCTGGGTGCCCAGCACTGCGCTGCCATCGGCAACGGCCGCAATGATCAGGATATGCTGAAGCGGGCTGCACTCGGCATGGCTGTTATGCTGGAGGAAGGGGCGGCAGTGGAGACGCTTATGCAGGCCGATATTGTGTGTCCCTCCATTGTATCCGCGCTTGAACTGCTCGCCCATCCGCTTCGGCTGACTGCCACCCTGCGGTCCTAGGAGTTTTTCCGTCATGCGTACGGGCTGGCTTTTCATCATTATTTTGCTGGTGGCATTCTACGTCATTTTCCGTATGGATTTGATACCCGATGTGTTTCCTGTTATCGGCTGGCTGGATGATACTTTTCTGGTGGGCCTGCTGATCTATTATTTCCGCTATAAAAAACTGCCCGGGTTTTTGATGTATCTCGGCAGACTCTTGTTTCAGCGCCGGCAGGGAAATGCGGGACAGTCATCCGAAAACAGAGGGGAACGGGGCGGGCAGGAGGAGGCGGACAGGGAGCAAAGGGAGCAAGGCCGTTCCGGGAGAGTCAGGGATCCGTACGCCGTCCTGGGGATTCGCCGCGGGGCCAGCCGCAAAGAGATTCAGGCCGCCTATCGCGAGGCGGTCCAGAAGTATCATCCTGACAAGGTCTCGCACCTGGGCGAGGAATTCCAGGATTTGGCCAAGAAAAAATTCGTTGAAATCCAGCAGGCCTATGATCAGCTCATGGGAAAATAGCAAAAGCGGGGGCACCTCCCTGTTTTCAGGCCCGGCCGGAGTTCCCGGTTTTCTCCGGGTAGGGGCACAGATGTTGCAAGAAGCAGTTTGGACAGTCCGGCCTGCGCGCCTTGCACACTTCGCGGCCGAAAAATATCAAACGAAGAGAAAACGCGTTCCATTCATCCCGGGGAATAAGTTCCATTAAATCCTGCTCGATTTTTTCGGCATCCTTTTGTTCTGTCAGTCCAAGGCGCCGTGCGATTCGGGATACATGGGTGTCAACTACCATGGCCGGAACACCGAAGGCCTGCCCAAGAACCACATTGGCGGTTTTTCGTCCCACGCCGGGCAGCCTGAGCAGATCCTCCAGATTGTCGGGCACATTTCCTCCGTAACGTTCCGCCAGGCTTTTTGCACAATTTTTCAGGCTTTTTGCCTTGTTGCGGTAAAAGCCGGTGGAGCGGATCAGCCCCTCTATGGTTTCAAGGCTTGCCCCGGCAAAATCCTGCGGTGTTGCCAGCTGTGCAAAGAGGTTTTTGCTGACGGCATTGACCTGGCGGTCCGTGCACTGAGCGGAAAGAATGGTGGCTACAAGCAGCTGAAATGCGTTGTCATGGCAAAGCTGGGTCTTGACATCCGGATAGCGGGTGTTTAGTATCTCTCGAATTTTTTGGATTCGCTCAATGTTTTCCGGCATCTTGGAAACCCCTATGGAAGATTTAATCCTGAAATGACTTCTCCGCATACTCCATATGGCAAAGCACTGGGCTTGTGCTCCGGCGGTCTGGACAGCATACTGGCCGCCCTGCTGCTTCGCAGCCAGGGTATCACCGTCTGCTGGCTGGCTTTTGAAACGCCCTTTTTCACCGCCGAAAAAGCCCGTGCCGCTGCCAGTAAAAATAATATTCCCTTAATTGTCAAGGATATTACCCGGCGTTATATGGCGATGTTGACCCGTCCCCGCTGCGGATACGGCCAGGGCATGAATCCCTGCCTGGACTGCCACGCCCTTATGTTCCGCATTGCCGGGGGAATGCTGGAGGCATCCGAAAGCGATTTTCTCTTTTCCGGCGAGGTCCTGGGTCAGCGGCCCATGAGCCAGACCCGGGCGGGGCTTCGTTTCGTCGAGAAGAATTCCAGGTTTGCCGGCTATATCCTGCGCCCCCTGAGTGCGCAGCTTCTGGACCCAACCTGGATGGAACGCCAGGGGCTTGTCAACAGGGAACGTCTCTGCGGATTCAGCGGCAGATCCAGAAAGCCCCAGATAGCGCTTGCAGAAGCCCTGGGCGTGCAGGATTTCCCGGCCCCGGCCGGCGGCTGCCTGCTCACCGACCGGGGATACAGCCAGCGGCTGAAAGACCTTCTGGATCATCAGCCCGACCCCGGGCGGGCGGAGCTGGAGTTATTGAAATACGGCAGGCATCTGCGCGCGGATGAGCGTGCCAGGATTGTGGTGGGCCGGAACAAATCGGATAATGAGAGTATTATGGCTTGGTATAGAGAAGAAAGCGATATCCTGATCCGCATGAAGACCTGGCCCGGCCCCGTTGTGTTGATTCCGGGCGGTTCGGAGGCAGAGAAGCAGACCGTTCTGTGGGCGGCTTCTGTCTGTGCCGGCTACAGCAAGGCCCCGCCGAAGGAGGATGCAGAGGTGACGCTGCAGTACCCCGGCGGCCGGGATGTCGTGATGGTGAGGCCGATACCGGCCGGGCGGCTGCAGTCTTTGATGATACCGTAATGCTTTATTCCCCTGGTTTTCCCCGCAGCTGGCCGCAGGCTGCGGATATGTCAGTGCCTTTGCTCCAGCGGATGATGGCCGTATAGTTTCTGTGCAGCAGCTCCTGCTGAAAGGCTTCTATGGCTGTCGTTTCCGGGCGTTGGAACCCGCATTCCTGATGTTCGTTAAAGGGAATCAGGTTGATTTTGGAGCGTACAGGCCGCAGAAAGCGGGCAAGGCGCCATGCATCCTCTATTCGGTCGTTTACGCCTTTTATCAGTATGTATTCAAAGGTAATTTTATCCCTGGAGGATATGGGATAGGCGGCGCAGGCTTCGATAAGCTCCTCCAGCGGATATCTGCGGTTGATAGGCATCAGCATGCTGCGGGTTTCGTTGTCGCTTGCGTTTAGAGACACGGCCAGCCGGATGTTGGTGTCGCGGCCGAGGTCTTTTAGCCTGGGGACAATTCCAGCCGTGGATAAAGTGATGCGGCGATGCGAGAATTGCAGCCCGACCTGGTTGTCGGTCAGTATGTCA
The DNA here is from genome assembly GCA_046482325.1 of Desulfosalsimonadaceae bacterium. GTDB lineage: Bacteria > Desulfobacterota > Desulfobacteria > Desulfobacterales > Desulfosalsimonadaceae > M55B175. The sequence goes on from JAWOFF010000153.1 coordinate 11,227, forward strand.
ATCGCCTGCCGCACATTTTCGTAGTTGGCCAGAGGCTCGCCCATCCCCATCAATACAATGTTGGTAAGGGGCATGCTGTCTTGCGGCAGATCATCGAGCACTCCCAGCACCTGGTCCAGGATTTCGGCCTTGCTCAGGTTTCGTGTCAGGCCGCTTTTGCCGGTAAGGCAGAAGCGGCATCCCATTGCGCATCCGACCTGGGTGGAGATGCAGAGGGTGTAATGGCCGCGCTCCGGGATAAGAACACTTTCCACGGTGTTGCCGTCTCTGAAAACAAAAAGGTATTTCCGGGAGCCGTCGCCGGAGGTTTCCAGCCGGCTGATCATGGGCGGGGTAATTGTAAATTCCGCGTCCAGGAGCCGGCGGGTGGATTTTGCAATGTCTGTCATTTGATCAAAGGAGCGCACTCTTCGGGCGTAGAGCCAGCGCATGATCTGCTGGTTCCGGAATTTGGAAAGTCCCCGGGTTGCAATCCATTCAGCAAGCTCGTTGCGGTCGAGTTCCTTTATTTCCAGGGGATCATAATCTGTCATGGGGTTTGTCTTATATTGTTTTTTATGTCAGAAATTAGGTGACGGCAAAGACGCTGGCGGCGGAGCGGTTACATTTTTCTTGACATATCATCACTTAAATTTTAATTTCAAGAGTTTAGTTTTAAAGCGGGGCGGCATCTATGTTTGATAATTTAAGTGATCGACTGAACGGCGTTTTTAAAAAGCTCAAGGGTCACGGCAAGCTTTCGGAGAAAAATATTGAGGAAGGCCTGCGCGAGGTGCGCATGGCCCTTCTGGAAGCTGACGTGCATTACAGGGTGGTAAAGAACCTGATCGCCGAAATCCGGGAGCGCGCCATCGGCCAGGAGGTTCTGTCCAGTTTGACGCCTGCCCAGCAGGTGATCAAAATCGTTAATGATGAGCTAACGGCTGTCATGGGCAGCCAGCATGAGGAGCTCAACCTTTCCGGTCCGGAGCCTGCCGCAGTGATGCTGGTGGGCCTGCAGGGCTCCGGCAAAACCACGACAGCCGGCAAGCTGGCTGTATATCTGCGCAAACAGGGGAAAACCCCCTATCTTGTGCCTGTGGACGTGTACCGGCCTGCAGCGATAGACCAGCTAAGCAAGCTGGCAGGCGAACTCTCTGTTCCCGTCTATGCGTCAAGCACGGGCATGGAGCCGGTGCAGATCTGCAAAAAGGCAAGGGAAGACGCTTGCAGGCAGGGCTGCGACGTGCTGATACTGGATACAGCCGGCCGGCTCCACGTGGATGAGGAGCTGATGGCGGAGCTGGAGAACATCAAAAAGGCGCTTGCGCCCCCGGATATCATGCTGGTGGCCGATGCCATGACCGGCCAGGATGCCGTCAATATTGCCAGCTCCTTTGACCAGGCCCTTGATATTAACGGCGTGATTCTGTCCAAAATGGACGGCGATGCCCGGGGAGGTGCGGCTTTATCCATTAAGGCCATTACGGGCAAGCCCATCAAGTTTGTCGGCGTCGGGGAGAAGTCCAGCGCTCTGGACCCCTTTCATCCCGACCGGATGGCCTCCCGGATACTGGACATGGGCGATATGCTCTCCTTTATTGAAAAAGCCCAGAGCGCCGTTGATGAAAAACAGGCCGCGGATCTGGAGAAAAAACTGCGCAAAAGCGAGTTCACCCTGGAGGATTTCCGCGATCAGATGAGCCAGGTCCGCAAGATGGGATCGCTTGCCGATATGATCAAAATGATCCCGGGGGCAAGCAAGAACAAACAACTGCAGAATATGGATATAGATGATAAAGAGCTTGTCCGGATTGAGGCCATTATCAATTCCATGACCCGGCAGGAGCGCAGGCAGCACCAGATTATCAACGGCAGCCGCAGAAAAAGGATTGCAAAAGGATCGGGTACCAGTGTACAAGATGTGAATAAGCTGTTGAAAAATTATTCACAGGTACTGAAAATGATGAAAAAGATAAATAAAGGCGGTATGATGAAAGGACTCGGCCGCGGGAAGATGCCTTTTTAAAGGAGTGAAAGAAAATATGGCAGTGAAAATTCGATTGGCAAGGTATGGTTCCAAAAAACGACCGTTCTACCGGATTGTTGTTGCGGATGGACGCTATCCCCGTGATGGCCGGTTTCTGGAGACAGTGGGTACCTATAATCCCATGGTGGAGCCTAGTGAAGTAACCATGAAGCACGACCGGATTCAGTACTGGCTCGGCCAGGGGGCTCTTCCCACGAGCACCGTGGGAAGCCTGATAAAAAAACAAGGGGTTGCGTAACTCGCGTTTTGATAATGGTTTTGCCTGATCCACCCGTATTCCCAGAATCGTGTAAAGGAGTCGGACCATGAAAGATCTGATCGCGTATATTGCAAAGTCGCTGGTTGACAATCCGGATGAGGTGGTGGTGACCGAAGTCGAAGGCGACCAGACTTCGGTGCTTGAGCTGAAAGTGGCCAAGGAGGATCTGGGAAAAGTAATCGGCAAACAGGGAAGAACCGCGCGGGCTATGAGAACCCTTTTGAGCGCTGCATCAGCGAAGAACAGGAAACGGACGGTCCTGGAAATTGTAGAAGATTGAGGGGATGGATTCGGAGCGCTGCCTGCAAATGGGAAAGGTTGTGGGGGTGAATGGCATAAAAGGCTGGCTCAGGGTCTGCTCATTTGCCGAATCTGCTGAACCTTTCCGCGCCGGCCGCCGGGTCGGCGTCAGGCACAGTGGCGCAGGGATGGCCACTTACACGGTGCGCGATGTACGGCCCCACAAAAATCTGCTCCGCTTGTCGCTGGAATCTGTAGAAACCCGGGATGCCGCGGAAGCGCTGGTGGGGGCGGAGCTTTTGATTGACCGGGCCGAGCTCCCCGAACCGGAAGAGGACTACTGGTACTGGTGTGATTTGATCGGCCTGTCTGTGTATGAGGCAGAAGTCTATATCGGGCGTGTGCAAACCATTTTTGCCACCGGCAGCAATGATGTGCTGGTGGTCACCTGTGGTGAAACCGAACGCCTGATTCCGGCGATCGAATCCGTTGTCCGGCGAATCGACCTTGCCAACAAGATGATGCAGGTCGAACTTCCCGAGGGCTTGTAAGGCCTGGCGGAGAAAAGGCCGGAGCATGGATTTCGAGATCCTGACGATTTTCCCCGACATTTTTGCCTCTTTTTTTGCCCACGGCATCATCCGCAGGGCCATCGCCGAAGGAGTGATCCGGGTTTCGGCAACAGATATCCGTGATTATGCCGAAGGCCGCCATCGGCAGACTGATGATCGCCCCTACGGCGGAGGGGCGGGTATGGTTATGAAGCCCGAGCCTTTAGGACGGGCTATAGAGGCGGCAAGAAAGAGACAGCCGGGTGCGAAAACGGTTTTGCTTTCCCCGCAGGGAAGGCGCTTTGACCAGGCAACGGCCCGGGAGCTTGCCTGCGAGAGCGGACTTATTCTGATTTGCGGCCGCTATGAAGGCGTGGACGAACGGGTTCGCGAGACGGCCGTGGACGAGGAGATCTCCATTGGCGACTATGTGTTAACCGGCGGCGAACCCGCTGCCATGGTCATTGTGGATGCGGTCACCCGGCTGCTCCCCGGCGCATTGGGGGCCCGGGATTCAGCGGAAAAGGACTCTTTTTCCGAAGATCTGCTGGAACATGCTCATTATACCAGACCCCCGGAATATGTGGGCAAAGCGGTGCCTGATGTGCTGTTCTCCGGCGACCACGCGGCCATTGCCCGCTGGCGGTTTTCGGATGCGCTGCTTAGAACCCTTGTCAAGCGCCCGGATCTGTTGGAAAACAGAGAGCTCGGCGGGTATGAGAAGGAGGTTTTGAAAAGGTGGTGCCGCTATATTGAAAAACTCCTGGCCCAGTAGCCTTTATCTGGTGCTGCTGCACCATCCGGTCAAGAACAAAAACGGCGAAACCATTGCCTCTGCGGTAACCAATCTGGACCTGCATGATTTGAGCCGGCTGGTAAAAACCTATGGCGCAGCCGGCCTTTATGTGCTAACCCCTCTGACGGACCAGCAGGTATTGGCCGGCAGAATCATCGCCCACTGGCAGACCGGACAGGGTTCTGTGTATAATCCCAAGCGGCGGGAGGCGCTGAATTTGGTAAAAGTCTGCGGAGGTCTTGGCGAGGCAACAGAGGATATAAGCAGGCGGGAGCCTGGACGCAGCGTTAAGAGCGTTGCAACATGCGCCTCTTTTAAGCGGGAGGCCGTCTCCTTTGCCTCCATGCGGCAGAGGATGGAATCCGAGGCGGCTGCTTTTGTTTTGTTGCTGGGCACGGCCTGGGGTCTTTCAGATGAGCTGATAGCAGGTGCGGATGCAGTTCTGGCCCCGATCCAGGGCGCCTCCGGCTATAATCATCTGTCGGTGCGTGCCGCTGCAGCTATTATATTGGACAGGCTTTTGGGATAGATAAGTATTCATCAAACACAACAACGATCAGACAAGAAGGCGGAATCGGTCTGACGGAATAGGGAAACAGAGGTTGTCATGGAAAAGATCAAGCAAATTGAAAGGGAACAGCTGAGACTCGACTATCCGGAATTTTTCCCCGGTGATACCGTGCGGGTGCACGTGCGCATCCGGGAAGGTGAAAAGGAACGGGTTCAGGTTTTCAAGGGCGTGGTTATCAGCAAACGCTCAGGTACAACCAACGCTACCTTCACCGTTCGCAAGGTATCCTATGGGGTAGGGGTAGAGCGTGTCTTTCCGCTGCATTCGCCGAGTATTGACAAGATCGAGGTGGTCTCTCACGGGCGCGTGCGCCGGGCCAAAATTTATTACCTGCGCAACCTGAAGGGCAAGGCCGCCCGCATTAAAGAGCGCCGCCGCGGATAGGAAATGATGCCGCCGCATAACCTATGGAGTTATGAGGACCAAGCCGGAAAACGCGGCTTCCAAAGGATAGCCGGAGTCGACGAAGTAGGCCGCGGACCGCTGGCCGGACCGGTTGTGGCGGCTGCGGCGGTATTGCCGCGGGATCTGCCTGAAGCGGGGATAGCCGATTCCAAGCAGCTTTCGGAAAAAAAGCGCGAAAGGCTCTACGAATTTGTCTACAGGCATGCGCTCTCTGTGGGAGTGGGCATTGTGGACCCCCCGGAAATCGACAGGATCAATATCCTGCAGGCTGCCTGCGCGGCAATGGCCATGGCTGTGAGCAACCTCGCTCCTGCGCCGGATTTTGTCCTTGTCGACGGAAACCGTCTGCCCCCTCTGGATATGCCGGCCGAGGCGGTCCCAGGCGGCGACAGGCTGAGCCTTTCAGTGGCTGCCGCCTCTATTGTCGCAAAAGTTACCAGGGATCGCATGATGGGAGTATATGCCCGTGATTACCCGGAATACGGGTTTACCTCCAATAAGGGCTATCCCACCCGCACTCACAGAGATGCTCTGGCAGCACACGGGGCCACCCCTATCCATCGTCTGAGCTTTAAAGGCGTGCGCTGCCTTTTCAGGGCGGAGAGCTGAGTTCTGCCGGCATATGCCAGACCCGCGTCAAAGACTGGGACAAACCGGGGAATCACTGGCCCTTAAGTATCTGCTGAAAAGGGGCTATAAACTCCTTGAAAGCAATTACCGTAACCGGATCGGAGAAATTGATATTATCGCCCGCGACGGCGATACGCTGGTCTTTGTCGAAGTAAAGACCCGGCGGTCTGAGCGCTACGGCAGCCCCCGTCTGGCGGTCACGCCGCACAAACAGAAAAAGATTTCCCGGACTGCGCTGGCCTATCTCAAGTACACCGGCCAGATGGATTGCAAAGCCCGTTTCGACGTGGTTTTTGTGAAAACCGGGGGAACCCGGCCCGAAATCGAGTTGATTCAAAACGCTTTTCCCCTTTGTTATGACGGATAAACAAGCCCGGCCCCGAGCGGGCACCCTCTATATTGTTGCAACGCCCATTGGAAACCTGGCCGACATTACCCTTCGGGCACTGGAGATCCTTGAATCCGTTGATTTAATAGCTGCTGAAGATACCCGCCACAGCCGCAGGCTGCTATCGCATTACAATATATCCGCCCGGCTTCTTTCCTGTCACGAACACAATGAGTCCGAACGAGCCCGCGAGCTGGTGCAAAGACTGGCCGGGGGCGAGAGCGTAGCACTGCTCTCCGATGCGGGTACGCCCGCTGTGTCGGATCCAGGCTACCGGATCCTGCAGGAGACGATTGAAGCAGATATAGCCGTTGTTCCCATCCCGGGCGCTTGTGCGGCAATGGCTGCTTTAAGTGCAGCCGGGATGGAGACCGATGCCTTCTTTTTTGTCGGTTTTCTGCCGCAGAAGGGGGCCAAACGAAGCACAAGCCTTGCAGAGCTTGCAAAGGAGCCGGCAACGCTTATATTTTATGAGTCCCCCAACCGTCTGGTACAGCTTTTGCATGAAATCCTGGAGTTGATGGGCGATCGCCGGGTTGTAGTGGCCAGGGAGATGACCAAACGCCACGAGGAGTTTCTCCGGGGCAGGGCCTCAGAGGTGGTGGAAGTGCTTGCAGGAAGAGAGGCCGTCAAGGGGGAGGTAACACTACTGGTTTCCGGGAAAAAAGGTGGGGACAAAACCTCTGAGCAGGAGCTTCGAAGGGCAGTGGCCGCCGCCCTGGAGACGGACTCCGGCGGCGGGGCGCGGCTTGCCAGGGAGCTGTCCGGCCGATTCGGCGTGCCCAGAAACAGGATCTATGACATTATACTGGAACTCAAATCCGAATAAACCGCTTCCAGCGGTTGGAAAGGGACACATTTGATAGATAAACTCGATGCCATTTTTGCTCCGGAATCGGTCGCTGTGGTCGGCGCCTCTTCCACCCCCGGAAAAGTGGGCCATGATATTTTTGCCAATGTGCTGCGGGGCGAATACAAGGGTACGCTCTATCCCGTCAATCCGAAAGCCCGTTCCATTCTTTGCGTGCGCTGTTACGCATCCGTGCTCGATATACCCGATCCGGTTGATCTGGCCATGATCATCCTTCCCCCTAAAGCCGCGCTTGCAAGCATTGATGTGTGCATTGAAAAGGGGGTTAAGGGCATTGTAATTGTCTCTGCCGGTTTTAAGGAAGTAGGCGGCGAAGGCGCGGAGATTGAGGAACAGATTGCCGCAAAATGCCGGCAAGCCGGGATGCCCCTGATCGGCCCCAACTGTCTGGGCGTAATTAATCCGGGCTCCAACGTGCGTTTGAATGCCAGTTTTTCCACCCGCATTCCTCATAAGGGCAATATTTCTTTTATTTCCCAGAGCGGCGCACTTTGCACAGCGGTTCTGGACTTTGCCGCAGACCGGGGGTTCGGTTTTTCCAAGTTCGTCTCTATCGGCAACAAGGCTGATGTCGAGGAGCTGGACCTTTTGAAGTACTATCATAATGATCCTGAAACTGACGTCATTATGGTATACATGGAAGAAATTCGGATGCGGGAGAATTTTATCGAAGAAGTCAAAGAGATTACCTCGGGAGAGCGGCCCACCCCCGTTCTTGTAATCAAGTCCGGCAAGACCGCAGC
>JAWOFF010000070.1:0-48760 GCA_046482325.1 Desulfosalsimonadaceae bacterium
CCTCCGGGAGATGATCGCCGGGCAGAAGCTGACCGAGGCAGGTACAATCACCTGCAGCTTCGGGGTCGCTGAATTCCGGCAGGGAGAGGGAGAGAATCAGCTTCTGAGCAGGGTAGACCGGGCCATGTACAGGGCGAAAAGGCTCGGGAGAAACAGGGTGGAGCTGGCTGCCGAGGCGCAGGCTTCAGCCGATACCCCCGTATGAGGCAATTTTTCCTATGTGGCGCTGGTCACTGAACTAATGATAACCCTCCGCAATCCCCTTTGCGCGAAAGGCGGTGGGCCGTCCACCAGGGGGCATCCTCATAGCCGCTTTTGCCTGTGTCCCCGCTGCGCCAGACAAACTCATGGCGCGCCCTGCCCTGCCGCTCAGGCAGAACCCTTTCCAATGCAGCGGGAAAATCGCCGCAGCCGTAACCAAGACAGAGATAAGAGACCGCAATATCGCTGCACTCCCGGGACTCCCAGTTGCCTTCTGCGTCATAGTGGAACTCGGATCCCGGATACGATCCCGTAAGAAGAAACCCGGGAGGCTCTTTTGCGTTGAAAGTGACCGAAGCGGCAAAAACGCGGAAAAAATCCCCGGCCACCGAAAAGGAGGGAAAGCGCTGATCGCATGCGCCGGGCAAAACGATGGGCACCACCCGTCCGTCTTTTCGCATCTCCACGCCGTCATCCGCGACCACGCGGTGCTCGGAAGCCCCATCAACACCCAGGAGCAAAGCCTCTTCCCGGCGGTCGAGGGCCACTGTCACACCAGCAATATGGAAGAGGGCGGCAAACTCCGGATGGCGCAGAAACTCCCGCACCCGGTCCGTATAGCCCTCTTCTTCGGTCACAAGCGCCGCCTCAACGGAATAATGCTCGATTAACGCCTCGCCCGGCCAGGGGAAATAGTAAAGCCGGAAAAAGGCGGCGACCCAGTCGGATGATGGATTCCCGTGGTCAAAGGCCAGGCCGAACACCCCCCGGTGCTGTGCGATGCGGGCGGACCACGCGAAATGCTCCCGGCTGGCATCCGAGGAACCCCGCCAACCCACGGCTTTGCTTGTCTCGGGAATGAAATTGACCCTCATCAGGATCATTCGCAAAAGATCCTGGATCCCCTGAACGGAAAAAAACACCATGCCATCCGGCCGGCATTCCTTGAAATCCATGGGACCGCCTCCCTGAGCCCGGCACACTCCGGGACCCTGCTTTTCCCGCACGCTTCGGGGCTGTGCATCAGGCACCGAAGGTGATCACGTCGCCGTTTCCCAGGTATGCCGTATCCTTGGACCGGTAGCGCGCCGTTCCCTGCACAACAGGATAGCCAGCGTCTATAAATTTTTTGGCGGTAATCACCCCCGTGCAATGGTTGCACCCGATCTTATCAAAGCCGTACTTGCCGAGCGCGATCACCAGGTCGTCATATTTCGGATCCCAGTTTTCGAAGGGCGAGATGTGCAAGCCCCCGTAGATACCATGCAGATTGTCATTATCGTACTTGATTTCGCGGTAGGCCGTCTCGGCAAACTGAATGATGCTCTGGTGGCAGCACCCTGTCACGCTGACCATCCCCTTGTCTTTAACATTAAAAAACATGGACTGCTCGCCATAGACGCGGCAGATAATGGGCACATCAAACACAAAGGTGGCAAAGCCCGGGATGCCCAGGGGATTGACGTGCAGCCCCTTTTTCACCTTGTGCACTCTGCCCTTGTGGCCTGAATCCTTGATATAGCGCATCCCTTCCTCGTAGAAAGTCTCGGGCACAAAAAGATCGATGGTCGGATGATACTTGCAGGTAACGGGCAGGCCCCAGAAGTGATCGAAATGCTCATGGGATATAAAGAGGCCCTCAATCTCTTTGTTGGCAAGCATCTTATCGATCCCTTCACGCTTGAAGCTCTCATCCGTCCACGCATAGGACCACCCGGTATCCAGGAGTATCCTGCGTTTTCTGCCGCTTGTCTCCTCGATTTCGATGAGGCAGGAATAGCCCCCGGAGTTATCCGGATTTACCGCCAAATCCCGTTGAATCGCCCAGGCTTCCCCGAGCTTTTGCGGCAGAAGATGCCTGATTGTCTTGATGCCCTTGTCATAGGAGCCCTTCCCCAGACCCTTGCCGTCACCAAAGGGCGGCCAGTTATAATCATACTGATTCACCAGAAGACCGCCCGCTTCCTTGATGTCATGCATGAGTGTCGCGTTATCGAACCAGCTTGTTTCACTGATATTGGTGATCTTGATCCGTTTGCACGCACCAATATCGGTTTGTTTCCTTTTTGTCTCGGCAAAATGCGCTTTTCGCCACGGGGCATAGGAGTAAACCCCCATGCTGCCGACAGCGCCCGCCAGCAGCCCCATGGAGGCTCCCTTGACGAAGTTTCTGCGGCTCATCTGCCCCCTGTTCTCATCGGACATGATCAATCCCTCCTTTCTCCTTCTCCCCCGCTTACTCCGGAATGGTGTGTACCGCACCCGCAATCAGGGGAGTTGCCCATACTGCAACGAAAAACAGCAAAACTCCGGCCACCGCGCCGACCCCGAGTCCCACGCCCATGTCCGGGCTCCACCCGAGCTCTTCGATTTTTGCCTTCCCGGCCTCGCGGTCAGCCGCGATCTCCTCAGCGGTCTTGGGCACCATCTTCCAGCCGGGCCAATTATCCATGAACCAATGGTGCACCAGCCAGATATTGACCAGCCAGATCATGGGGATCATGGGAAACTGCTGCGGATGGGAGAACCCCTTCTGGGTTCCGAGAAACAAATGGGAGGTCTTGTAGTAGAGGATATAGAAAGCGATTGCCGCGGCGGCAGCGATGAGCGTGCGAATCAAGGCATTGACGGCAAGGCTGTACTTATTGGGCCAGTTGCCGCAATAGAAGTAGATGAACAGCGCCGGGACCAGAAAGAAAACCGCTATCTCGGCCGAATGCAGCCACCGCCAGTCGGTGGCCATGAGCCTGCGGGTCCCCCGGACCGCCTCTCCCCATGCCAGCTCCTGAATGAAATGAAAGAAAAAATACATGCAAAAAGCAATGGCGATAATGCCGAAAAAAGTGGCGAGCCGCCGCAGTCCGGCCCGCCGGATCAAAATAAACGGAAAGCGCTCCCAGATCGTCTCCACCATCCACAGGCTTACGATGCAGCACACGATCCAGCCCAGATGGAAGGCGCCCGAAACAGTATTGGCAAAGGACTGCCACCAGGGCGGTGTAATGGCGGCAAACTCCTGCCAGGGGTAATAGAGAATGCTCATGTGCGAATGCACCGTCAGGAAATAGATAATGGTGGTCAAAAAAAAGGTCATCACCCAGATGCTGAACCCCTTCGTGGGCTGCTTCAAATCCTGCCAAGGGGCCTCTTCACAAGCGACGATCCAGGCGGGACTCAACCATGCGGCAATGGTGGCGAACATGAGGCAGGAAAAGGCCGCATATTCATTGGCAAAAAAGTCTGTCACGCCTTCGAGTTTCATGAGGCTGCTCTCACTGAAATAGGCAAGGCCCAGATTTCCGAGAATGCCTTCAAAAACCAGGACAATAAACACATAGACAATCACGAAAGACGTAAACGTCAGGACCGCTCCTTTTGCCAGGGGATGCGCCTTTTCCAGCCACCCTCTCCTGAAGGGCCAGTAATTGAAGACATATGTCATCCAAACAAGGGCAATCAGCCACCAGGTCGTATGGCTGAACCCCACATAAGGCGTATAATTGCGAAACACCCCCCGCGGGTCCTGAAAAATCCACCAGGTTGCGTAAAATATGATCAGGGTCAGCACCAGGGAGGCAAGCGCCGGTACGGGCCCGGGCCATCTTTTCACAAGCCTGCGCTCCTGCAGGTATCCCTGCCCGAAACGCTCCTCTGCTGTTTCTTCCATAGCCATCCTCCTTTCCTTCCACCCGCCCGCAATGGCAGGCTGAGATTGGAACAAAGCCTTACCCCTCCTGCCGCGTTACCGGGGTTTCGAACGAAATAACTCCCGCGCGATTTCGGCCTTGCTTCTCCCCTCTGTGGCAACACCCTGTTTGGCAGCTTCCTCCAAAAGCATATCCCCCGCTTCCGCTATCAAGGGATGGCAATAATCAAACGAGTCGAAATAGCCCGGAGAACACCGGTCTTCCGCACCATCTTGAAACGAACGCACTATGTGCCCAATAAGGGTGAGGGGACGGGCAAAGATCTCGTGCTTCATGAAATGTCTTCTGCCTGGATCCATTGCCATACAGGTCCCCCTCTGATTTTTTCTAAAGAGCGCAGAAATGAAAAAGAGGCGGAGGTGGAGGTCACGTGAGAAAACAGCAGAAAGGAGAAAGGGAGCAGCTGCTCCAGCAAGCAATATCCTGTCGCCCTTGCAGGATTACTATTGCAAAATTTATGCCTTGGATTTTGCAATGCGGCGAGAACGCAGGGCCGGTTTATCCACAGGCGCCAGACGGGTGAAACATGGCTTTTGGGGCCCCGGCCGGCAGCGGGCCGGTTTATGCCGGCTGTAACGGCGAGCGTTACCATAACGTTTCAAACCGGTTTTTGTAACGCTCACTCCTGAACACACCCTGTTACGGAACACTTCAGTCCGCGGCCAATCCATAGTCTTGCCGAAGCGTTGCGGAGAGCTGCTTGACTGTCTGAAACCCTTTTTCCACCGTTTTCTCCAAATCCGGGTTTATCAGACAACAGGTTGCCGGAGAGATCAGGCTCTGCGAGATAAGCTGCTGCCAATCGACCCCTTTGCCGCACAGAATGCTCCACACAGCCTCCAGCTGCTCGCGAAGGCTTTGCAGGGATTCCTTCTCGAAAGGCTCGATATTGGTCGGCACGATCCCCCAGGCCAGGACCCCGCCCCTTTCCAGGAAACGCTTGATGGATGCACTGTATGCGGCAAACACATCCCGGTTGGTATAGATATCCATTGACAGAATATCGATGTCCATGCCCAACAGGAAATCCCAGTCCGGATTGCCGCAGAGATGAACCCCCCTGGGCCGATCGATCATTGCAAAAAAGGATTCCATGTCCGCTTTTGCCTGGATGTCGCCGTAGCCGGAGAGGGCGGAAAACAGAAACTGCAGCCCGGGTTCATCGATAAACATGAAGGCGTTTGCATTTTTCAGCTTGAGACGCTCCAGTTGCACATTGACACGGCGCGCCATAAACTCGAACATAAAGGGCCGCACCGTGTCATTAAAGAGAATGGGCCGGTCGTTTTCGTCATTGATGTTAAACCCGAAGCTTATCGGCCCCTCCAGCTGCCCCCGGATCGCCGGGCGATCGGCAAGCTCCGCCTCCAGGAACCGGTGATAGACCGCCGAATAATCCGGGCTTACATCAAAGAGGGCCGGATCATCAAAGCCTGCCATCACCGATTCCAGCTCATCCATGAATTTATCCGTGGAAAATGAGAGCTTCTGCGCCTCTACATCCAGAACAATACCGGGAAAGTGCTCGGCCGCCTGCACGTACATATCCTCATAGTAGGAAAGGCGGGGCAGTTGCGGCCAGAACGGAATGTCCACGGAAAGCGCCACTTCCAGGGCGCGTTGCGCGTCGGTATGCGGCATCACGGCCATGGCTGTTGTCAAAAGATTTCCGGGAATCGGCATCAGCACGTCCTCCTGTTTTTCCGTTGCGCCTCGGCCGGGAGGCTAACCTTCATAATGTAATATTTCCTTGACCTAAATCAAAAAGCGGCGGATGGGAAAGGCCGGTGCGCATTGGGGGAGCACCTTTTTTTTGCAGAACAGCACAAAAAGATTTATTATTTTTTTCCACAAAGAGCATTAAGCAAATTCAAGGAGCCTGAATGAAACCGTGGGTTGCAGAAAAGCTTGTATGTCCGGATTGCCTGCCGGCAGAAAACCCGCTGGAGCTTGCCAGCCGGCGGCAGGCTGACGGCGATATCCTGAACGGGGATCTGGGCTGCCCTGCCTGTGGCCGCAGCTATCCGATCCGGGAGGGCATTGCCGTGCTCCTGCCGCAAAAAGCGGCCACGCCCAAAAGCGGCAACTACGGATACAACGCTCCATTGATGCTGTCAGCCTACATATGGAGCCATTTCGGGGATCTCCTGGAAGATGCCCGGGCAACCGAGGCTTACAGGATCTGGGCCGGAAGCTTCTCCGCCGGCGGCGGAGAAGCCCTGGATGTGGGCTGCGCGGTGGGCCGCCTTTGCTTTGAGCTCTCCGGCACCCATGACCGGGTCATCGGTGTGGACACGTCCACGGCTTTTATCGCCAAGGCGCGGGAGATTGCCGCTCGCAGGCAGCTTGATTTCGACATGGTCATCGAGGGCCATATCACCAGCAGGCAGCATCTGCCGCTGCATAACAAATGGCACTTTGAGAACACCGAGTTTGTTGTGGCCGATGCCCTGTCCCTGCCCTTTAGCCGGCACGATTTTACAAGCGTGGCAGCCGTCAATATCCTGGAAAAAGTGCCGGACCCCTTACAGCACCTCGCGGAAGTCAACCGGGTCCTGCGCCTGAGCGCATCCCGGTTTCTCTTCTCCGACCCCTTTTCCTGGGATGCGGCCTTTTCCGCACCGGAGCGGTGGCTGGGCGGCAGCAACAACGGAACCCCTTACAGCCGCCGGGGCATTGATACTATGCGCCGGCTTTTTGCCGGGGAGTTCGGGGTGTTTGATCCCCCCCTGCAGATTGCCGACCAGGGCGATGTATCCTGGAAAATCCGCAAGACGGAAAACCTGTGGGAACACATCACCTCCCAGTTTCTCCTCGGCTGCAGAACATCTGATTCCGATGCAGGCAAAACCGGATTTCCAACACCCGGATTGGGATAAAAAAGGAAGAACTGCTTTGAAATTGCGGCACGGCATCTGCGGTTTATGTTTCCACAGCCCCGGATGCGGGGTGATTGCCCATCTTGATGAGAATGAACGGATCGTCGGCCTGGAGCCTGATCCCGGCGCTCCCGCCGGGGACGTGCTGTGCCCCATGGCCGGGAGCGTGGAAGAAATCGTATACTCGGAAAAACGGCTTACCCAGCCCTTGAAACGCACGGGGGCCAAGGGAACCTACGAATTTGCCCCCATCTCCTGGGATGCGGCCTATGACCTGATTGCCGAGAAGCTCGGGGAAATCAAGGCCAGATACGGGCCCGAGGCCGCCGGGTTCTACGCGGGCACGGGTTCCTATGAACGCAGCTTTAAGGATGCCTTCCAGCTGAAGGGCTCGGAAATCTATCTCGCCTCCAGCATCCTGTTTCCCTACGGATCGCCCAACACCTTCGGCGTGGGCGCCCCCTGCTATACCTCCCTGGGGGTCCTGGCCCCCAAGGTCACCATGGGATGCCGGCATATCGACATGTACTCGGACGTGGACAACGCAGACCTCATATTTGTATGGGGCACTGACCCGTCTACATCCACGCCGCCGTCCATGTATAAGCGTCTGCAAACCGCTGCTGCGGAAGGTGCCGATATCGTTGTAATCGATCCGAGAAAAACCCGGTGTGCCGAAATCGAGGGAAGCCAGTGGATCCCGATCCGCCCCGGCTCAGACGGTGCCCTGGCCCTGGGGCTCTCGCATGTGCTGATCCGGGACGGTCTCTACGACAGGGAGTTTGTGGAGCACTGGACCCGGGGATTCGATGATTTTGCCGACTACGTCCGGAACTTTCCGCCGGAGCGCGTGGCACGCCTCACCGGCATATCCGGGGACAGCATCGAAGACCTGGCCGAACGCATCGCGGATGCCGAAGGTGCCACCTACATCATGTACACGGGCCTGGAATACACCAAAAGCGGCGTGCAGAACATCCGCGCGGTGATGGTGCTGTGGGCCATTGCCGGACAGCTCGACGTGGAAGGCGGCCGTTGCTTCCTCGGCACGGGGAGAACCTTCCCGATACCCGACCATCATCAGCTGGCAACACCCGGATGGGAAAAGTCCATCGGCAGGGACCGCTTCGCCCTTTATGCCCATTACTGCGGGGGAGAACCCCATGCGAGCCTGCTGCCGCGCGCCATCATCCACGGCGAACCCTATCCCATTCGGGCCCTGCTGGTGCTGGGGGCTTCGCTGATCACGTCCTGGCCCAATGCCGGGCTTTGGCAGCAGGCCCTGGAAAACCTCGAATTCCTGGTAACGATGGATCTCCAACTCACAAAGGATGCCGCCTATGCGGACCTGGTGCTGCCTGCGGCCACCGGTTTCGAGCATGCCTCTTATTGCTATTACGGCAACACCATCCGCTACCGCGAGCAGCTCATCGAGCCTGTGGGCCAGTCCAAGCCGGGTTTTCGGATCCTGACGGAACTGGCCGAAAGGATGGGATACGGAGATCGGTTTGCCCGGCACCCAGACGAGGTGCTAAAGAAAATCCTCACGGAATCCGGCTATAGCATGGAGGATCTCATGGCCGCGGACCGCAAGGCACTGACGCTTCCGCAGTCACCCATGAGCCATCGCAAGTGGGAACAGGGGCTCCTGCGAAAAGACGGCCGGCCCGGATTTGAGACCCCTTCGGGCAAGTTTGAAATATTCTCCACCGAACTGGACCGCTTCGGATTCGACGGGCTGCCCAAGTACGAGGAATCCGATGAAACCCCCGTGAGCACCCCGGAACTGACCAGGCGCTATCCCCTGATCCTGGGCACCGGGCCTTTTAAACCGGACATGAAGTCATGCCTGCGCGCCGTCCCAAGCTTTATCAAGAAATATCCCTACCCGGCGATCCAGATTCACCCGGATGATGCAGCCCCCCGGCATATCAAAAGCGGCGATGGGGTGAGCATCAAGACCCCGCGGGGGCAGGTGACCATGCGGGCCAATGTCACCGACCGCATTATGTCCGGATTTGTTTATGCGCCTGTAGGCGGCGGCGGCCCGCTCGGTACGCCGGAATGGCAGCAGGCCAATATCAATGAGGTCACCGACGACCGGCAGTTTGATCCCATATCCGGATTTCCGGTCTATAAAACGCTGCTCTGCCAGGTCAAAAAAAAAAACGGATCCGCAAAGGCGCTGCTTCCGCGGATCCGAACCTGGGATGCGGCGGCTGATACCAAGGAGGCGGAAGCATTTCAGGCCCCGGGCTGCTGCACGGCGACACCCCGTTTCTGCAGGTAGGATTTTAAGTCGCCGATTTCGATCACGCCGAAATGGAACACGGAGGCGGCCAGCAGTATCGTGGCACCCGCTTCTACGGCGTCGTAGAAATGCGCGGCTTCCCCGGCCCCGCCGGAGGCCACGACCTCGGCGGAGACAGCCCGCTTCATCGCCCGGATCACCGGCAGATCGTAGCCGGTGCGGGCGCCGTCTCCCGCCTTACTGGTGGGCAGGATCACGGGCACGCCGTATCCGTCGACGCGCTTTGCCCATTCCACGGCATCCGCGCCTGTCGCGGTGCGGCCCCCATCGACGTAGATCTCGTAGCCCGAAGCCATGGCCGGATTCTGATCCACGTCTATGGCCACGGTCACTTTATCCGGTCCAAAGGCCCGGACCATGTCCGGAATCAATTCCGGCTTGCGAAAACCCGCGCTGCTGGTGGAGACCTTGTCCGCCCCCGCCCCGAGTATCCGCTCCGCGGATTCTACATCCGAGACCCCGCCGCCCACGGTAAACGGCACGGTGGCAACCTCTGCCACGCGTTTCACCACATCCAGCATGGTGGCCCGGCCTTCCACGGTGGCCGTAATATCCAGCAGCGCCAGTTCATCCGCCCCGGCCGCGCAATAGGCCCGGGCGCATTCCACCGGATCCCCTGCGTCTTTTATGTCCACGAAGTGCACCCCCTTGACAACGCGGCCGTTCTGCATATCCAGGCACGGCATGATGCGAATCGGTTTCTCCATTATCCACCTCCGGTTGATCCTGTTTGCGGGGAAAAAATTTTTCCGCTGTATAGCACATTTTGCAAGGGGGAAAAAGGCCCGGATCCAAACAGGCAGACAAATTTTTATTGCCATTTTCCCCCGAACGGGCAATTATAATGCACCGTCAAAAAAGACTTGCGAATGGACTGCAGCAAAAAGGAGAAGATTTTATGAACAAATGGATTCTGATTGGGGGGTTTGTGTTGGCGTGTTTGATGGTCTGCCCGGTTCAGGCCGGCTCCGTGGACTTAGAGCCCGGATTGTGGGAAATCACTTCCCAGGCAAATATGTCCGGCCGCAGCATGCCTGCGTCCACTGTCACCCAATGCATCACCAGGGACTCCGTGGTGCCGCAGCCGCAGTCCGGCCAGGGCGGCGGCCAATGCGAAGTCTCAGACGTAGAAATCAACGGAAACACGGTTTCCTGGTCCATCACCTGCAGCACGCAGGGCGGAGCGATGAATGGAACCGGGGAAATCACTTACCACGGCAACACTTTTGAAGGCGTCTCGCACATGAGCATGCAGGGCATGGAAATCCAGACAGAAATGAGCGGAAAACGCATCGGAGAGTGCCAATAGCCGAAAAAAAACGGATCCATCTCCGGAGGGCTTCGGCCGGCAGCAGCAGGCCATATTAATCGCGGGGGCTGCAGATCCATGCCAGCAAGCGCTTACCCCCATTTTTTTCCCGCCACGCCTTCAATCACATTGGATGTGATTGAAGGCCCCATTCTGGCGGTTCGATAATAGCGGAACTTTTCAAAACGAAAGCCGCTTTGCGCGATATAGCCGGCCGTTTCCCTATTCAAATGACAACCGCCGCCGAGGCGTTTCCATACGGGGTTGACAAGGTTTTGAAGCCGGATGGTGGAGGACCTGGCTGCCAGAACATGTTCAAAAAACAAAAACCGACCGCCCGGCCGCAACACCCGGTAAATTTCGGAGAGCGCGGCAAACGGGTCCGGAACCGAGCAGAGCACAAGTAAACTGATTATCGTATCAGCTGTTTCATTTCCAAGGGGGATGTGCGCCGCATCAGCCCTGATCACCCAGGCCTCAAACGCGGGCTTTCCGCGCCGCAGGATCTGCTGCTTCGCTTTATCCACCATCAGCATGGAAGGATCCGTAGCCAGATAGGAATGGGTCGTGGCAGGCAGGTGCGCCAGGTTCCCGGCGGCTCCGGCCCCGATTTCGACGACCCGGCCCCGGGCATGGCACAGCAGCCGCCTGCGGATTTTGCGCAACCCGCTCGTTATCAGTATTTCAATATAAGGGAAAATATGGCGGCTATACCACTGCAGGCAGGCGGTTCCTTTCCCTTTTGCGCCACTACCTGCAGTATCGGGGACAGCATTGATCCGCTTCGTATCCAAAATCCGTTCATATCCCGGTAGTGCTTGTTTTTTGGCTCATCCGTGTACGCATAAAAATCATAATACCTGTCCCCGGTGAAATCAAACAGCACCCTGAACTCGTCTTTCCATTGCCGGGCAGCGCTGCTGCAGGGAAAAGCCCCCGGAGAACCTGCAGCCGGAATGCTCCCGGGCCTACAACAGCAGGGCAGAGAACAGGGCAAACAGCGAGGGGATGCCCAAAGCCTTTGTGGCAATCAGAGAAGCGGGGAACACATTTCGCAGGGAAACTATTGCAAAAACTGCACCTGCAATAAGGATTGCATTCCTTCCTGAAACAAAATATACCGCAACTGGATAAATATCCAGGCAAATAATGTCGAAAAGAATTGCAAAAATTTCGCTGACAGGCCAAAGGGCAATACAGACCGGAGAATTTCCTGAGAACGCTGTATCAAGCGATGCCGTTCCTGTTTTTCTTGTTGGGGGAATCGCTATTTTGTGATAGATTGAAGGCACTCCTGAATTGTGCAAAGAGGCAGTGGCAGTGAGATATGTCGGGATTCTTGAATCGCCCCTGGGGAATTCGGCTTAAATTAACCCTGATCACCTTGGCCCTGATTGCCATGACGACCTTCGGCTCCTCGATGGTGGTGATCTCGATTATGGACGACTATTTGCTGGATTCCATGATCAAGCGGGGCTCTTCAGTGGCCCTGAGCGCCGCAACACCGGCCGGGTTCAGCATACTTGCAAACGACCGCCTGGGCCTGGACAACCTGGTTGCCAAAATAAAAGATTCCCACCCGGATGTGGCATATATGACGATTGTTGACCGCAACAAGGTCATCCTGGCCCACAATCGGCTCTCCGCTGTGGGCAAAACACTCCCGGATCTGCAAGGCCCTCTGGTCGAGAAGGCGTCAGCCTACAAGGTAAAAAAAGGCCGCCGATACGGGATTTTCTGCTACGAAGTAAAGGCCCCAATCCGTTTTGCCGAAAATCGAGTAGGCAGTGTGATCGTGGGCATAAAGGCAAACGCCCTGGCAGCTCCCAAGCAAGAAGCCCGGAATACAATCTTCTTCATTGCTGCTTTGGCAATGGCTTTCGGGGCGACCGGAACGCTGCTCCTGGCCTCATTCCTAACAGCCCCGATCAAACGGCTTGCAGCAGGGTTCTCGCAGGTGAAATCCGGAGAAAAGCAGGTGGAAATTCAGCACTACTCCCGGGACGAACTCGGTGAGTTGACCCGCAGCTTTAACGAAATGTCCAAAACGATCCAGGCCCAGAAAAACAGCCTGGAAAACTATGCGCAAAACCTGGAAAACTCCTATACCGCAATGGTCCACATCCTGGCCGCAGCCCTCGACGGCCGGGATAAGTACACTTTGGGACATTCGGCACGGGTGGCCTGGTTGTCGCTGCAGATCGGCCGGAATCTGGGACTGGAAGAGGAAGAGTTAAAAGAACTGGAAGTGTCCTGCTTTTTGCACGATATTGGTAAAATCAAGGTCCCGGACGTGATCCTGACAAAAGAAACCGAGTTAAACAGCAAAGAATATGAGATCATGAAAAAGCATCCCATATACGGGGCAGAAATTTTAAGTCTCTCGGATTCACTCCACAAATATATTCCGGTCGTTCAGCAGCATCATGAATGGTATAATGGACAGGGTTATCCTTATGGCTTAAAAGGCGACGAGATTCATCTGCATGCCCAGATTGTGGCCATTGCCGACTCCTACGACGCCATGACTTCTTCCCGCCCTTACCGCCGGGGACGCTCCAAAACGGCCGCAGCCAAAGAAATTCAAAAATTTCGGGGCATTCAATTCGCACCGCACTTGGTTGATATTTTTATCGACACCTTAAATAACATTGAGAAAGTCGAGGAAAGCCCTTTCGCCGGAGCAGCCCTATGAGAAAAAACCTTTTTTTCTCCGTTTTTGTCCTGCATGTGCTGCTATCCCTTGCCGCCTGCAGTTTTCTGGAACAGCCACAGACAGAAAAGCCGCCGGCGCCGGCGGGCGAGCCCCCCGCAACCGGGACGGCAAAAGAGCCGGAAGTGGAAGATAAACGCAAACCAGCCGACAAAGCGGAAAAGGCCGGGACCAGGGAGAAAACACCCCCTGCGAAAATGCAGGCCATCTCCACGCATATTGAAGCCGGAGAGATTATTGCCGCCCTGGATATACTCCGGGCGAAAGGCCGGCCCGGGAATTTTCCGAAAGAGCTGGCCGGGCTATACCGCCGGGCTGAAAACGGAGCAATCAAGCGCGGACAATCCCGGCTGGCCGAAAACAAACCCGGCCGGGCCGGCCTTCTGTTTCGGGCGGCCTTAAACAGCTTCCCGCAGGACACCGGCCTGGCGCAGGATATCATTCTGACCCGCGGCGAACTTGAATCCAAAATCACGGTCTGTGCTGAGAAGCTAATGGAGCAGGGGCTGACTGTCTACCGGGAAGGCCGTCTCCATCAGGCCATTGAACTGTGGGAAAAAATCCTTGCTTTTGCCCCCCGTCACCAGGCCAGCCGGAACGCGATCCGAACAGCCCATACCCAGTTGAAGACCTTAAAAGACATGAACTAGGCCGGGCCTAAACTGAGCGCTTCAGGGCGGCTTGTCCTGGAGCGGCTGATTCTGCACTATCTTTTGACGGCTTTGAGCACCTGTCCCGGCATGAGCGCCCCGGTCAAGGCCGCGTAGCCGCCCTCAATCATGCGGACATCCGGGAAGCCTTTTGACAGAAGATAGGCGTAGACAATAGCCGATCGAAAGCCTGCCGGGCAGAATACGCCGACAGACTTGTCTTTGGGGATCTCGCCCATTCTGTCAGGAACCTCGTCCATCGGTATATTCACAACCTCCACGTTCGGGTGGTACTGCAGTTTTATCGATAGAGAACCTGCCTCTTCCCTGGATCGGACATCCAACAAAAAGCCGTTTTCCATCTCAAAAAATTTTTCCGGTGCAATTTTATGCTTTCCCTGTCCGCAGAAATCCAGCGTAAGGCTTTTCATGGTTTGTTCCATTGCAATCTCCTCTCTTTCCGTCATTACTTGATGCTCTCGTAAAAAATCAGACCTTGTTAATTTATACTCTCCCTGCGCCGTTTTTTCAACCAATTCCCCGGGAGAAAAGGCGCTTCTCTTTCTCCCCGCGCTCCCTTTGCTTCCACTGGCCCTTGCGTTTCAACGCCTCGGGAGCCATCCCGGACCTGCTTGACACATCAATAAATTCCTGTCATATCTTTATTATCAGGAACAAATGCGGCATACGCACCTCCTTTCCCGAAAACCATGGCGAATACAGGAATTCCTATGAAAATTACCATCATTTACGACAACACGAGTTTAGAAAAGGAACTTCAGCCGGACTGGGGCTTTTCCGCCCTGGTGGAATACCGGGAGAAAACAATCCTGTTTGATACCGGCGCAAACGGGGCCATTCTGCTTTCCAACATGGAAAAACTGGGGATCAATCCGGATTCCATCGAAGACGTCGTGATCTCCCACGCCCATTTCGACCATGCAGGGGGCCTGTCCGCCTTTCTCAATACGAACAACAAGGTAAGGGTATGGTGCCCGCCCACTTTCCGGGGCGTTAAAAATGCAAAGGAAGTAATTGACGTGGACGCCCCGCGCAAGCTCTATGAAGGCATCCATTCCACGGGCGAACTTGAAGGAATAGAGCAGTCCATGTGCTGCGAGACCCAAAAAGGCATCGTGATCATCGTGGGATGCTCTCACCCCAGAATGGACCATATTATAGATGTGGCCTCGCAATTCGGCAGGGTTTACGCCGTTATCGGCGGCATGCACGGAACGCCGCCGGAAATGCTGGCGGGTGTGGACTTAATATGCCCGACCCATTGTACCATGCGCAAGACTGAAATGAAGTCCCTTTACGGACACAAATATATTGAAGGCGGAGCAGGCTGCCGTATAGAAATTGATTGACGGGATTTCCATGATGAACCGGGCATTGACCTGTCTTCGCGCGTTTGAAGACGGGATTCCGGAAACATTACAGGATCCAGCTGCGGCGTCATGGACATGACCCGGGGCCTGCAGAAAGGACATGACACACGGTCATCCGCCTGGGGAAGAAGATCAGAAACCCGAAGTAGGACACCCCACAACCCCCTGTATATTATATCGTATAAATCACTTACAGTTGAAAGCGCACGACACCTTTGAATTCTGCCAATAAAGGTCGCGCGCCTTTAACTGTCAAGGGAATTGAATTGTTTGCTTTAGCGATAAACTTCTTTTCTGTGACCAACTTTTACAACCCAGATTGTTAGCTCATCATCCTGAATGGAGTAAATAACTCTATACCTGCCAACTCTATATCGATATCGTTCTTGTCCGCTTAGTTTTTTACTGCCGGGCCTTCGAGGGTTTCTTCCCAATTCTTCAATACATTGGAGAATATTGCTCAAGTCTTTATCTGGAATTGACTTAAAATCTTTCCAGACAGATTTTTTGAAAAAAACTTTATATTCTTCCATCTTTTTTCAGCCTTTTGACCATTTCTTCATAGCTGATCAAAGGCTCGTCCTGCCTTTCATCAAATACAGCAAGATCTTCTGCATCTTCAGCAAGAGCATCTTTAACTGCATCATTAATAATCTCAGACATGGACCGTGATGTTTCTAAAGATTTTATTTTCAAGGCCTGATGAAGCGCAGGGTCTAAATAAATAGTTGAACGTTTTGATAATGTGGACATATTTTACCTCCATAATTCTAAAACACTATAATGCTGTAATGTTGTAATGTCAAATATGGAAGCAAACTCCGTCTGCAAAAACAACTTTGATGGTCTCACTGCAGCAACCGTGGAGGAACCGGCAGGCATGGGAAGGATTACTTCTTCTTCAAATTATATTTTTTGATTTTGTACCGTAGTACCCGTTCACTGATGCCTAAAGATTGAGCTGCCTTTGCCTCCAGACGGCGGGCTAATGTGCCGGTCTCAACTGCCTGATGAAACCGCACTTCCCCGGGCAGGACATGTACGGACAGGATATGAGTCCGTGAAGAAAGCGCCAGCACGCGCTGAACAATGTGCCCAGTTCCCTCACATTGCCCTGGAAGGCATATTTCATCAGCGTGGACTCCGCCTCGGGATTCAACTTTTCCTTGCTGCTGCCGTAATTTTTAAAAAAATGGGTCACCATGGCCGGGATGTCCTCCTTTCGATCCCGCAAAGGCGGAATATCAATATCCAAAACGTTGAGGCGATAATAGAGGTCTTCTCTGAAACGCCCCTTTTCTACCAGATCTTTAAGCGAACGATTGGTAGCGGCCGGAATCCGATTCATAGAGCGTTAGCTGCGATGCAATAATGTCATCCGGGTGTATCATCTGCCTGGCGGGGGTTATGGGGCCGGCAAACTGCTTGAGATCCTGGATGAGCTTATTGCTTCGATTTACTGAAGCCATCAGGGAATCAATTATTTTTTTACCGAATCACTCTGTAAAACAGGAACAGCAGCAGCGCAAAGATTTCCAGACGACCAAGAAGCATTACAATGCTCAGAATCCATTTGCCAGTTTCTGGGATCTGGCTGAAATTGGACATGGAGCTGACCGTACCAAAACCGGGGCCGACGTTTCCCATGGCCGCAGCCGAACCTGAAAATGCGGACATCAGATCCACTCCGATAAAAGTAAGTACAAGACTTGATATAAAGACAACGCAAAGATAAAGGACGACATAAATCACTCCGGCCTCTATGATGCCCTGATCAATAACAGCGTTGTCCAAACGATAAGCAGTTACCGCCTTTGGATGAGCCATCTTCTTGATCTGATTCTGCAATGCTTTCCATGAAGCGATCACCCGATCAACCTTTATTCCCCCGGAGGTTGACCCGGCGCAGGCACATTGAAGGGAGAAAAAAATCAGTATCAATTTGGAAAATCCCGGCCAGATATTGCTGTCTGTATTGGCAAAACCAGTGCTCGTCCCCAGAGAAACCACTTGAAATGCCGCATAACGAAATGCTTCCGGCCAGCTCTCATAAACGCTGCCGTGAATATTAACCGTTATAAGCAGAATCCCGGCAAGAATAGCACCTATATAATACCGGAGAATTGAGGATGTCCAAAGTCTGTCTGACCGATCAGTTATTGCCAGAAAAATCAGGGCAAAATGAATGCCGGAGAACATCATGAACACAAGGATAACACTTTCCATCGCCGGGCTGTTGAAATATGCGATACTGGTGTTTTTGGGTGAAAATCCGCCCGTTGCAACGGTGGCAAATGAATGGGTAAGCGCATCAAAAAAGCTCATTCCCAAAATAAACAGGGAAAGTGTCTCAAGCGCTATCAGACCGAAATATACAATAAGAATGATCTGCAGCGTTTTTTGGGTTCGGTAGCGGAAGTTTTCAACCGCAAGAGACGAAATTTCATTTTTGTAAAGCACCATTGCCGCTTCTCCTGTGGAAGGCACAACGGCGAGCATGAATACAATGATGCCTATCCCGCCTATAAAGTGCGTGGTCGACCGCCATAGAAGCAGTCCGGCGGGGAGCGATTCAATATGGGTCAGGATAGACGAGCCGGTTGTCGTAAATCCGGATACGCTTTCAAACCAGGCGTTGGTAAAAGTAAACGGCCCACCCCACATGACGTAGGGAAGCGCCCCGATAAGCGAGGCAATGAGCCATCCGGCCACAACAATAAAAAGTCCTTCATCGTTGTGGATATTTTCTGTCGAGGGAACAAAGATAACCGGGAACAAACCGAGCAATGCCGTTATCATGGCTGTGTATGAGAGCGATAAAAACGCGGAATCAGCTTCAACAAATGACACAGCGGCAGAAATAAACAGAAACAGAGCATTAAAAAGCAACACAAAGCCGAGGTAGCGGATGATAACCTGAAGCCTCATAAAGTTATACCCTTCCGAAAAACCCCGGCTATCCGGGCAGCCGGGTCATGGACGCCAGTTGGGATACTGAGTCAGCCAGTTCGGAGAGTTCGTCATTTGTATCCATATCAATAAGCACTGGTTCCTCTTTCGTCATAAAATCATTAATTGATCGGTTAATGGAAAGAATCGGATTGACGATATAGATATTTACAAAAAAATTGAATATAAGCGTAAAGACCAGTGCCGAAAGGATGGCAACGATACCCGGCATTACAGCCCTGTGCGCCCGGTTTTTCAAATTTGAGGCGGTTTCATACATGGCCTTGTCATTGATAGCCATCAACTCCTGAACCGCTGTTTTAACGTCCTTAAAGGCGCTGTGCACGTCCTCGAAATACCAGTTTAAATTCCCCTCATATTGAGTACCCACGATGGGCCTGTTCCAAAGGCCTTTATATTTCTTATAAAGAGTCCTGATTTTGTCAACGTAACCCTTCTCCCCCTGAATGGTCAGATTGCTTTCGGCGGTTTCAAAAGCTTTTTGGAAATTCGCGTCAGCCACGGTGATAGTTTCCCGGCCCTGCTTCCATTTTCCGGATAAAAGCAGAAGGATCCCGCTATCTTCCCGTTCCAGCGCCCCGGTCATTTTTTTGGCCGCTGTAATGCTTCGGTAGTTATCATCGAGGAGCTTTTGGACAGAAGACCCGATTGTGGTCAGCTCATATATCGAAAAGGCCCCTGCTACAACCAGCATCAAGGCAAGAATTAAAAAACCGAGCATGATTTTGGTTCTGATTTTCATGGACGCCTCCGGCTCTTAATAAGACTGTAACCTAAACTGAGCGTTTCAAATTTTTAAATCTATTTATTTCTGAGTTATTTTAAGGTATTTAAGTCATTTTTAGCTTTAAAAATTTCAAACCCTCCGGGATTTTCAATTTAGGTGTAAATTTAACCAGGATAAAGCTGAATGACTGTAGAATGAATTTTTAACAATAAGTGCATCGGCCGGGGAGCCCCTAACGAACCTCCTTGAGTACGGATCAGCACTATGGCAGATTAAGCGGGAGAAGTCTACTTGTAATTCTTGCTGTAAACGGAGACCCGTTTTGCTGCAGATAGCAAGGCAGCCGGTTTCAGGGGCGGCAGGTGGACAGGCAGATGCTTGCCATTACCGCTGCAGCTCCAATTGCACCCAACAGGCTCAAATGTTCACCGTAAATCACAAAACCGAGTGCTACCCCGCAAACCGGCTCAAAAAGGGCGACAATGGAAGCTGCCTGTGCGGAAATATAATTTTGCGCCTTGAAAAAAAGAGTATACGGCAAAACCAGTGAGACCGTTCCCAGAATGACGAGCAAAGGCAGGTTGGACCAGAAATGCCCGGCCGGGACGGAGATTCCCCACGGCAGCAGCACCAAAACGACGATCAGGCTGCCCCACATGGTCCGTAACAGTGAGGGGACCTGTCCGGATAAAAACTTTCCGAAAAGAAAAACCCCGGCAAGGCACACACCGGAGAGCATAGCGCTGATGATGCCCGAAACCTCATCCCGGCCGGCGCCTAGCAGAGCCGCGGGCTCGGCAATGAGCGCTGTCCCGAAAATACCGACCCCGATGGCAAACCAGGTCAGCAGGGTATTTTTTTCTTTAAGCAGCAGCGGGCTAAGCAGCGCCACATATATGGGCGCGGTATAGTGAAGCAAAACCGCCTTGGCCACCGTGGTCTTCAACACGGCAAAATAATAGAAACAAGCGGTACTGCACATGGACAGCCCGATGCAGCAGAGGACGAGTCGCTGTTTCCAGCCCAGCTGACTGGGATCGGCGCTCCTGCGCATCTCAGAAGTGCGGCTCACCCACAGAATCAGCGGAACCGAACCGATGAGCGCCCGATAAAAGACAATGCTGATGGAAGAATACGCTTCGATGGATCGGACCCATACCGGCGCCAGGGCAAAACAGAAGGCGCCCAGCATGGTAAACAGCACTCCCTTAATCCTGTGAGCCCCTTGAGCGGCCGCGTCCTCCCGAATGGTGTTTATATCCAAACGCCCCCCAATTCATTCAAAAATTCATGCCTGCTCTTGAATCTTCTCTCTCCCGGAAAAATACAGCCCCAATATCATTTCCGGGGATGGATATTAACAGATCAAAATTACTAAGCGGGCATTCCATGCCTTGCATTATACACCCTTGCCCATATATTATCTAAATTTAAAATCCCGGAGGGTTTGAAAATTTTAAAACTAAAAATGGTTTAACTTCCTTAAAATAATTCAGAAATAAATAGATTTAAAAATTTGAAACGCTCAGTTTAGGACTGTTTTGCATTGACCCGGGTCAAAGACTTCCGGATGGATTTTATTTAACTTAACCGAAAAAAAAGAGGTGCTCCATGAAAATTGAAAAAATTCTCTGGCCGACGGATCTGTCGGAAAACGCGGCCCATGCGCTGCCCTATGTAACCTCGATGGCCCAGCAGTATCAGGCGGAGATTCACATTCTCTACATATTAAAGGAGTATGTGGAATTCGGCGCAGCCTACGGGGATACCAGCCCCCAGGAGGACTACGAGCGCATGCGCCAGTGGGAGCGGGAAACCGCCGAGAAGCGGCTGGATGAACTTTGTGAAAAATACTTAAACACCTGCCCTCTCTACATCCGCCATATTGACATGGGTGATCCGGCCCAGAAAATTCTGGATTTTATCCATAAGCAAAACGCGGACCTGGTGATTATGGCAAGCCGGGGCAGAGAAAGCCATTTTGATTTCGGCAGCGTGGCAGAAAGGGTGCTTCGCTGCACGGATGTACCGGTGCTGACCGTACCGGCCTGAAAGGATTACTTCGCAGATGGCAGGAGATAGGACAAAGCGTCTCGGAAAGTTTCTGCTGCTTGCAGCTCTGGGACTGGTATTGGCCGCAGGAGCCGCCGTTGTGGTAAAGCATAAAAAAGCGGAACTTTCCGAAAAACCGGCGCCCGGGATCCGTCCCACGGCTGTACGCACGGCCGTCGCAGAGCACGGACAGATGCCGATCCGCGATCATTACATCGGTATTATTGAGCCGGAGCTTGCGGCCGATCTCTCTGTCCGGGCAAACGGACATGTCAATTCCATTGCAGCAGACGTGGGGGACCGGCTCCGCAAAGGCCAGACAGCGGCTGTTGTGGACCCTCAGATTCCCAGGCGGGAAAAGCGGGCTATCGCCGAAGAATTAAAAGGCGCAGAAGAAGCGCTTGCCATCTCGAAAAAAATTCTGAAACGGCGCAAAACCCTTGTCCGGGACAAGCACGTATCCGAAGAAAATCTGGACCAGGCAAGGCGCCAGTATGTGCTGGACCGCGCCCGGGTCAAACGGCTTGGCCAGGAGCTTGCAGCCAAGGAGAAGGCCTTTGCCTATACCAGGCTCACCGCCCCTTTTGATGGCATCATCACAGAGCGCATGAAGGACCCCGGTGATCTCGTCAGCCCGGGCGTGCCTGTACTACGCCTGGAGAACCCGGATGCAGGCTATAAGATACTTGCGAAAGTCCCCCAGGCAACTGCCGGCCGGCTTACCCCCGGCTGCCCTGTCCTGCTCAGTTTTCACGGGAAAGAAAAGAGCGCTGCAATAGACCGGGTGCACCCTGCAGTAAGCGCGGGCGCCCTTGCAGTAGTAGAGATCCGCAGCAGGGAAAAGCCCTTTGGCCTTCCAAGCGGCTCTGCCCTGGGCGTTGATTTGACGCTAAGCAGGCCGGAAGGGCTTATCATCCCCCTTGGATGCCTGTTGGAGCAGCAGAGCGCCTACCGGGTGTTTGTCATAGACGAAGATGAAACAACCGTCCGGTCCGTGTCTGTATCGCTGCTTGGCAAATCCGGCGGCCGGGCCGTGGTGGAAGGCGATATCGCGGATGGCGCCAGACTGGTATCCGGCAGTGAATCCATGCTGCTCCAGCTTACAGACGGAGCCCCGGTAAATCCGGTTGCGCAGTCCTCCTCCGCACCGGAGGGTCCATGAACTGGGCGGGCAGCTACCTCAAGCGTCCCCACGGAATCACCGCCATCCTGCTCCTGGGTGTTGCCTTCGGGATTGTAAGCTTTAAGGGCCTTCCTTTAAACCTTTTCCCGGACACCAACTACCCCGAGGTGGCGGTGATTCTGGTCTGGCCGGGCGCTTCGGCCGAGGATATGGCCGACGAAATCTCCCGGCAGGCGGAGCGAGAGCTTGCAAGCATCGGTCAGACCCGCACCGTGCGCTCCACCATCCGGGATGAGACCGCCGCCATAAAAGTGGAGTTTACCTATAAAAAGGGGCTGGATGCGGCGGTAACCGATGTTGATGCGGCCCTGAACCGGATTATGCCGGAGCTTCCCCCGGACATGCTCCCGCCCCGGCTTTTTAGGGTAAGCGACGCCACCCAGCCGGTGAAAACCCTGGCTGTCTCTCCGGGGCCGAACTCGTCCCTCTCTATGGCAAAAGTGCGCCAGCTCTGCGACAATGAAATAAAAGAGGCTCTGCTCCGGGTCCCGAAGATTGCCGACGTGGAAGTATTCGGCGGCTACCTGCCCGAAATCCGGCTCACGGTGGATGCCGACCGCCTGGCAGAGCTGAACCTGACGGCAGACCAGGTGGTTTCCGCGATCTCGGCCCAGAACCGGAACATCCCCACCGGCCGGCTCTACCGGGAAAAAGATGAACTTTTGATCAAAATCCAGGGCGAGCGGGACCTGCGGCACAAACTCCAGGGTATAGTCATCAGCCAGAAAAATGGCGCACCTGTTTACCTGGGCGATGTCGCAGACATTGAAACCACCAGCGAAGAGCGCCGCTCCTTTTACCACGGAAACGGCCGCCCGGCCATAGGCCTAAACATTCTGCGGGCAGAAGGCGGCCATGTAACAGAGACTCTTACCGCTCTGGAGGAGGCCCTGCCCGAGATCCGTTCATCGTTTCCCGGACTGCGCTTTTCCGTTTCAGACACTCAGGGCGAGATCATCGAGACTTCCGTCTCCAATCTCATCACCTCGCTCCGCGATGCCGTGATCCTTACCGTTGCCGTCATATTTCTGCTGCTTGCCCGCATGCGGATGACCCTTCTGGCCGCTGTCTCCATCCCCTTTACCTTTCTGCTCACCTTTGCCGGCATGAACCTGTTAAACTATGAGCTAAACATCGTCACGCTGACCGCCATTATTCTGGCCGTCGGACTGCTGGTGGACGATGCCATTGTCGTGATTGAAAACATCGACCGGCACGCCCGAAGCGGGGAGAAGACCCCCTTTCAGGCCGCAGCATATGGAACCAATGAAATCTTTCTGGCCGACTTTGCCGGAACCGCCACAACCATTGCCGTGCTTTTGCCCATCATGTTCGTGGGCGGCTATTCCCAGAAAATCCTGCGGCCTCTTACCGTGGTGCTCTCGATTGCCCTTCTCTCCTCCTATGTTGTCTCGATTACCGTCATCCCGCTTCTCGCCCGGTGGCTTATCAAGGCACGGCGCATAAACCTGCTGGAGTCCGTGGTGGAAAAAATCCGGAACACCTGGCTTTTTCCTGTTCAGAAAATGTTTACCGGCATATTCCATACAGGCTCATCAAAATGGGGGTTTTTGGTCTTCCCGATTTTAATCGTTGTGCTGATGGCGAGCCTGCGGCAGATGCCGCTTGCCGGAAGAGATCTGATGCCGCCCATGGACACCGGCATTGTCAAAATTTCCTTTGAAACCTGGCCGAACACAAAGACAGCGGAAACCGAGGCCGTGACAGAGGCCATGGAGGAAAAGATCAAAAACACCCCCGGCTTTCTGCGGATGTCAACGGCGGTCGGCTCCGAGGCAAGTGTTATAAGCTTCGGGGCGGAGCGCACCGTCCAGGAAGGCCTTATTACCGCGCATTTTCAAAACCGCTTTGAACGGCCCGAATCGATCTGGAAGATCGAAGCAGATCTGCGCCGGGCGTTTTCCGAAATCCCGGGAATCAAGTCCGTTGATGTCTATGACTACGGCGCCACCCCACTATCGGGCATTGCCGCCCCCATCGACGTTATGATCTCTGGGCCGGACCCGGAGGTCCTGGACGGGCTGGCAAAAAAGATAAAAAAAAAGCTTCGCAGCGTGCGGGGGCTTACCTCGATTTCGCGCACCTGGGACATGAACAAGCGGGAGCTCGCCGTCCGCCTTGATGAAAGCCGGCTCTATCATCACGGTATAAGCGTCTCCGATGTTTCCCGGACCCTTGAGGCCGCCACAAGCGGCATTGCAGCCTCCAGGTTCCGCATCCCCGGCCAGGACGGTTATACCATCCGCTACCGCTTTGACCCGCAGAACATGAAAAGCTTAGACAGGCTTGAAACGCTGCAGATTCCGGGGCCGAACGGCGCGGTGCCGCTGAAGGAAATCGCCGGGCTGGACAAGAGCTGGCAGCAGACAGTGATCACCAGAGAGGATCTGCAGCCCACTGTGAATGTATTGGGCTACCGCTCCACCACGGCCATCACGCATCTTCAGGACCAGGTCAACAAGGCCGTGGCAGATCTCAAACTGCCTGCGGGATACTCTATATCCCAGGAAGGCGAAATCGGGCAGATGAAAAAAAGCTTCGGCAGACTCGGCAGCTCGCTTGCGCTTGCGCTTCTGCTACTCTATTTTTCACTTACGGTGACCTTCCGTTCCTTTGCCCATCCACTTATCATCATGTCCGCCATTCCCTTTGCCTTTATCGGCGTCCCCTGGGGAATGCTTATTACAGGGCGTCATTTCTGCATGCCTGCAGCCATGGGAATGGTGCTCCTGTCCGGCATTGTGGTCAACAACTCCATCCTGTTGATTGACTTTATAGAATCAGAGCGTAAAAACGAGATACCGGTGCGCGAAGCGGTCAAAAAAGCCATCGAACGCCGCACACGCCCGATTCTCATGACAGCCATGAGCACCATCGCCGGAATGATCCCCATTGCGGCAGAGCTTGCCGTTGGCCTTGAGCGCCTTTCACCGCTTGCGGTGGTCGCCATCTCGGGACTCCTTGTCTCCACGGTTCTTACCCTTGGCTATGTGCCGGTTGTGTATATGGCGGTTGAATGGGTGAAAGCCCGTTTGCAAAAATCCTGATTTATGATTAAACAAGTATAGAGACCGGGATGGGGGCAACACGTTTACGAACTGAAGGATTTTTTGATTGGCAAAAACCGTATCCGTAAAAAAGCACTGCAAATTCAGCATATCAGGCCGGCCGGCGGATGATGTGGAGCGGCTTTCCGAGTCCGCTTACGTTGCTGCCCTCCCCAGCCGGATCCCGCTTTTAAAGCCCCGGTTTTTGGTCAGAAGGGGTTTGCCATCACAATGATCGTGACCGGGCTTATGGCCATGGCGTTCCTGCGCGATCACCCCGATCCATCCGAGATCGAGTACTACCTCTGCGGCCCCCCGCCCATGATCGGCGCCATGAAAAACATGCTGGATTCGCTGGGCGTTGAACAGGAAATGATCGCCTACGACGAGTTCTCCTGACGGCAAGGGCAGAACAGCTCAAGAGTCCCCCGCGGAGAAGCGCTTTACCGCCTGCAGAAAACGCCGCTCCAGAGAGACGTCATGCTCTTCCTTGTAACGGAGCCGGATATAGAGCTCCGTAATCTCATCAACTGCCGGCTGCAGATCCGGCCGCCGCCGGCCGGCCTCGCTTGCCAGATCCGCCGGCCCCTGCTCCGGCTGACGGGCAATGCCGGCGCGGGCAAGTTTTCTGCAGAACTTCTCATACCACTTTTGCACCCTGTCTCTTTTGACTGCTGCAGCCGGCTTCAACTGAAAAAACACATACAAAAACACAATCAGAAAACCTGAGGCAACAACAGAGAAAAACGCCGCGAGCGGCCCCTTCCAGCTTTCCATGCCAATGCCCAGCCGCTCCAGGAGCGCCTTTTGCTCAAGCCTGGAATAGCCGTGAAACAAGCTTTCCCACTGGGTGCTAACCGCATCCCAGCGCATGCCAAATTGCTTCATCCACCCGAAGGTTCTGGAGCCTTCTCCGGAAAACTCCTCCTCCGACAGGGCGCCGGCAATTCCCTCTGTAATGCGCTCCGGGGCAACCGCCGCCGTGGGATCCGCCCGAAACCAGCCCTTTTCATCGCTCCATACCTCCACCCAGACGTGCGCATCGGACTGGCGAACGATAAAATAGTTGCCGTAGGGATTTAACTCGCCGCCCAGATAACCGCCCACAAGCCGCGCCGGCACGCCCGCGGCCCGCATGAGAAAGGCAAACGCCGAAGCATAATGCTCGCAGTAGCCCTTTTTGGAGTCAAAAAGGAAATCATCCACGGGGTTTTTACCAAGATTCGGAGGATTTAGCGTATAAGAAAAACCGCCGGTTTTCAGATGCTGCATGGCCCGGCGGACAATTTCCTCAACCGAATCCGCCCCTTCGGAAAGCTCGTCAGCAAGTTTTCTGGCCCCGGGGCTTACCCGCTCCGGGAGGCTGCTGTCCCGGGATACACCCCAATCCGCCGTTTTTTCCGGGGCTGTAAAAGCTGTCATGTCATAATACTTCTTCCTGTTTACCGGCCTGATGTTTCTTATCGTAAAATCCGCATACATCCGGCTCCGCCCGGGATGGGAGCCAGGCCGATCCAGGGCAAACAGCCAGCGCTGATCATGCGGCTCCAGGGCAATGCTGTACCTCACCCGCCCCTCGCCCTTCGGCTGCCTGTCAATCTCCGGCACCCTTCCGGAGCGGTGCCACGATCCATCCTTGTAGACGTGGAACACAATGCCGCGCCAATAAAGAGCTCCGGTCCGCGGCACCTCGTTTGCAAACTCGGCGCGGAAAGCCACCTCGTCGTTTTCCACCAGCCTGGAGATGCTGCCCGGGCGCAGGCGGTCGGAAAAACCTGTTTCGCTGGTCCCGGTCCGGGGCAGGCCCACAAGACTGCCCTGCAGGCGCGGGAAAACAAAGAAAAGGATCAGCATAAGGGGCATGGCCTGGGCCATGATAATGCCGGAGAGCCTGAGCTCAGAGGCAAAACGGCTGCCTGCACCGTTTATCCGGACAAGCACTGCCGTGGTGGCAAAGACCGAGAGAAACATATGAATGGTTGCGGAAAGGCTCTCAGACTGGAACAGGCTGGCTATCACAATAAAATACGCCAGAAAAAGCGTAATCATCCTGTCCCTGTGGGTGCCCGCCTCAAATGGCTTTAAGCCTGCCATTACAGCAAGAAGCCCCAGGTAGGCATTGGGCCCGATACGGGTATTGTAGGTGGCCAGAAATCCAATAAGGCCGGCAAAGAAAAGAAGGATGCGTACCCTGCGGTTTGGCAGGCGCATACCGGTACTTATGGCAAACAGCACATAACCCCACATCAAGGCGCACCACAGTCCGATCCATACCGGAAGCCTCAAAAGGTGGGGCAGTATAGAAAAGCCCAGTGCGAAAATGATATGGGGCAGGTATTTATCCTGCTCTTTCATGGACTGCTCCTTTGGCAGCATCAAAGAGCGCCAGGGCCTTCAGGCACGCATGCCGGTGCTTTTCACCCTTATCCGGCGGCAGATACGCGCCGGGCAGCTTCAGTCCGTAAGCTGCATGGATAAGATCGGCCTTAATCACCATGCCCGCAAGCCGGGAGAGCTTTTCCTCCGTGTCCCCGCCAGGCATCGCAGAATAATCGAGAACCACCGTATGAAGTGCATCAGCTCCGAATTCCTTTGTAAAAACCCCCTGACCCCGGGAGAGCGCCTTCCAGGCAATGTGCCGGATGGCATCGCCGGGCTGATACGACCTCAAGCCCTGAAAATCATCCACGCCGGCATGGACGGAGTCCTCTCCGGAATCTGCGGCAAGAGCCTGCTCTTTACCTGAAAACGCC
This sequence comes from Desulfosalsimonadaceae bacterium, assembly GCA_046482325.1. Taxonomy (GTDB): domain Bacteria; phylum Desulfobacterota; class Desulfobacteria; order Desulfobacterales; family Desulfosalsimonadaceae; genus M55B175. The sequence continues at coordinate 27,915 of JAWOFF010000070.1, forward strand.
CCGTCAAGGAGCCAGGGGTAGACGATACAGGCGGCGCCGGTATCCAGGCTGGACCAGGCGCGGAAAAGCCCCAGGGGGTAGCGGGTGGCGACAAGAAGGCGGCCCGGCCTGTGAATACCCCGCTCCGGACGGGCGGAGGGCAGTTCAAGCCGGCGGGTTTGTTCCGCCGCCATGTTCTCCAGCAGCCGGGGCATTTTTTTCCATCCAAAAGTCACGGCCCTTCGGGCAAAACGACCGCTGCGCACATGCAGGGAAAAGACAGCGGTCTGGCCGGCAAACACGGGATCCGCAGAAACCGAAAGCACCTCAAGGCCCAGCAGGTTGCGCCAGGTATGGATGACGGAGACAAGAGCCATGCTACCCAGAAGAAACACAAGAAGAAAGCCCAGGTTGTTGTTGTAATTAATGGAGCCAAGCAGCATGCCCAGTAACACCAGCAGAAAAAGCATCCCGTGTCTTGTGGGCAGTATGAATATTTTTTTCCGGTCAAGCCCTGCAGGCAGCAGGGTATCATGCCGGGCCGCGGATGCAGTCTTTTTCAAACCGGTACCGGCACCTCCCTGAAAATCTCCGTTAAACGATCCCTGGAAAACTCCGCCCGATCCGTGCGGCTGCGCAGCCTGTGACCCGCCACCCAGAAAAGGATCTGCTGCAGATCCTCGGGAAGCGTGTACCCCCTTCCGTGCAGGTAGGCCCGGGAGCGGGATGCCCGGGACAGGGCAAGACCCGCGCGAGGGGAGAGCCCCATCTGAAAATAGGGTGAAGTACGGGTGAAATCAACGATATCCTGCAGATAATCCAGAAAAAGATGAGAGGTATGGACCAGGCCCACCTCTTGCTGAACCCGGCAGACATCATGGCGGCCCATGCAGGGTTCAATGCTTTCCGGAACACTCTGCCCACCGTCTCCCTGCAGGATCTGCTTCTCAGCACTGCGGCCCGGATAACCGATTTCAATGCGCATGAGAAAGCGGTCCATCTGGGATTCCGGCAGCGGAAAGGTTCCGGCGTGCTCCAGCGGATTCTGGGTCGCGATAACGAAAAAGGGACGATCCAGACTCCTGGTCCGGCCTTCAATGGTCACCTGTTGCTCTTCCATGGCCTCAAGAAGCGCGCTCTGGGTCTTGGGTGTGGCACGGTTTACCTCATCCGCGAGAAGGACCTGGGTAAACACAGGGCCGGCATGGAAGTGAAAGCTTGCCGAATGCTGGTCATAAACGGAAACCCCCAGGATATCCCCGGGCAGCATGTCGCTTGTACACTGAATGCGCTGGAATTCAAGCCCCAGGCACCTGGCGAGCACCTTGGCAAGGGTGGTTTTTCCGATGCCGGGCAAATCCTCTATCAACAGATGCCCCCCGGCGAACAGGCAGGTAAGGGCGAGCCGCACCTGCGGCTCCTTGCCCAGCACTACAGCGCTTATCCGCCGCACGATTTCTTCGAACTCTTCACTCATGTAAGGCCCTGCGGCCGCTTTTGCTTTAGCGATAGCCTACCTCCGGGACTGCGTTTGGATTATAATGTAGCAAACAATACAACACGCGCAAAACGGGTTTAATGCCAGCGGAAAACCCGAAGCCCTGCGGCAAAGAAAAACCCGCCGATGGCAAGGAGGATCAGCGCAGGCCAGGCGGTTTCGGCAAACCCCGCCCCTTCTATAAAAATGCTTCGAACCCCGTCTGCCAGGAGCGTTAGCGGCAGCTTCTCAATGACCGGGATGCTCCAGTCCGGGAAATTGTGATAGCTGAAAAAAATTCCGGACAGGACCGACATGGGCAGCACCACCGCGTTGATCAGCCCGTTTCCGACTTCTGTATTGGCTGTATGCGAGGCAGTGAGGATGGCGATGCCGCCGAATGCAAAATTTCCCGCCAGAAATACCACAAACAACGCAGGCAGGCTCCCCTGGATGGATATATCGAAAGCCAGGGCTGCAAAAAAAAACAGTAATCCTGCCTCGATAACATTCATCGCGACCCGCACCGCCATCAAGGCCATCAGGAAATGGCTTTTTCGCATTGGAGTGGCCACCATGCGGCGCAGCATTTTCTTTGAGCGCTTGTCGATCATCCCGTAGCCTATCCCCCACATGCAGGACATCATAACGCCCATGGAAATCAGGCCCGGCACCAGAAAATCAATATAGCGCGAGCCCGGAACGGAAAGGGGGCTAACGTTGCGGCTGATCGCCGCCTCCGGAGGGCCTTGTGCGGACATCATTTTCGAGAGCTTGAGATAGGCGATCTGAGCCTCCGGTTTCACGGGATCCAGATGATAACTAATGTCCCGACCGGTATCCTGATTGATCTCCGATACGGAATCTTTCATAATGAGGCATACATTACCCTTTTTTAAGAGCGAAAGCGCCTGCTGCCAGCCGGCCTCTATAAAAACAAAACTGGTGCGGCCCATGGCCTCGTCTTCTATCACGAGTCTATATTGCGGCTTACCTGTATCCGGCTGCTTCACCAAAACGGCGTGGGCCTGCAAAAATGCATGCACTTTTCCCCCCGCATCTCCCGCGTTTTCCTGTATAGCCGGAGGCACCACCGCAACCCGACGCTCGGTTTCCGTCTGCCGGGTAAAGGCAAGCCCCAGTCCCAGGGAGATGAGGATGGGAAAAATAATGCCCCAGAAGATCACTGCGGGCTGGCGGGTTACTTCCTTAAAATGGGCAGCTGTCAGATGCGCCAGCTGCAGGGGCTTAAACCGCCTGTTCATAAAGCTTTCTGCCTGTCAGAGAAGTAAACAGATCATCCAGCGTGCGCCGCCTGCATTCCAGGTTTTTGACCTGCAGCTGCTTTTTGGCGAGAAACTCCAGAAACCGGGGAAGCTCCTCTTCCATGCGGGAGAGGGAAATCTCTCCCCGGCCGCTTCCACTGAAACGAAGGGGAAAGGGTGACTCAGCGGCCAGCCGCTCCAGCTCCCAGGCCTCCAGGGGCTTTTCGTGTGCCGCAAGTTTAAACTCGATCACCTTTTCTCCTGAATCCTGCGCCAAAAGTGACTCGAGCGTGCCTTCCTTTAATACGCGCCCCTGGTCCATGATCATGATATAGTCGCAGAGATTTTCCGCCTCCTCCATGTAATGGGTGGTCAAAATCAGGGAAATCCCGGAGCCTTTTTTCAGATCCAGAAGAAGAGACCAGATTTCCCGCCGCGCGTTTGGATCCAGGCCGGTTGTAGGCTCATCAAGCAGAAGAATCTGCGGACGGTTGATAAGGGAAAGCCCCAGCGCAAGGCGCTGGCGCTGGCCGCCGGAAAGGTTTACGGCATATGCGTTTTTCCTGGCGGAAAGGCCCGTGATCTCCAGGATCTCATTTACCCGGGAGGCGTCCAGATCATAAAAGGCGGCAAACATCCGAAGCGTCTCACGAACAGTCAGTTTGTCGATAAACCGGGTCTCCTGGAGACAGAGGCCTATGGCCCGATGCAGTTCGTCTTCGTTGCCGCGCCACTTTTTCCCGAGGATCCGGATCTCGCCTGTATCCGGCTTCTGTATGCCCTCTATCATCTCCACAAGGGTGGTTTTACCCGCCCCGTTGGGGCCCAAAACAGCTATGGACTGCCCCTTCCGCAGGTTAAAAGACACCTCTTTCACCGCCTGTAAGGACTTAAAGGATTTGCTGACATTTCCGACCGACAGCACAGGTTCCATAGCAGAAGAACTTAGAGATCCCAGAGGGCAAGGCCCGTCTGTTCATCGTATACGCGTTCGAAGGCAGGTCCCTCAAAGGCCTCCACAATGCACTCGCAGGCAAATATTACCGTACCGGGCGCCAGGTGGCCGCCGAAGGTCCGTCCCTGCTCGTCGGCAAGGGCAATGTGAGCGTGCACCATGGGCTCGCCGTCTTTTACGGACACGTTGCCGCAGAGCTTTACAATCTCCATGGCCTGATCCAGGATGTTGTACTGATACTCTCGGCTTTTCTGGTTATAATAGCCTATCACCGCCTTTTGGACCGCGCCGATAGCCTCGATTCGGCCGGCCAGCAGACCCTGCTCCCTGCTGATATTTGTCAATTCCTCCAAAAGATCCGCCCCATGGGCAAGTCTTCCCATATACGCCGATTTTTTCCCGATTTTCTCCATCCCGGGCATAATTATCCTCTCTGTTTTCTGCCGTACTGCCAAAGCTGCGGCTTTCGGTTACACACTTCCCCGGCTCTGCCCGTACACCAGTGCCCCGGCAATGATATGGGCGGTGCGCAGGGGCTCCGGAATATTACCGTAAACAGCGAACTGTCCAAGCACGGCGGCTGCCTGCTCCCGGCTGAGCCCCGCACGCTGGACAAAAACATGGTCCAGGGGCTCCATCTCTCCCAGGCGATCTATTACGGCCCACTTTTTCTCTCCTCCGGCAATGTGGGTCTTCAATGCACTGCGGATTCTTTCCATATCCGGCCGGCGGCGGGATATGACGAGCACCGGCAGATGCAGACGCTCATGGAGGGCAAAGACATCCACCACGTTAAAACCCGCAAGGGCGATGCCCTGGAGCAGGACAAGCTGAATGTGGCCGGCAAAGCGGGAATTCTCCACAAGCCCGGCGATCTGCCGGGCCGCATCCGATCCGTCCTTTTCCACTTCGCCCATCAAAACCCCGTCAAAACGAAGGCCGGCATACACCGTGCCCACAATCGGGACTCTGCCCTGGTGTTCGCGTTCAAACGGGGCGTCATCAAAGCCTGCTACATTGGAAAAACGCTTTTTCGCCATAAGCACACAACGCCTCCCCCCTCTCCGGGAAATGTATCATCGCATCCCCCGGTTCAAAAATCAATGACCTGCCGAAAAAGTGCGCTTAGCCAATAAAATGAACCGGAAAAACCCGCCAGAAATACGGCCGTGTTTTACGCTGCCAAATTTTCCCTTGACATCTATAATTTTCTACGTTTTTATCCCAATAATTTCTACGTTTTTTACGCATTTTTTTCGCCTTCTATCTAGATGAGACAGGGGAAAAAGCAGGTCCGGACCGTTTCTGCATCTCCGGCAACAACAGGAAAGGGGCATTCATGCGAAAAACAAGTTTTGCGGCCATTGTCTTTCTGACGATAGCATTCAGCGCTGTATACGCAAGTGCGAAGGGCACGGAGGTTTTAAAAAAAACGATCGATATCGGATGGTTCGGGATTGAGAGGAACTATCACGCTTTCGCGGCAGAAAACAACTCTGAAGGGACCCTGCAGATCACGGCTGCCTCTCCTCACAGATACTACTTCGGCTATGTATGCCTGAATCACAACTGGTATTCCTTCAGCAGCCGAAAGCCCTTGACCCGCGATGTGATCCTGGAACGCAAAAACAGCATCTATATCATCCTTTTCGGGCAGAGAAACGCCTCAGCCGGTATCACAATCATGCAAAAAGACGCTGGTCCTTCGCCTCCCGAGGTCTCCATTGTAGCTGAGCCGGAAACGATTGCAGAGGGCGGCTTTGCCACGCTGCGATGGCAGAGCAAAAATGCGGATACCGTGACCATTGACCAGGGCATCGGCGAGGTGGAAAACGAAGGCAGCAACGAAGTTTCGCCTGCCGCCACCACGAGCTATACCATCACCGCCGCGGGAGCCGGCGGCAGCGAGGCGGACAGCACCACCATCGAAGTAACCCAGCCGCCTTCCATCTCCGTTACCGAGCCTGACGGAAGCGGGGACACCACAGATGAAAGTTTCACGATCGCATGGACGGACACGGATCCGGACAGCAATGCGAAAATCGACCTGATCCAACCTGCCCGCAGGTGCCGATTTCAACCCGGAAACACAGGTGTTCTCATGGATCCCGGAAGCAGGCCAGGCAGGCAGTTACCATCCCGAATTTCGCGTAACAGACGGCTCACTAACAGACAGCCTGACGGTGGGGATCACCGTAACGGCCCATCCGCCGGCTGTCACCCTGACCGCAGACCCCGCGGCGATTGATCCCGGCGGGAGCAGCACGCTTTCCTGGAATTCGGAATACGCCGACACCTGCACCATAGAGCCGGAAATCGGAGAGGTGGACGAAAACGGCTCTGTCACCGTATCGCCGGAGGAGACAACCACCTACACAATCACCGCCGCAGGGTCCGGCGGTACTGCTTCTGACCAGGCTACGGTAACTGCAGAGCCTCTGCTTGCCGCCATGACCGGGACAATCTCGGATGCAGACACCGGCGAACCCCTGGAAAAAGCGGCCATATCGGTTGCCGCAGGAGATGACACCCATTCCGCCGAAACCGGTGCGGATGGAACCTATGAAATCCAGGGAGTGGCCCCCGGGGATATCGTAGTAACCATTATATATTCCGGGCTGTCACATCAGTTTCACGCAACCCTGCCCTCCGGCGGCGTCCACGTCATGGATTTCGCCATACATGCCAACGGGCTGCGAATAAGCGGAACTGTGGCGGATTCCCTGACAGAGGAGCCGTTAGCCGAAGCTACGGTCACGGCAGTTATAGACAATCAAACCCGCTCTGCAGATGCCCGGACGGACGGTTCCTACGAAATTTCGGGCATTACAGCCAGCGGACGGCTCGAACTGACAGCCTCCTGCCCGGGCTACCTGGACCAGGGTGCCGCGTATTCGGTAAGCGGAGCAGGTGTTTTAAACCATGACTTTGCGCTCTGCAGCGAATCGGCCACCGCCAGCGTTACCGGGGTGATCACCAACGCCAAAACCATGCAGCCCGAAGCCGGTGTGAACGTTGCCGTTTCCGGGGCCCCGATTACCGATATAACAGACAGCAGCGGCACTTACACCCTGCCCGATGTGCCCATGGGCCCACAACGCCTCGAATTCTGTAAAGAAGACTTTATCCAGAGCACGGTGCCGATCGAGGTAAACCAGGATCCTTTTGCGGTCAACATTGCATGGCCATCCGTGAAAGCCGAGGCGGTCCCGGCGGAAATCGCACCAGGTGCCACCATCATGGTACGCGATGCCATAACCGGAAAACCCCTGGAAGGCGCCCGGGTCAGTGTTTACGGAACCGACACAGAATCTGTAACAGGCTCCGGCGGGACCTGTACGTTGACGGGGATGCCGCTCGGCCGGATCAAACTGGAAGCCATGGCGGAAAACCACAAGGCGGTCTACCTTTCCCCAAAGGTTGTCAACGACGGTGCGGAGACGCTGGTCTTCTCCCTGCCGCCGCTTACCACGGGCGCCGTAACCGGCGTGGTGACGGATGCGGAAACAGGAGAACCCCTGCGCAATGCGCGGATCGCCCCGGCAGCAAACAACCTGCTGGGGACAAGCAGCAATGCGGACGGAGGCTATACCCTGGCGGGAGTCCCCTCCGGAACTTACGAACTCCAGGCCAGCCACCCGCAATACCTGCCGGAAACAAAAGGCCTTGTAACCGTCGCGGACAGGCAAACCTCCAGCGCTGACTTTGCCCTGACCCCGCGGCCGGAAAAAGGCTCCCTGGAAGGCACGGTCCGGGATTCGCAGACCGGAGAGCCAATCGCAGGTGCAGTGCTGAGTTTTGAAGGATCCGCAGCGTCATCGACAACAGACCGGAACGGCCGCTACACCCTCTCCGGCCTTCCCGCGGGCCTGGTACAGATTGCCATAACGGCGGAGGGCTACCCGGAGGCGGCAAGAACCGCCGGCGTATTGGCGGACCAGGATCAGACAACCCCCACAACCACAACGGCGGACTTTGAACTGGACCCGCAGGATCCGGCTCCGCCTGTTTCCGTATCCAGGGAGATCCCTGCATCCAAAGGCGGCAATATCTGCATGCCGGACGGAAGCTTCTCTCTTGTTATTCCGCCGGATGCGCTAAGCGGGGATGCCATCCTGACTGTCCGATCCACCCGGGATGGCCCGGATATCGAGCCCGGAGGAGAGTTAAACATGGATCCGGCTCTCGGCCTAAGCGGGATCCGCAGGCTGGGCGGCAAGATCCAGCTTATTGTGGAGCCCGCGGAGCCGGGCGCGGAAATTCCCTCGCTACAGGGCTGGGGGCTGCTCATGGGCCAGTACTCCCAAGATGCCGCAGAGGCGCATAACCTTGCCGAGCGCTCCGTGTTCCCCTACTACTGGAACGGCAGTTCCTGGACCATGCTTCGTCCCAAGCCCTACGAACTCATGACAGATCCGGTAAACAACCTTTCCGCAGCAGTCGTGGATTTTTCCACCACTGCCGCGGGCGCTCCGGTGACTGCCGGCAGGGGGGTCCAATCCCCGGTAATGCTGGCCTCACTAAAGACTTACGCCCCGGATCCGGACAAGGCAAAAACCTACCTGTTTGTCAAAGGCGCGGTGGAAGACATCCAAAACCCGGATCCCCCGCCCCATGTGGCGATCACGGACAAGGACGGGCTTGACGCGGTCACCAACGCCCTGGATGACAATGTTCCACATCCCAATGCCCTGCCCCTGCTGGTAATCGAGGGCTGGGACAAAAAATCCATCATTATGAATACCGAACGGACTGATCCCAATGATGACGGCAGCCGGTACCGCTATCTCCTGGAAGACCTGGTGAATCACAATAACGGGGTTTACCGGCCGGTTTTTGTCTCCCACAACAGCCGGGCCAGCATGGTGGATATCGGCGCGGATCTCGCCAGGAAGCTGCACGGCAAATACCTCAACCAGCCCGGAAAAATCAAGGGGCTGCCGGCAGATCCAGATGATGAAGACTCCGGCGTCTTCCCCTACGTCAACACGCTGGGCTATTCCTTCGGCGGGGTGATCTCCCGCTCCTACCAGGCCCACGGGCAGGCGGTGCGGAACATGGACATTATCGGCTCGCCCAATCACGGGACCCAGAAATTGATTTCCTCCATGATCTCCAATGGCTTGGATCTGCTGCTTCACTTTTCCCCGGGCACGGCCGACCTGATGGCCTATGATGACAGGGAGCCCTGCGCCGGGGGCGCCAACCCGCGGCTGTGCCTGTTGAACAAGAATCCGGATGCCCTGCCAAAGCGGGATATGACCCTCATCGCCGGGACCGAGAGCTCCTGGTGGTCGGATCTCCTGCTCGAGGGGGAAAATGACGGGGTGGTGCCGGTATCCAGCGTGTTCTGCTGCACCTCCAACCCGGATGACGCAGAAAAAAGCCTTTTCCCGGCCGGCAAAATCGCCAGTCGATCCACGTACGGATTTAACCACTTCAATTTTGCTAAAGACTTCAGGATAGAAGATCATCCTGATTTGCTGGGGGAAATATACCACGGCCTCTCCGACTGGGTGGTGGCAGAAACAAAAAATGATCCGGCAACTCCCCACCCAGACAACGAGGTCAGCCTGCCCGATGAAAGCCAAGACGGGTATGCCCGGTCCAGGGTCGAGCTGGAATACAACTGCTACGGCCAGAGAATTGACCGGGTGGTGCTGGTGATCTATTATGAGGACGGCCTCGGCAGATGGCATATCGCGGACTCGCCGGATAACGGGGCGCAGCCGGACGGCAGCCTGGTGACTGACAAGGCAAAAACCGTTGCCGCCGGCAATTCCTTTTACCGCGAAAACGCCCTGGCCCTATCAGCCGCATGCACCTTTCCGGCGGTGGACCCGGATGATCCGGCCACAGCGGTAAGAGAGGTCAGGCCCAGCGTTATCCGGCTTAAGCCCGGCCAGGACAGGGTTTCCACAGAGGAGCCGGACGGAAACTTCATGACTCCGTAAACCAATACCGACCACGCACTGAAGAAGGGAACCACCAATGAAACGGCTTTTTTTGATCTGCATTATGGTGCTGCTCCCCGGCCTGGCGGCCGCAGGCTGGGAGTTCATACCGCCCATGCCCCATGCCAGGTACGGCCATGACGCGGCCCTGGGCCCGGACGGCAGGATTTACGTCATGGGCGGGCTGGTGGTGGAAGCCATAGGGTCACCTCCTTCCCAGCATGATAGTCACAACGGAGTTTACTCCAACCTGGTATATGACCCGGACAGCCGCTCCTGGCAGTACGGGGAACCCGTGCCTGGCTGGTATTGCGGGGAATATTACTTCCAGCCGGACACACAAAAAGAAACCTGGAAAAACGGTTGGGTAGAACTTGGTTATGTTCACAGTAAAAACAACGACCGCTTTGAAATCCTCAATCCAAAATCCAGAAAAGGCGAAATCATTCGCATTGAGATAGACAAATTGCGCAATACGGGTTTTGACCGCCAGGGCGACGGAGTGGAAAACATCGCCCTGCCAAATGGAACAATCTGGTGGATCGGGGGAAGGGGCAGAAGCGTCTGGGCCGGCAGAGGGGAGCGCCTGGTGCTTCCCTATCATCCAAAAACCGATACCTGGCCGCAATATATCCGGAAATCGGACCCCAGAACCGAAAAAAGCGGGTTTCAAACAACCGCTCCGGAAATGCGGGAGCGCCGGATGGGGCACGAAGCGGTGCGCACGCCGGACGGAAGGATCTATGTTTTCGGCGGATGGCGATACGAAAAGGAAAGAAAGGAAATAAAAGGCAGAAAGGTGGATGAGCCTTACTATGCATACACGAGGCAGGCGGCTACCGGGACCGTGGAGTGCTATAACCCCGATACGAATCAATGGACCTATCGCGCCCCCATGAGTTCGAAGCGGCTGATGCATGCGGCCGCCCCGGGGCCTGACGGCAATATCTATGTCTTCGGCGGTGCAGCGAACATGAGTGCCGCCAAGAAAGATATCTTCTTGAATTCAACGGAAATGTATGACCCGCAGACGGATACCTGGTCAAAACGAAGGCCCATGCCGAAGCCTAGAGGGACACACGCCGCCGTTCTGGCGGCTGACAACCGCATCTATATTATTGGAGGAGCCGGAAGAAGATTAATGCAAAAGGGAAGACCATCCCCTCCCCTGCGGGATGTCTTCATTTATGACCCGGCCAGGGATTCCTGGAGCCGGGGGCCTTCCATGAATATCCCCCGATCCACCCTGGCCGCCGTAGCCACGCCGGACGGAAAAATCTACGCCATCGGCGGAACCGACGCCGGGGCCTATAATATCCGCGAAACGATGAACTTCTTTCTGCCGGAGGAAATGGAGCTTTCTACCGGCAAACTCCAGAAAACCGTCGAAGTGCTGGAGATTAACCCATAATCCCAATTGGCCTTATTGAAAGTTTTTCCGGAAACAGGATCCGTTTTATAAATCTCAAAATTCCGGCCGGTTCTTGACAGCCCGCCAGAGGATTTTAATTTTTTATATAAGGAAAAAGCGCATGACAAATAGCAGTTCCTGCATATAAAATAAGCTTTTTCCGCTTCACACCTGCGTTTTCGCCTGTTGTCTTCGCTTCCGGAATCTCTTCAAAAACTCCGCCGCGGCAGATAGCTGAACACCTCAATCAGCGCGGATGCACCTGCTGCCGGAACCTATTTGTCTGCGCCAATTCGTTTTTAAAAAAAAGGAGGAAATAAAAATGCATAAGATAATGACTCTGCTCAGCATTATGCTGCTTTTCTTCGCAGCACCCGCAATGGCGGGGCAGGTACAGGTCACGGATGACAGCATGGAATGGCTGAACACAAACAAAGAATTGGCCCGCTATGCATGGGAGGCAAATATCGAAAACGACTCCATTTACCCGCAGGAATGCGAACTATTAATCAGCCTGCGCAGCCAGAGCGGCAAAATCCTGGACACGGTTTCCCGGTCTGTATCCATTCAGCCGAACCAGAAGACGGTCATTAACGGTTACGGCAGCGCAGAATACAGGCCCGCGCAGGTTAAGCCCGCAGAGCTGGACATAGAGGTAAAAAGAGAGCATGTTATCAACCGTTAAGACCAAAAAGTAACCTAAATGGATTAAAAGGCTCTCACAAAATACGCGGTAAAAGGACCATGAGAGAGGCCACTATTGTCTTTACGACCCACCGGCCGGAGATGATTCCACTGGCGAGCGGGCTGATGGAACGCCATGAAGCGGTTTTTCTGGAGGAACCGCCGGAGCCGGGATTTTCCGGCATGCTTGCCCGCAGGCTCTCCATCGATGAATATCTGCGTCCGATTGACGTGGAATACCCGGAATTCAGCAGAAGCATGTGCCGGCAGGAAAGAAGACTATATGACCGGGGCATTGCAATAATGCAGGTGGAGCCCTTTCTCGAGGAGCTGATGGCCATACACGAGCTATTTGCCAACGGCTGCGGCCCGGAGGATATCAAACGGCAAACCCTGCGCCACGCCGTTTACGTACGGGAAAAGAACGCCACAGGTGCGCTTCTCAGCTATTACCGGACGGTGATAACAAAATCCTTTGATGAATCCGTCTCTGCAATCCTCGCCTTTGCCAGACAGGACGCCGCAAGGTTCCGCTTACGGGACAAACTCCGGGCGATTGCCATTGCAAACCGCATGGAACCCTATCAGAATGCCTGTATTGAAGCCGGGGTGATCCACTACGGACTCTATCCCATGCTCAAAAAGCAGTTGAACGAAAAAATCCCCGTGAAACCGGTCTTTCCCGCCCGCCAGGCGATCGCGCGGACCGGCGGAAAAGGCCATTTATACGGTCCCGGGGATCAACTCACCCTGCTCTTCATTCTGCATCCGCGGGCCGCGGGCTTCGGGCAGCGGGAAACCCTGCTTGCAGCCCGCTCCCTGGTATATGCCAAGCTGATCGCCAAGGAGGAAATCAGCGGCGATCCGGATACGTTCCCGCATATCCGCAATGAACTGGAGACGATTGCCCTGGTCAGCAGCCTGTCGATCGCGGACTGCCGGAGGCTGTTTCCGGAAATCCGGCGGCGCCCGACAGCCGAGGCCGTGGAAATTGTCCGGAATTATCAGGCAGCCCGCACATGACCACAGGGCTCCGGCTTCCGGAAAACCTCCCCGAATGCCTCTTCCGGAACCCATCAGCATGTGAAGGGGTAGAAATGACAATTATTGCTGCCGTATTAATCAAATGCCTGCTTTGTCTGCCATACCTCCCAGACTTTTCCTACCAGATCCGGGCCGGGCTTTAAGACATCCTTGCCGGGCTTCCATCCGGCGGGCATGACCTCCGCCGCATTGGTTTCGCGGACATGCTGGTAAGCCTGCACCTGGCGGAGGGCTTCGGCAACGTTTCTGCCGACGGGCGGAGAGAGGACCTCAAAGGCCTGGATTACGCCGTCCGGGTCAATGAGAAAGCGGCCCCGCGTATCCACGCCGCCGTCCTCGTCATACACCCCGTAAACCCGGCCGACCCGGCCGCCTGCATCGGAGAGCATGGGAAAAGGAACGCCGCCGTCGACCATTTTGGACAGTTCGTGGTCATTCCACATTTTATGGACGAACATGCTGTCAATACTCATGGTCAGAACGTCAACACCCAGCTTCTGGAACTCGCCATATTTTTCGGCAACTGCCGAAACCTCTGTTGCTCAGACGAATGTAAAGTCACCCGGGTAAAAGCACAAAAACACCCACCTGCCCAGGTATTGCGACAGTTCCACATTGGTGAATTTCCCCTGGTGATATGCGGGAGCCGCAAAGTCCGGAGCCTTCTTGCCAACTTGAATCATTTGTCTAACCTCCTTTTCTGCTTCTGTCTGCTCGCTTGTGGCTTCTTCAACACTTTCCCCAACCGGACCGCCCGTGGGCCGGGCGCATCCAACTGCTTTTTCCTCTGCCATAAAACCTCCTGTGCAGTGTCCGGAGTTATGAACTTATACTAATTATTAACCGCGCAAATCCCTTTTGCAATATGAATTCAGTTTTTCGATTTTATATCCAGCCTCCGTACAGTCTCCTGGTATTCTCAAATACTGCCTCCTGCACCTCCTGGCGGCTGATTGCCTTGATCTCGGCAATTCTTTGCACGACAGCCTCGGCATTTGCGGGTTCGTTGCGCCTGTCCGGCTCCGGGCCCAGAACCGGGCTGTCGGTTTCCACCAGAAGGCAGCCAAGCGGAAGGCTGCGCACAAGCTTTTCCTTTTGCCTTGAGCGCAGGACAGAGGGCGGGATGGAGAAGAAAAACCCCGCTTCAGCTCCCGGCAGAGCAGCGCCTGCCTTGCCGTCAAAGGCATGGAGCTGGACCTGTCCGGCCCCTTTTTCCAGAAGCAGGTTAACCGCGTAGCGGCCCGCAGACCGGGAATGCACGTTCAAGGGGAGTCCGAGCTCCAGGGAGAGATCGATAAAACCCTCAAAGATGCGCCGCTGCACTTCTCTTTCGCCTTCATCCGTTGCCAGCCGGAAATCCAGGCCGACCTCTCCTATTGCTGCCAGGCGCTGCTTGTTGCGCCGGATAAAATCCTGCATGCCTTCAGCCGCCGCAGGGTCCAGGTAAGCGGGGTACAGCCCGGCGGCGGGCAGAAGAGCCGGGTACGTTTCCGCAAGCTCCAGATTGCGGCGGGCATCTTCAATAGTTTCGCTTACTGTAACAATTTTTTCAACGCCTGCGGCAAAAGCCCTTTCCAATACTGCACCGCGGTCCTCGTCAAAGCTTTCCTCATAAATATGGGCATGGGTGTCGATTATTGGTTGCATCAGTACCTCGCCTGTCTTCCGAAAATTTCAAGATCCCTCTTATTCCACACAGTGTACTCATAGAATAACCCTATACAGGCAGCCTGCCAACACGGCAGAACCGGACCCGTTCAAAAGCGGAGGCCCGCGTTTTTTGCGCATCGCTGCAGACTTGCCACAAACGGCTTTCATTGTCATATTATAAAAAGGAAATCGGTATTTGCAGAAACGGGGAACCCCCTGCCTGCCTTGACAGAGAGCCCCGAAAGATTTTCCGGAAAACCCAACATAAGGAGGCAAGCCCATGAGAGAGGCCATGCTGTATGAAAAATTAGATGAAGGCAGTGTGCATTGTTTTCTGTGCAACCACCACTGCCGTATCCGAAAAGGGGAATTCGGCACCTGCGGCATGCGCGAAAACCGGGACGGCACACTCTATACCCACGGCTGGGGGGAAGTCATTGCCGCAAATGCGGATCCCATAGAAAAAAAGCCCCTCTATCATTTTCTTCCCGGGACGCGCTCCTTCTCCATCGCTACCATGGGCTGCACTTTCAAGTGCGAATTCTGCCAGAACTGGCAGATATCCCAGACCAATAAAAGAAACGGCCAAAAACGGCGGGGGATGGAGCTTACTCCGGAACAAATCGTGGAAGAGGCCAAATCCCGGCATTGCGCCAGCATCGCCTACACATATACGGAGCCCACGGTCTTTTTTGAATACGCCTATGATACTGCCCGCCTGGCCAAGCAGGAAGGCATTGCCAACATATTTGTAACCAATGGCTTTATGACGAAAGAGGCCTTTGAAACGATTCAGCCTTACCTGGATGCCTGCAATGTGGATTTAAAGGCCTTCAGCAAGGATTTTTACAAGAACGTCTGCCACGGAAGACTGCAGCCGGTGCTCAATACCATTAAAAACCTCAAGGAGCTTGGCATCTGGGTGGAGGTCACCACGCTGATCGTGCCGGGAAGCAACGACAGCAAGGAGGAGCTTAAAAACATCGCGGAGTTCATCGCCGGGGTGGACCCGGGCATACCCTGGCATATCAGCCGTTTTCACCCGGACTACAAATATACAAACGTGGGCCCCACCCCGCTGGCCGTTATGGAAACAGCCTATGAGCTCGGAAAAGAGGCTGGTCTGCGCCACGTCTACCTGGGCAATGTTCCCGGCCAGTCCCTGGATACACACTGCCCGGACTGCGGGGCGCTTGTCATCAAACGAGCCTTCACCGGAGCACAAAACCTGCTTTCCGCGGACAACCGCTGCCCGCAATGCAACACCCGAATAAACGGGATTTTCCATACCTCCTGAGCGGCCGGGCCGCAGGCCGGCCGAAACCCTTGCGGGTTTTTCCGCTTATTCGGACAGCGGCTCAAGAAAATGCGTCATATGAAACTGCTCCAGCCTTGGCAGCACGGTCTGCTCCTTGACCGTGTCCATAATGGTCCGGGCGGGATGGGGCTCGATCTCCAGGGCTGCAAGATTTTCCAGAAGCCGCTCGGCTGCCGCGCGGCAGCGGGGAAGGCTTTTTACGTAGCGGCCGCGGAAGATCAAAAGCGCCTCCCTGGCCTCCGGCTCCAGCGCAAAAACCGACTCCGGCCCGCCCTGCGGAAAGCCCGCCGCCGCGGGAACAAACGGCCGCCAGGTCTGCGGCCGGCTGTCCATGTGCTCCAGCATGGTCCGGGCAAAACCGGAGGCCTTTTCCGGGCTGCCATGCTGCTGCAGGACTTCCCGCTCCTTTTTTTCCCACTGCAGCAGAAGCCTTAGCTCCGGCATGGTCATCTCGGGCCCGAAATTGACCTTTCCCGCCCCGAACCGGCGCAGGGCGGCTGCATCCGCGGCGGTGATATGATCAGAGTAATGCTGGGTAAACAAAATTGCATGGCGCGGGCTGCGATATTTTTGTGCCACCTGATCCAGGACCTGCACCTGCCCGGGCCGGAATCCGTCCTGCACCAGCTCGAAGGCCCCGCCCTGCTCATTATAATGGAGCTGCATATGCGTGCCGGTCTGGGCCACCATGAAATCAAGACCCGCTTCCTCCAAGCCTTCCTGTTCCATGCCGGATTGGAGCAGGCCGAGGCAGGCGTCAAAGGACCCGGGTGCGGTAAGTCCCCCCTGCTGCTCCTCCGAGCCCGCTTCATAAGCGATGGGGCCGATATCCTGCCGCTTGCGTTCTTTTTCGCAAAACCTGATCAGCTCCAGGGTGGTCTCGGCAATCATGGATACCGGGAGCTTTCCGTCCTCCAGTTCATCATCCCGGCCCGTGGTGCCGTCTGCATGCCAGCAGGTAAAGCCGGCTTCAAGATCCAGGCGGATATTTTCTTTTATCCAGGCCATCTCCTCGCTGCGGGGCCAGCTTTTATGCGAGGCCACAATAAACGGGCCGCCGTGATCCCTGCCAAACACGATAGGGCCGTCATAGCCCACATCCCCCGCCAGGCCCTTGACCATGTCCACAAAACCCGCAGCAGTAAGGCCTGCATAGCCGCCATCCATATTCACCTGATTGGTGGTCGCCAGAATCACGGGAACAGCGCCCGCCTCCTGACAGCCTTCCAGGCAGGCCTTGAGCGGCAGTTCATCGGAGAAGCAGAAGGCGACGATTACGGGGTGCACCCTGTTTTGCGCCCTTATCGCCTGCACGCGGCGCAGAAGTTCGGCCATTGTCGGCCGGCGAAAAAAATCAGGTGAAAATCGAGCATCCTGGGAATCCATCTTGTCCTCCCGCAAATATCAAGTATTGCCAAACAACCGATGCATACCGCCCATGCGGCATACTCTACGGCATTGCTGTATATATTCTATTGGTTACAAGAGAATAAAGCAAGGACTCAGGCCGGTCACAAAAAAACCGGCGGCTGCCGGGATGCTCTATGCCTCCCGGCAGCCGCCGGTGCGTCTTGCAACAACTGCTCCGCCATGCGGATTAGTAACGGTAATGGTCCGGCTTGTAGGGGCCCTCCACCGGTACTCCAAGATATTCGGCCTGCTTTTCGTTCAGCCGGGTCATTCTGACAGAGAGCCTGCCCAGATGCAGCCTTGCCACCTCTTCGTCCAAATCCTTGGGCAGCGTATAAACCTGTTTTTCCAGGTCTTCGCCGGCCAGTTTGATCTGGGCCAGCGTCTGGTTGGTAAAGGAGTTGCTCATCACAAAGCTGGGGTGTCCCGTGGCACATCCCAGATTGACCAGCCGGCCTTCCGCCAGAACGATAATGGAGCGGCCGGACTTGAGGTGCCACTGGTCCACCTGAGGCTTTATATTGGTCTTCTCGCAGTTTTTCTCCAGATAGATCATCTCGATTTCATGGTCAAAGTGGCCGATATTGCATACGATGGCTTCATTTTTCATCTGCTCCATGTGCTCTCCCGTGATCACGTCACAGCAGCCGCTGGCGGTAACAAAAATATCTGCATAAAAAACTGAGTCCTCCATGGTGGAGACCTCGAAGCCTTCCATGGCGGCCTGGAGGGCACAAATCGGATCAATTTCGGTAACAATTACCCGGGCGCCGAATCCGCGCATGGATTGGGCGCATCCCTTGCCGACATCGCCGTATCCGCAGATCACAACGGTTTTGCCGGCGACCATGGTATCAGTTGCCCTCTTGATCCCGTCTGCCAGTGAATCCCGGCAGCCATAGATGTTATCAAACTTGCTCTTGGTAACCGAGTCGTTCACGTTAACTGCCGGGAACAGAAGCTCTCCCTGCCTGGCCAGCTGATAAAGCCTGTTGACGCCCGTGGTGGTCTCCTCGGAGACGCCCCGGATATTTTTGGCCACCTTGTGCCAGTGCTGCGGATCTCGCTGACAGGAAGCTTTCAGCCGGTTGATCACGCACTGATACTCATACACATCATATTCCTTATCCAGCATGGAGGGATTGTTTTCGGCCTTTACCCCTTCATGGACAAAAAGAGTGGCATCGCCGCCGTCATCGACAATCATGTCCGGTCCGCTGCCGTCAGGCCAGGTAAGGGCCTGCTCCGTACACCACCAGTAATCCTCAAGGGCCTCGCCCTTCCAGGCAAAAACAGCGGCGGTTCCGGCCTTGGCTATGGCTGCGGCTGCATTGTCCTGCGTGGAGAAAATGTTGCAGGAGGCCCAGCGGATGTCTGCACCCAACTGATAAAGGGTTTCTATCAGCATGGCGGTCTGGATGGTCATGTGCAGACTGCCCGTAATCTTCATGCCCTTTAAGGGCTTGTCTTTGCCGTACTTTTCCCGTACCGCCATAAGCCCCTGCATTTCGTTTTCCGAAAGCTCCATTTCTTTAAAGCCATCGCCTGCCAGGGAGATGTCGGCAATCTGATAGGGAAGGGTCAGGTCAAGTTCCGGCACAATGGCCTTATCATTTTCTTTTCCTTGCATTAACATGAGTAATTCATCCTTTCATTTAGCTTGTTTTATAATAGGGTTATATTATCCGTGTTCTGTCAGTCTTTCTCCCTCTTTGCTCCAATACGGTCATTTTTTCCCGGCCCTGTAAATATTGAGGGGCAGATCCTTTTCCAGCCGGTACTCATCGACTGCAAGCAGTTCAAAATCGTTTGCTGCAAGCCAGTTTTCCACCTCAGCCCGGGAAAAGCCGAACCACCTGGCACCGTATCTGTCGCGGAGTTCCTCCCTGTCATGCTGTTCAAAATCAGCAAGAACAAAATGGCCGCCTCTCCTTACAATGCGGCCGACTTCGGCTACTGCCGCGGAGGGCTTTGAAAGATATTGCAGCACCAGCGACATGACCGCGAAATCAGCTTCTCCATCGCTTAAAGGAAGATGCTCGATTTCGCCAAGGCGGATTTCAATGTTTTCCCCCGCGTTTTGAAACCGTTTTCTGGCCTCTTCGAGCATGCCCGGCGAACTGTCCACCCCGATCACTTTGTCCGCATGTGCCTTGATAAGCTCCAGCAGATCGCCTGTGCCGCAGCCCAGATCAACGCCCACCCGGCAGGGGACGGCGTGTTTTAAAATCGCCTGATTAAGGTTGAAGGAGCCGACAATTTCTGCTTTGAAAAGGTCCCAACTGGGGGCGATTGTCTCAAAGAACCTGAGGGTGTTTCGCTTACGTTCTTCAATGATGCTAAGGGCCCGCTGGACATCTTTTTCGTAAGCGGGGTCATCCTCAAACAGATACCGCACCGCCTCAATAAAACGCTTGCCCGGCCCGCTGCAGGCTATGTGGTAAAATCCCCATACGCCCTCTCTTACGTTTTCCACAAGACCTGCATCCCCAAGGATCTTCAGATGGCGGGAAATCCGGGATTGGCCCATCTCCATAACCGTTACCAGTTCGCCGACTTTTAGTTCATGATGGAGCAAAACATTGAGCAGCCTGATCCGGGTCTCATCTGAGAGGGCTTTAAAGTATTGTAATCCGCGTGTTGTCATTTTAACAAAATCATTCAATCAAGTTATCTTGATATTTAGATCTAAATATACAACTAAAAGCATATATGTCAAGCAAAAAAATCACGGGGAAAACAAGAAGGCGACAAAAAAGAAAATCCCGGCGGGTTTGAAATTTTTAACTTTAAAAATTTGAAAGGCTCAGTTCAGGAGGAAGATACTGATAAGATATCGGAGGCACTATCTATCCGTAAGCTCTGAGGCAGCCGGTGCACTCGCGCAGAAAGGCCAGGATGTCGCCTGTCAGCCGGCCCGGCGCCTCGATGGCTGTCATATGGCCCACCCCTTCGTATTCTGTCAGGCGGGTATTCAGGATGTGCTCAGCCATAATTCTGCTGGGCTCAATGAATAAATCATCTTTTTCTCCGTAAACGATCAGGGTGGGGCAGCCGATATTGCCCAGTCCTTCTCTGCACGGGTCCGGATCAGTATAAAAATTACGGACAAAGGCGGCGATTTCATGACGGTTGTTCTGCCTTGCCATCTCAAGAGCTGTCTGCAGCATCTCCTCTGATCGACAGGACTCCACAATGCCGCGGAAAAACGGCCCCGGCCTGGTTTTAAGGCCTTCAAAAATCGCCTCCCAGCTGTAGTTTTCAAAAGAACGGGCCAGGGATTCACGGAACTCTATGGATTTTTCAGGGTCCCAGACAGGAGATGTAGCGGAGCCGGTATCGGTCAGAATCAGTGATGCAAAACGGGTGGAATCTTTCATGGCGCGTCTGACAGCGGCAAATCCGCCGGTTGAATGCGTAAGCAGATGAAAACGGAAAAACCCCAGGTGACCGGCAAGGGAAATAATATCCGCCGCAACGGTTTCCGCGTCATAGCCGGCGGGTTCTCCCTTAACACGCGTATTTCCGTGACCCCGCATATCCATGCACACAACATGAAACTCGGCCGCCAGCCGATCTGCCACCCCGGGCATCCGCCAGTAGGCACTATTTTCCATAAGGCCGTGCACTGCAATAACCGGGGGGCCATGACCCTGTTCCGAAAAATAAATTTTTGCATTATCCCTTGTAAAATAGGGC
>JAWOFF010000097.1:0-5301 GCA_046482325.1 Desulfosalsimonadaceae bacterium
ACTTGGGATGGGCGATCTGGGCCAGTTCCATCACCCGTTGATAGATTCCCTTGCCGTGGAGTTCCGCGATGCCGTATTCTGTAACCACGACATCCACGTCGCCGCGGGTGGTGGCCACTCCCGCCCCTTCGCTCAAGTGGGACACAATCCGGGAGACCTGTTCTTTCTGCGCTGTAGAGGGAAGCGCAATAATGGAGAAGCCGCCCCTGCTCATTTTGCTGCCCCGGATGAAGTCCACCTGGTCGCCGATGCCGCTGTAGAAAAGGTAGCCCTTGGAGTCTGTTGAGATCTGGCCGGTAAGGTCGATTTCCAGGGCGGAGCTTATGGAGATCAGGTTGTCGTTTTTGGCAATTACGTTGGGATCGTTGACAAAGTCGGCCACCCGAAAATAGAACATGGGATTGTTGTCGAGGAACTGATACAGTTTTTCCGAACCCATGCACAAACTGGTTACCACGCGGTTCGGCAGGTAGGATTTTTTCTTGTTGGTAATGACCTTTTTTTCGAAAAGAGGCAGAAAACCGTCGGTAATTACCTGTGTATGGATACCCAGGTCTTTTTTGTCAGTTAAATAGGTCAGGATGTAGTTCGGCAGATGGCCGAAGCCCACCTGCAGCGTGGAGCCGTCATCAACAAGCTGGCTTACGTACTTGGAGATCCGCTCCACGATGGACTGGTTTTTGGCCTCCGGCAGTGCCTCCACCAGCGGTTCTTCGTGATAGACAAGGTAGTCCAGATCGTCTATGTGTACAAAACCGTCACCCCAGGTCCTTGGCATGCGCGGATTTACCTGGGCGATCACAAGCTGGGCGTTGTTCATGCCGGAAAGGGTAATATCCACGGATATTCCCAGGCTGCAGAAGCCGTATTTGTCCGGAGGACTGATCTGGACCAGGGCCACATCCAGGCCTATCTGTTTGGAGTTGAAGAGTTCGGGAATCTGCGAAAGATAGGCCGGTATGTAGTCGATTTTGCCTTCAAATGCAGCCTGCCGCATATGGAGGCTGATAAAAAACAGCTTCAGGGAAAAGCGGTTTGAAAACTGCGGATCATGTATGTACTGGGAAAAGGTCGAGGACAGCATCTGGTAAATTATGATGTCCTGGATGGAGATGTCTTCCACCATGGATCGGATCAGCTGCTGGGGCTCGCCGCATCCGGTTCCGATAAAGACCCGGCTCCCGTTTTTGATCCTGGCTACCGCTTTTTCGGCAGACAGGAGCTTTTCCGGGCAATAGGCGTTTATATCCATTGCCTGACTCCTTGCGCAGTTTTCATTTGGTTCCGTGCTGAGGGCACAGCAAAAAGGCTGCTGTTTGCCATGATATTTTCAAAAAAGCGCAAAAAGGTCAAGCTATATTGCCTGCCGGACGAGCCTGTGCCGAAGCGTGCATGGATGCTCAGGCGGGCCGGGCTATGTGCTCACGCGCCGGAGCCGGATTTCACTGCGGTAACCGGGCAGGGTGCTTTTAAAATGATATATTGGGCGGTGGAGCCCAGAATGATTTTTTGGGTTTTGGATTTTTTCTCAACTCCAACAAACATCAGGCCGATATCGTTTTCCCGGGCAAAAGTGACAAGGTCCTCCCCTGGAGAAAGGCCCCGGGCGAGCTGGTGAGTTTCGCATTCCACCCCCTTTTCCTCCATGAACTCTTTGGCTTCCTGCAGGTTTTTTTCCACCCGTTCGATATCCTTTATCGTTTCGGCGGATCCGCCTTCCATGGAGGTCATGACAAGGACCCTGGCATTAAAGGCCCGGGCGTGCTTCCGCGCCAGAGAAAGAGCGGCCCGGGAGATATCCGAACCGTTGTAGCCAACCATGATTTTCATTTTTGCCGTATCTTCCATGGTTTCTCCTTGCTTGGGTTTCCATCCGGTGTGTCCGCTATCCCAGCCATCGCTTGCGCCGCTTGTAATGCTTTACATCCCGGTAACTGCGCTTCTGACCCACCCCGGTTAAGCCCAGGTAGAACTGTTTTACGTCCTCGTTGTTTTTCAGGGTTTCCGATGTGCCGTCCAGGACTACCCGGCCGGTTTCCATGACGTATCCGTGCGAGGCGAGGTCCAGTGCCATGGGCGCATTCTGTTCAACCAGCAGAATCCCGACCTTTTCTTCCCTGTTGATGCGTCCGATAATTTCGGCAATTTCTTTTACCAGCAGTGGCGACAGGCCAAGAGAGGGCTCATCGAGAAGCACCACTTTGGGGTGCCCCATCAAAGCCCTGCCGATGACCATCATTTGCTGCTCACCGCCGGAGCAGTAGCCGGCGATGCGGTTCTTCAGGTTTTTGAGCCGGGGAAAATAGGAGTAAACCATGTCCAGGTCCTCGGCCATCTGCTTTCTGGAACCTTTGTTAATCAAGCCGCCGGCGCGGATATTTTCTTCTACTGTAAGGTGCTCGGCCATGTGACGTCCTTCGACCACCTGCAGAATGCCCATGGCTGCGATTTCCTCCGGGTATTTGTTGTGGATCGGCTTGCCCTCGAAATATATCGCCCCGTCTGTGACAGCGCCCTCTTCGGTTCGCAGAAGCCCGGATATTGCTTTCAGGGTGGTGCTTTTGCCGGCACCGTTGGCTCCCAGCAGGCAAACAAGGCTGCCTTTGTCGAGGCTGAAATTTACTCCCTTGAGGACCAGGATCGTATTCAGGTATTTTACCTCGACATTGTTAAGCTCCAGCATTGATTGTCGCTCCTTTCCCAAAACCGCGATTCCGTTGGGGCCGGAACACGAAGGGCGCACCCTGTGCTCCGGCCTTCGGGGATCCTTATTCCCCTTTGACAATATAGTTTTCATTCAGCGGCAGTTCATCCTGGAAATACCCTTTGTCTATCATTTCCTGAGGGATCAGGCGGGGGACCTGATACCAGGGCGAGAGCACTTCCACTTTACCGTCCCTTATGCCAACCAGGCGGTCATGATTCGCCAGACGGCGGTCATCTTTGCCCGCCGGGGCGCTGTTGTACTCGCATACAGTATCTTTTGCCGTATAACCGCCAAGCTGCTGAAGCCCCATTTCCTTTACCTCTGTGCCCGTAATTCTGCCGCAGGCCTCGGAGAGCGAAACATCGTCACGCTCCATGATGCCCACCAGCGCCAGACGCACCGCCTCCAACATGTTGGCTTTCATGCGGATTCCCCGCATATACTGGATATTGGGCATTCCTTCTTCCTGGCGGTATTTGTCGTTTAACTTGTTGGCGAACTTTACGCCTGGTTTGTCCGGCTCAGCAGCAGGAACAAAAACCGGCTGGGCGCACATGTAGCCCTCTGCCGCCTCGGCCCCGACAATATCCAGAAGCTGATCAGCAGGTGCCCAGAGGTTGGCGATCAGGACCATCTTATCGTTTAATCCCGTTTTGTGCAGCGCCTTCTGAATAACCGCCGGGGTCTGGACTATACTGTTAGACCAGATGATATCAACGCCTTTTTTCTCAAAATTTGAGAGCATGGCCATGATTTCCGGGTCGTTGGGCAGATAGCTGCAGAAGCGGGAGGCGACCACCTCGTATTTTCCAGTGACTTTGCCGTGCCTGGTGGTGGGCTCTATTGCAGCACGGCCATAGGCGGTATCCCATGTAAGATGGGCGACCTTGGCTGTTTCCCCCTCTTCGTGCTCCCAAAGGTTGTCTATGTAGTACTCGATCGCACCGGCAGCTGACTCCCCGTAGCTCCAGCAGTCCATCCAGTTCCATGCAGGCGGATAGAGCTGGGGATCGCTCATACCAGCGCCGTAACAGTTAATTTTGTCGCGCTTGAGCATCGGTTTCAGCATTTCCTGGTTGGGCGAAGACCACATCTCCATAATGATCGGCTTTTGCCTCCGGAAACGCTTGTAGGAGGACATGAAACGGGAATCAATATTGCCGAATTCCGCCCACTTGTAGTTTATTTCCACATCCCCCTCGCCGTCGCCGTCCACATCCAGGCCCCCGTTTTCGGCCACCCAGGAGAGATAGTCTTTGCCGCCTTTCTCGCTGGGTATCGAAATCGGAGCATAGGCGCCTGTCAGATCAATAATGTTGTGGATGGCAACTTCCGGTTTTTTTTCTGCAGCTGCCTGGGGCGAGAAGCCGGGCATGAGAATAAGGCCTGCCGCAACCAGAAAAGCAACAAAAACGGCATAATTATTTTTATGCATTTTTTTCCTCCTTTTTTTGCTTGTTATAGTTGATGGGTTTAGATAACACTTCATTTTTTTCCGCCTGTTTTATCTAATAGGGAAAGGGGTGTAAGCGGTACGAGCGTTTAATAATCTGCCAGCGGTGGTTAATTCCCCTGGGCTCAAATACGAGTACCAGGATGACGATCAGGGAATAGATAATTAATACAAACGCGGCCGAGGCATAAAACGCCATGCCGCCAAGCAGAGCCTGCGCAAGAGGAGTCATGAGAGTGCTAAGCTCATCCAGAACTTTCCACAGCGTAGCGCCTGCAATGGCGCCGAAGATACTCCCGAATCCCCCGACGACCAGGAAGCCCAGATACCAGATGGAGTCCGTCAGGGTGAACCATTCCACGTTCACATGTTCAGAGTATCCGCCGCTAAGCGCCCCGGCGATGCCGGCGTAGAAGCAGCCGATGCCGAAGGCCAGCACCTTGGTGGAAGAGATGTTGATCCCCATCACCTCGGCTGCGATGTCATTATCACGCACAGCCACAAACGCCCGGCCCAGCTTGGTGCGGGTCAGGTTTTTGGCCAGATAGATCATGACAATGGTTATGGTCAGCACAAGCAGGTAGTAGTACTCATCCATAAGGAAATTTATACCCAGCAGGGGCTCCGGACGGTGCAGGTACATACCGTCTGTCCCGTTTGTCACCGACCGCCAGTTAGAGATGGCATACACGATTACGAAATGCGCCGCCAGAGAGGCAAAAGCAAGGTAGAGCCCCTTGATTCTGACTGCCGGAAGACCAAAGAGCATGCCTATCAACATTGGCACCAGTCCCGCCAGCGGCAGCGCCATCCAGAAATTAAAGCCCAGATGCTCCTGCAGAACGGCCACGGTATACATGCCCACGCCCGTAAAAGCGGCATGGCCGAGCGAGATCTGGCCCGCATAACCGGTGATGATCTGCAGACCGGTCATGCCTACGCTGAAGGCAAGGATCACAATCAGGATGGAGAGGATGTAGTCATCGAGCAGGAAAGCCGCGGCGTAGAGGAGAAGAATCAGTGCAAGCAGCAGGGCTTTGCGCAGGGGGGTCCGGAAGATTTCTATGGCCTGGTAATAGTTCCGGTCGAATGTGCCGCACGGTCTGTCAACATTGATGCTCATAGCTCACCGCCTCACTCG
>JAWOFF010000124.1:0-2632 GCA_046482325.1 Desulfosalsimonadaceae bacterium
GGGATCATAGCGGGTCTTTTCCCCGGGGACGCTGGCCACGGTCCTGAAGCCGAATTCTTCTTTAAGCACCCGGGCAGTGGGCAGCATACGGGCTGATTCGATGCCGAACGGCAGTTTGAAATGCAGTCCCGGCCCGGCCGTGCGGATCACTTTCCCAAAACGCTGCACAATCCCGGTTTCTTCCGGCTGGACCGTGAACCATGTGGTCCAGAAGACAGCCACCACCGCCAATGCCACAATGATAATGGCTGCACGGCCTTTGTGTGCTTTAATCTTTTGCAGAACTTTTTCCGCCACCTCTTCGAAAGTCGGCGGGGTTCCCCCTGAGGGTTGATTCCATTCATTCATCGCTTAATCTCCTTGATTTTTTAGCCAAACGCCGTCCTCTCTTTTGCTGCGCGCAGAGAGAACAGCGTTTATGCCCTCGGCTTTTTCAACAGTGTAAATATGGATGCCATGCGGCTGGCGCAAAAGGCTTCTGATTCCCAGCAAAACACCGAACAGATCGGATTTCAGGTGATTTTCCAGCTTCTGGCGGGTTTCCCACTCTTCGAGGACATAAAGGGTGTTTTTATCCTTGATATCGGATAAAAACGCATACCTGAGACACCCTGCTTCTTTTTCCATGGGCGCCATCAGCGACAGAAGTGTCTGCAGCACCTCTTTTTGTTTTTCCGCCAGCACTTGCATGGTTATTCGGACGATGATCATGGCCGCCACTTTCCGGTCAAAGCCGATTTTCTCGTATATTTGGTGATTTTAAATGCAGTTTGATTTCTACCTATTCAAGCTTCATGCCGGAATGGACTTGCGCGGGGTTTTAAACGTAGCGGGCCGATTTAAATGGGGATATGGTTGAATAGAGACGGGTGGGCAGCTGCAGGAAGGATGCATGTCAATGATCATATGTGACCAGTGATCATATGTGACCAATATTTCCGGTGCCAGCGGCTTGCTACTAATGTTTGCATAATTCTATAGACATATTTTCACTCTCCGGCTCCGGTTGTTGAAAACACAGGCGCAAGGTTGAATCTCAATATGATCGCCGCCACCAATAATCTCGGGAATATGCGCTTTTCGACCCCTTTTCAGGATCAACAGCTTGACACATTTCAATAAAAAGGAATAATTGAAATAAGCCCTTTAAAAAATATGGGTACAAAAATTGAAGGCTTCGTAAAAAGTCCAATATCTGCGTTGCGCTGCGCTGCATTCCTCGGGATTTGCGACGCCCCCGGATCTTAAATGGGCTTGAACTTTTTTTCTTTGCCATCCCAAACTGACTTTTCTTGAGACTGTCAAAAAAAAGGAGCAGAAAAATGCCTGAACAAAAAATGCCCAAAAACTATCAGGTAATGGAGTCTGAACACCCCAGGCTCATGAAGGCTGTTTCTGAACTCGGCCAGGCGACACGTGCGGAAGGCCCCCTGGACGAAAAAACAGTGGAATTGATCCAGATGGCCGCTGCCGCCGCCCTCAGGCTGGAAGGGGCCGTGCACAGCCACGCCCGCCGGGCCCTCAAAGCAGGGGCAAGCCGGGAGGAAATCCATCACGCCCTGGTTGTATTGACTTCCACCATGGGGTTTCCCTCGGTTGCCGCTGCCATGAGCTGGGCCCGGGATATAACGGATTAGCGCAGGCACCTGCCAGATGAGCCAATATGAAAAAAAACCGGTTCTAATGGCCGCAGGTTAACCGCTGATAACGCTTTCGCAGTTTGTAGACCGGGGGGGAGCACTAATGAAAAAGGATATGCATTATTTTGGCGTTTATGCCCTGGCCCGGGCTGCCGGCATGCGTGTTGGGGCGGCAGAGATTGTTGCCACTGCAAGTGAATACGTTGATGGTGCGATCTGGGACAAGGACGTGTTTTTGGAGGACGGCAGAAGCGTGCTTGCAGAAATGACGGCACACAAGATGCTGGATTTTAAGAATGCCGACCGCAAGGATCAGAGAAGGGTCTGGCTGCCGTTTCATTTTCTGCCCGGGGCAGAAGGAAAAACGCCTACGGATAAGCTTCTCTGCCGCAAAAACAGCCGGATTGCCAAAACCATGGTGACGCGGAACACCGCGCTTGCGGCAGAAGCGCCTTACGGGCTTTACCTGATGGGGATAACCGCCCACGTGTATGCTGACACGTTTGCCCATTACGGATTCATGGGCGCAAATCACAGTTATAACGCCATACGAGCGGGAAGTATGGATCTGCAGGTCTCAGACAAGGGGGTCCTGGACTACATTCAAAAAAAAGCAGAGGGCTTCATAAACAAGGTGCTCTCATACGGGCTGAGTCAGACTTTTCCCCTGGGCCACGGAGCAGCCACCACCTATCCGGATCGCCCCTACCTGCGTTGGAGCTACATCCGGGAGTCAGACGGTAAAACCGTTGAACGGGAAAATCCGAAAGACTATCTGGAAGGCTGCAAGGCCATGCATGAAATGTTTCAGGCATACCTGGATAAAGCGCCCCGGCAGGGAGAAAGCGGCGTCGGGAGAAGCTGGAAAGATATCCGCCAGTCCGTGAAAAAAATCATCGAACTTGAAGGGGATAAGCATACCCGCATCAAGGCCTGGAAAGAGGGGATGCGGGATAAGCGGTTATTCGGGGGCAGCACGAGAGTGCCGCAAT
>JAWOFF010000125.1:0-31301 GCA_046482325.1 Desulfosalsimonadaceae bacterium
CAAGCATTCTCGGGCAGGCGGTTTTGGAAAGATACATCCTGGAGAGCTGCAGGAGGGGATCTTCATCGTTCTGCACCGGAGCAGCATAGCTTCTAAACCCTGTACACATATGCTCCGCAACACTTAAGCCGCCGGCATTTTCTATCGCCGGAATCAGGGAGGAGTTGCCGGGGCCGCCTATTAGCATAACCCGGGGAAGCTCTTTTTCCACGGTTTCTGCTTTTTTTGAGGCAATAAATTCCTCGAGCCTCGGATGAAGCTGATCCGCAGGCGTGTGAAAGAAGGCGGAAACAAGCTCCTCCATCTCACGGCCGCTTACCGGAGGCGCTTTTTCTTTCCGCATCTCCTCGATTTTCCCGAAAAGCTCCCGGGTCCTGTTGTATTTCGCTATGGACCGCCTCAGCGCATCCGGAGAGATCTCCCCAAATCGCTGTTCCAGCACCGTCTGGAACCTCTGCAGTTGCTTTGCAAAAAATATGATGCTCGATTCCGAGACCACCTTGGGAACATCCAGGATATGAATCAGCTCCGGCTTGATGTCAAGCTGCCGGAACTGCCAGCCGTCTGCAAGCTTTCTCATGCATTCGCACGAATGGGCGATCACCACACCCTTCAGGTCATCGTAAACACCGGTAAGCGCACCTCCCATGCAGGACCTTGCAAAAGAGCATACTGAATCACCAAGAAGTACATCTTCATGCTCCGCCCCGGAATCGGATTTTATACCCACCGGCACAGCACCTGCCGCATCAATTAGTTCAACGGGGGTGTAAGAGCACATCCAGCCGACTTTTTCCAAGGTGTTAGCCTCCGTAGTTTGTTTTCAGGGATTCTTCGCTGCCGGCAGAGGGGGTGCTGTAATATTTTTCACAGGCATAAAGGGTTTCAATGAGTGTATCGCCTTCATAAAGATGCACAAGGTCGCACAGCGTCTGCCGTCCGCAGCCTGTTTCTTCGGCTCTTGTACATTCCGTGAACACGGAAGAGATTTTCCTGATTGTTTCAATTCCCCTGAATTTTATTTTATCCGGGGCTTCATCCCTTGCAAAAAGCGCCATTCCGATTGCCCCCATGACCTTGTGGTGCATGGGAACAAAAAGTTCAACTTTTTCCCCCCTGGCTTCATAAAGCAGAGCCTCCAGGGATTTTTTTACCCCGCTGTTGGATGCAACACCCCCCTGAAATGCAATGGGGGTTTTCAGACGTTTCTTGTTAATGCCCAGGGTGGAAAAGAAGTTCATGGCAAGGGAGCGATGCAGACCCGCAATAATGTTTTCTTTTGTATTGCCCTTTGCCTGCTCGGCTATAAGGTCTCTTCCCACAAATACGGTGCACATGCTTGAAAACGAGTAGGGCTTTTTCGCCCTGAGCCCTGTTTCCCCGAATTTTTCAATGGGAATGCCAAGCCGGTCTGCCTGGGCATCGAGAAAAGCTCCTGTTCCTGCCCCGCATTTCTTGTTCATGCCGGCATCACCTAGCTCCCCGTCCTCAATGTACATGACCTTTGAATCCTGGCCCCCTATGTCAAATATGACCTGAGCATCAGGAAGCAGGTGAAGGGCGGCTTCTGCGTGGGCATCGAGCTCGGTTTCGTATACGTCCGCATTAAGAAGGGAGTACGAGATTTCATGGCCGCTGCCTGTAACGCCGGAGCCAAGGATTTCTGCGTTTGCGGGAAGTTTTTCGGAGAGTTTGGCAAACCCCTTTTTGATATTGTTGATGACGTCGCCCTCGGTGTATGTATAGTCGGTTTCCAGCACTATTCCCGCTTCATCGGCAAAAGCGATATTAATGGAAATGGAGCCTGCATCAAGTCCGATATAGCCCTTCAGATCGCTGGCCCATGCGCCTGATGCAAGCGGGAAGGCAAGCACCTGAGCGTCTTGATGAATATACTTGTAGACCGGTTTTTCAAGGCCCAATACCGCGCTTTCCGCCTGTGCAAGGCAGGCCGGAGGCGTATCGGTAAACCATTCGGTCCGGATCCACAGGTCGTGTTCACCGGTTTCCATTTCGACCACGGCTTGATCAGCAATTTTCCATGTCCTTTTGCCCCCGTCTTCCCGGACTTCTTCGGCAGCCTGTTTTTTCAGGGCCTGCGTTAATCCGGATACGGACTCTACGGCTTCGCTGATCCTTTCCTGTTTTCTCGGAAGAAACAGATAGGGTATCCTGTAGTAGACCTGCGCGGGTTTTGCCGGCAGGTACGGGAACAATATATGCGGATTTTCAGAAGCCATCAGTCTTTTCCTTTTTCCCCTTTTGTTTTTATGAGAGGTGGACGTTTTTTTTCTTAGGTAAACGCTGTTTTATAAATTGAACTTAGATTTTATATGGAAATCTATAGCAGGATTCCGCCGATGTGTAAAGCTGTAATTGCCCGGGCATAATCAGTTGTGCCGGTGGGGCACGTCACCGGCTGCGTGGGCATGGTAATGGGGATGGAGAAGGGCTGCGTCGCCGGCGGAGACCATCCGGCCAGCCTCCATTTTGTAAATATCCTTTGTGGTGCGGGCCAGGAAATCGTATTCGTGGGAGGCAATGAGAAGGGTCTTGTCCAGTTTGTTTAAAACCGTGATAATGCGCTCCCGGGTGGCTTCGTCCAGACCGGTTGTGGGCTCGTCCATCAAAAGGACTTCAGGGTCCATTGCAAGCACTGTTGCCAGTGCCACCAGCTTTTTTTCCCCGCCGGAGAGCCGGTAGGCGATGCGGTCTTCAAAACCGGCGAGGTTTAGTTCGTTCAGTGTTTTCACCGCGATTTTTCTTGCTTCTGCAGGAGTGGCGCCCAGGTTTAAGGGGCCGAAGGCCACGTCTTCGATCACGGTAGGGGAGAAGAGCTGATCGTCTGCGTTTTGAAATATCAGGCCTATGTTTTTGCGCACTTTGCGAAAATCGGTTTCCCCCTGCATCTCCCGGTCGAAAAGCCGGATTGCGCCCCCGCTCTGGGGAATAAGCCCCATGATCATATGCAGCAGCGTGGTTTTGCCGCTGCCATTGGGGCCGATCAGTCCGGTTTTCGCCCCTTTCGGGAGCTGAAAGGACAGGCCGGAAAGCACGGTCCGGTCCTCCCGGTAGGTTAAACATATGTTTTCCAGTTCGATCACGAAATGATCGGTGCCCACTCAAGCACCCCCAGTGCGGTTAAGCTGACTGCCATGGCCGCGGACCATGCCAGGTCTGATTTTGTAAATGCAAATTCATGCAGGCAGCGGAATTTTCCGTTGAATCCCCGGCAGATCATGGCCTGGTGGACCCTCTCCCCGCGGGCTGAAGCCCGGACAAAGAGCATGCCCACAAGATATGCATAGGTTTTATAGGTATGAAGATTGGTTTTCGGTGTAAAACAGCGGATGCGGGCTGCCCGGATCAACTGTTGATATTCGGCTTCGATGACGAAGATATAGCGATAGGTCATAAGCAGGAGGTGTACGAGCTTGTCCGGGACGCGCAGGCAGTGAAGGGCGTGGCCAAGGGTGGCTATGGGCATTGTTGCCGCCAGCGCGATAAGCGCGCAGAGGATGGCGTTGGATTTTATCGTTATCAGCGCGCAAAGGCGGATCCCCTCCAGGGAGAAAACCAGGGGCCCGAGTTCCAAAACCGGCGTGCCCTTATACGTCCAGGGCAGAAACAGCCATATGAACAGGATCAGACCGTTTACCACCGCAAGTCTTGCCATCACAAGCCGCAGCGGCAGGCGGGCCATTGCGGTCAGGACAAGAGCCAGGACCATGGCAGGACAGACCGCCGCAAACCCGTTGGAGACGGCCGCTATGATGCTGAACAAAGCGGCAGCCACAACCCGGACCCGCGGGTCCAGGCGATGTAGCGGGCTGTCGCCGAAGGCGAAGGTTTCACTGATCATAAGGCTGAAGACTTCGTTTTTTTCTTTCTGTCTGCAGCAGCGTTTAGCCGAACAGCATCTCAGGCTGCACTTTTTTTAAAAACGCAACACAGAACATGGTGATAATTCCCTCGATTATCATGACAAAAACATGGGCGCCGACAAGGGCGGCCGCAACCTCCCGGAAGGCCTCTCCCGTAAGCATAAGGGCTGCCGCGGCAATTAGCGCAGATAGCAGCACCGCCGCGGCGCCGCAGGCAAATGCGGCGGCCATGGCCACAGAATGCCTTTTTGCAATAAAAGGACCGCAGAGGTAATAGCATAAAACAGCAGGGCCCGCCATAATGATTGTGTTTACCCCCAGCGTGGTTATGCCGCCGTACTGGAACAAGACGGCCTGCAGCAGAAGGGCCACGGCGATGACCGGAAATGCGGCCCATCCGAGCAAAAGCCCCACCACGCCGTTTAAAATCAGATGCATGCTGGAAGGGCCTATGGGCACATGCACCAGCGAAGCCACGAAAAATGCCGCCGAGAGCACGCCGGCTTGCGGAATCCGTTCAGGCCTGAGCTTTTTCAGGCCTACTGCAGTTGCAGCTACCGCAAAAGCCGCTCCTCCGGCGAGGACCGGGGCGGACAAAACGCCTTCAGAGATATGCATGGCTCTTTATCCTTGTTTGTTTTCCGGGCCGGCAGGACAGCTTTGCTGCTGCCTCCGTCCGCGCCACCAGAAGAAAAAGCCCGACAGACCGAAAATGATGGCAATCCCCATAAGGACTTTTTCAGGCCTGGAAAGCGCGTCATGCCGCTTGTCTGCAGCGGTTTTTTTCTTTAAGACCAAGTCTTTTCCCACACTGGTGTTTGCCGAGAGCTGATGCCCCATTCCATCCTTTACGGTGATCTCCCAGTTGCCGGGCTTGTCCGGCTTAAACAGGAAGTATCCGTTTTTGTCCGTGCGGCCTTTCTGGAAGGGAAGCTCCGCGTTTTCATGGAAAATCTCGACAGCGGCGTAACTCATGGGCTCTCCGCCGTCATAGACCGCATAAATCTGCATGCCGTACTGCTGTGTCACCTTTGCGTGCACGCCGTGCGCAAGGACAGCGCCGGCAGGCGCCAGCATCAGTGCCAGAATCAGGCTGATCAGCCGGATGTGTTTGGTTCTCATGGGTTTGCGTCCTTTTCTAACTCTCAAGCGTAATGGATAAGTTCTCCAGATTCACCGGCTCCTTTGCGGCCTCAGCCGGGTCGCTGCGGTTTTGCCTTAAGGTGAATAAAGTATACAGCAGGATACCGGCCGCAATTGTTGCCAGACCGAACAGGGAGGCAAGAGGGCGGCTTTTGATGGAGAAAATAACAATCCATAGGTTGCCCAGGATAAATATAAGCGGTGTTACCGGATAGCCGAAGGTTTTGTATACAGGGGTTTTGTCCGGGCGGAGGCGTCTTATCCGCATCATGCCGATGACTGTGAGCACGGCAAAGATGGAGAGGGTGAAGCCGATGTAGACCAGAAGCGTGTTAAAGGTGGATGTAAGTACCATCAGAATCGCGATTGCAGCCTGAAGAAAAATGGAGGCGGCCGGCGTGCGGCGCTTTTTGCTGACCCTCGCAAACCGGGTAAAAAACACCCCGTCCCGGGACATGGCATAGTAGACCCGGGGACCGGTCAGTATCATGGCGCTTAAAACCGACAGCAGCCCCAGGGCTACTGCTGCGCTGAAATAGCGGCTTATCGCGTCGCCGAACAGAAAAACCGCGGATTTGGCGCCCACGTCGAGCACGTCGCCCATTCTCGATGCGGGCATGGCATAGATGTAGAGCGCGTTGATCAAAAGGTAGAGGCAGACCACCACCAGGGTGCCTATTGTAAGCGCAAGCGGGATGTTGCGCTGCGGCTTCCGGATTTCGCCTCCCAGGTAAGCTGCGGCGTTCCACCCGCTGTAGGCGAAAGCTACAAAAATCAGGGAAACGGCAAAGCCTTCCATGGAAAATCCCCCAGAGCCCGGCTGCGGCGTAAAATGTTGTATTGAGCCGTTTCCGAACAAAAATCCGGCTGCGATAAACACCAGAAGCAGCCCGATCTTGAAAAGGGTCAGCCAGTTCTGAACCCGGCTGCCGGTTGCAAGGCTGTGGTAGTGCAAAAGAGAGAAACCGATAATGGTCAGCACCGCCGTCAGGTTGACCCAGGTGAGTTTTGCCATCTGCACGCCGAAAACCGTCACGGTCATGCCGGGGCTGGTATCAATGGAGAACGCGTGGAACAAATAGGTGGCAAGGGCAATGGCAGCCGCGGCGATGGGAGCGGAAAACCCCACGATCAGCGAGATCCAGCCGGAGAGAAATCCCATGGGCCTTCCGAAACATTCCCTCAGAAATACGTATTCTCCGCCGGCCCTCGGAAAACGGGCGCCGAGTTCTCCGTAACAAAGGGCCCCGCACAGGGCAAAGAAGCCTCCAAAGAGCCAGGCCAGCAAAAGCGTATGCGGATCGCCCAGTTCCGTCATAATATAGCCGGAAGTGGTAAATATCCCGGTTCCCACCATGTTGGCTATGACCAGCACGGTTGCGGAGAAAAGCCCGATTTCGCGTTTCAGGTCATCGCCGTTTAAGTTGTTTTTCATGAGTCGAAAAATTCTCCTGCATAAAACAAATGCTAAAATGGTAATTCCACGTTTCTGGTTTTCCCGTCTAGAAATCCAGCGTCAGCGATGTGCTGTAGGAGAAGAAATCGCAGAGTTCCTTGTTAGTATAGGGCCTCTTGTGGCTGGCGGTAAATATCCACGCGCCGGGGGAATCGATTTTTACCCGGGCAATTCCTTCTGCATTGGTTTTTACCGATTCCTCTCCGGAGTGCTCTTCGCCAGCCGCAGAAGCCGGGGTGAGCGATGCATCGGCGAGCGGCTTGCCCTGAAACAGGACTTTCAGGCGGAGCGTATCGCCTTTGGACAGGCTGCCGGGATCGTCTGACGGAAAAATTTCCAGTTCCGGTCCGTCCCCGGCAAATGTACGCCAGTCCGCATCCCCGCCGCACCTGAGCGGCGTCATGGCCGATAAGCGGAAGGCAAAACAGGAGACCACGCCGGACAGGGTCTCTTTGTTGCCAAGTTTTCTGCCCTCGGTGGTCCTGGAAACGAAGCCCGGCTTCATGGCGGCATACAGCCAGTAACCCCCCTTTTTCTCAGGGGTGAACTTATAGGTTGCAGCCGAGATGTTTTCGCACCGGGTTTGGCTGCCGTCGGGAGAAACAGCAAAAACCCCTTGCAGCCGGTCTTTCTTCTCCATTTTTCCCTGGGGATAATGGTGACCGAAACCCACGGTGATTTCGACGGTTTCGCCGGGCTGCGGCGAACTGTTGTCCGGTGTGAGCCACAGCATGTGCGCCTGGGCGGCTCCCGCCAGGCAGAAGATGCATAGTGCCAGTACTGCTGTCATTGTGGTTTTTTTCATTTTTCTGTACTCCTTTCTGATTTGGAAATCGTTTATTCTGCGCTTTTATAGGTGTTTTCCAGGAAATCGCCCACGTAGACCATGTACTCAAAGTTAAAGTCCAGATCCTTTGTCTTCTCGACAATCGTGTCGAGCCTGGCCTGAATTATCCGCTCTTTGTCCGGGTAGCCGGCATGCTGCACAATGGCCACCGGCGTATCCGGCGGGTAATGGGTGCGCAGCTTTGTCACCACCGATTCCAGGTTTATGAACATGGTAAAAAAGGCCATTGTAGCCTGATGCCTGGCAAGGCTTTCAATCCGGTCCGGGCCTTTGTAGTCCTCGCGACCGAAAGTGGCCGTAAGAATCAGCGAGTGCGCCTTGATGCCGGATGTCACGCCTTTTTCCAGCGCCGCATTGGCGGAGTTAAAGCAGCTTACTCCGGTGACGATATCCGGGTTGAGATCTGCAAAGGCCTCCATGTACCACATGTTCGGTCCGTAAATGGTCGGATCCCCGCTGCACAGAACCGATACTGTTTTGCCGGCTTTTACTGCATTGCGTATAATCTTGTTGATTTTTTCAAACTCGGCCATTTTCTCGTCATAATCAAAACGCTTGTTCATCTTGAACTCCGCCCTGGATTTGCCGTAGACGGCAAAGATCCCGAAGCCCGGATCATGAATTTCTTTGTCTTCAAGAAGCTCCGGAAATTTGTCCACGGTTTTTTCCCGGCAGAAGATGACCTCCGAGGCCTTGATGGTGTCCACGGCCTTAAGCGTGATGTTTTCCGGATCGCCGTTGCCGGTGCTGACCAGGTAGAGTTGGGTGGCTTTTTCGTCTGAATGGGCAGGCTGCGGGGCAAACCATATAGACATCAGTAAAACCGCTGACATTAAGCACCGCGTGAAAATTCGTGCTGCTGCATTTTGCATGATTTATTTCTCCTTCTTTTAAAACTGAAAGCTTACGGCCGCTCCCACAGTAAGATCTGTTCCCGGGTAAGCGGTGGTGTTTAAGTATTCTTCATCGAGGAGGTTATTGGAAAACAGCCGAAGCGTGCCCCTGCGGATGCCCTGCCACTGTTCAAACAGGGTGTGTTTAACGGAGAGGCCCACGAGGTAGTAGGAATCGATTTTCGTGCGATAGACCTCGTAGACATCTTCTTCTATTTCTTCAACGGTTTCCGTTACCTGATCGTCCTGGTATTCGCAATCAACGGTTATGCTGGTGGCATCGCTTACCTGATAAGTCAGTTTGCCGGCAATCAAATTTTCAGGGCGCTCATCGATTTCTTCTTTTGCAGACGCGGGGTACTTGTCGCCCTCGTATTCAAAATCCTGCCATGCATAGCCCAGAAGAAAATACAGATCATCGGCGATATGGCCGTTGAACTGGACCTCAATGCCCTGCCTGTCGATTTCTTCCAGGTTGATATGGTAATCTTTCCATTCATCTCCGGGCTGCACGTAGTCAGGGATGGTTCCTCCCCTCTCGCGGCTGCCGTATTTTGGGTCCGCATTGCCGGCCATGTAATCTTTAATCTCGTAATAGGAATAGTTGATTTTTATGTTGATATCCCCGAACAGACGGCGGTTAAACACCAGGTCATAGCCAACGCCGTGCTCAGGGTCCAGCCAGGCTCCGGTGGGTTTGCCCTGGGGGTTGTAGTCGCCGTGATAGTCAGGGGAACGCCAGATTCTGCTTACCCCCGCCGAGACCGAGGTGTCCCGGAGCGCATCTGTCAGCCCGCCCAGTTCATAGGTGAGAAAGGATTTGGGCAGCCATTGGGACCAGTTGCGTTTAATATCCTTTTGACCTTCGTAGGGCCCGGTAATATCAAAGCCGCCGTCATCAGTATTATCCACCCAGATGGTATTGTCCGTGTAACGCAGACCGGCGGTCAGGGTCAGCCGGGGCAGGAGGGTCCATTCGTGCTGGACAAAGCCCGCGATGTTCTCGATGCGTTTATCGTCGGCGCCGCCTTCACCCTCGTATCCGTCGTAACATTGCACAAGATCCATACCCAGTGTGGTGACATGTCCTTCGCTCAGCTGGAATTCATTGGAGATTGTTCCTCCCTGGTTTTGCCATTCGGTAACCCATGAGTCGTGATACACTCCCTGGCTGGGGTCGCTTGAATTTACCCAATCAAATTTGGCGTTGTTCCGGTCCTCCTCCCCATAATAGGCATGGGCCCGCCACGTGCCGAAGGGACTGGGCAGCTTCAGGTTTAGCCGGTAATTGGTGGCGATTTTATCCCAGGTTGGGTCCTGCCAATCATAGAATCCCCCCCGGGAGACATCTTCTCCATTTACCACAGGGTATTCCGAATCATAGTTGCTTTCCGGATCTCCCGGCGCATTGTTCACCGGCCGCTCCCGCTCCACATCCGCATAAGAGGACGTAAGCGTAATATAGCCCTGCTTTGGGAGTATGTAGCCGATACGGCCGATGACGGTATCAAAATCGGCTTCATTGTGGCGCAGGTATCCGTCGGTGGCATATTTCTGGTAGCCCAGGTCGTAGGTGAAATCCCCGGCGCCGCCCTGTAGGCTGATATTGTGATTGCGGGTGTCATAGGTTTCCCAGCTTGCCGACACGGCGCCATCGGGTTTTAAAGTTTCATGCCTTTCAGGGGGACGGCTGTTGAAGTTGACCACCCCGCCGATGCTTTTGCCCGGGTAAAGCGCTGAATGGGGGCCGGGCAGGATATCAACGGTGCCGATTAAAAACGGCGGCAAAAGAGCGTAGTCCACGATGTGGCTGCCCCGCCGGCCGCCGGTTTTTCGGATCGTAGAGCCGTCAAGCGCTGTGACGAACCGTTTGCTGGAAAAGCCCCGCATGTATAGGGTGTCGTCATCCGGAACCAGGCGGGTACCGCCCCGGTAGTCGATTATAACCTGGTCTTTCACAATATCGCCTACGTTTTGCGGGATGCCGACGCTTTCATAATCATCGAGCCGGATAACGGATTTTTCGGGATCGATTGTTACCTGCCGGTCTTCTCCCCTGGCGGTAATCTCAACCTGGCCCACATCATGGACCTGCTCTTCGGCCAGGACCGGAGCTGCCATCAGTGTCCCCCATAAAAAAACGGCAGATAAAAAAGCAGTAGACAAAAGGCTTTTCGTCATAGGCTCGATTTGTTTCTCCATGCATTTCCTCCCCTGGGTCGCGGTTGTTGGCCCCGAAGCACCTGCGTCTATGTCAACTCAAAAACGATCGTGATTTTCATTTTTAGCGCGCCGTCAAAAAGGCTCGCCGGCGGACGGGGAAAGGGGGCGGAGTTTTTTACGGCGCGGATCGCCGCCCTGTCAAGCGAGCGGTGCCCTGATGATTCAACGACTTCTGCGGCGGTTACACCCCCGTCGGTATCGACTGTAAAGCCCACCACCACCTGGCCCTGGAGCTGGCGCTGCTGTGCGGATGCCGGGTATTCTTTGCGGCTTTGGATTTTGAGCCGCAGCATGTCAAAGTAT
Source organism: Desulfosalsimonadaceae bacterium (assembly GCA_046482325.1). GTDB lineage: Bacteria > Desulfobacterota > Desulfobacteria > Desulfobacterales > Desulfosalsimonadaceae > M55B175. The sequence continues at coordinate 10,750 of JAWOFF010000125.1, forward strand.
TCGCCTCTGGTCAGGTACTTGCTGCTGCCGGCGGAAAGCGGCTGCCAGTCGGCTGCCTCAGCAGAGAGCCCGGATACGTCAGGACGCGCGATTTCTTCTGTTATGGTATCCGGATAATCGGCTTCCACGGGTTCTGTCTGCATTTCGGGAACCCGCTGCTTATCTACATGGATCTGGTTGATCTCCTTTGTTTTCGGCATTTCATGCCGCACCCGCGGCTGGGGTATGGAGCGCTGCACGGGTTTGTCATCCTGTACGCTGACCTCTATGACGCGGGTGCTATTGGAATGGTAAAGGCCTGCTATATGAAAAAAAACGATGAGATGCAGGCCCAGGGAAACAAGCACCATTGACCGCAGGATCCAGTTGGGTGGGCTTTTTCCTTCTGTGCCGTTCATGGGCCTAAAATTCTCTTTCCGTTGCCAGGCAGAGCCTTGCCGCACCTGCTGCTTTTACAACATCCATTACCTTGACGGCTTTGTTTAAAACGACGCTTCTGTCTGATTTCACCACTACCAGCCGGTCCCTGTCGTTTCCGATTTTTTTCCTGACCCTGGCAAAGAGTTCATCAAGGGAGACCTTTTGGTCCATCAGGTAGGCCTGGCCGTTCTCATCCACATAAACAGTTATCTCCTGCTGCTTCTGCGGGGCGGAGGCCTTTGCCTGGGGCAGTTTTACTTTAATGCCTTCATCCACCATGAAATTGGTGGTCAGAAGGAAGTAGATCAGCAGCATGAACACAATGTCTATAAGCGATGTCAGCGGCGCCTGGATGGAGTAGCGCTCGCGTTTTTTAAATGTTAATGCCATGTGTTGTATCCCCTTGTCCGGTCTTGTTGTTCTCCGGTCTTGTTGCTGCAGGCTGTTTGCACCGTTTTATGCCAGGTTTATTGACGGGATGCGACTGCCCTCAAAAACGTCACTGAGCCTTCCTGCAGCCTTGCTTCGTACTTTTCAATCCTGGAGATCAGGTATGAATGGGCCACCATGGTGGGCAGGGCAACAGCAAGCCCCAGCGCGGTGGTCAGCATGGCCTCCCAGATCCCGCCCGCAAGGACTGCGGCGTTGACTTTGCCGCCCATGTCCTGGATGACCATAAAAGCCTTTATCAGGCCGATAACAGTGCCTAGAAGGCCAAGCAGCGGGGCAATGTTGCCGATGGTGGCCAGTGCCTGCGTATATGTGGAAAGCTTTCGCACCTCGGTATCGGTTGCATGGCTGATAACGGATTCGAGGATTTCGCGGTCCTGGTCGGCAACCCCTATGGCCTGGGCAAGGACATGGCCCATGGGCGATCCGCTTTTGACCGCCGCTTCATAAGCGCCCTGGCTGTCGCCCTTGCGGATAAGGGAGACCACTTTTTCCGCAAGACCTGCCCCCCTGCTTCTGAGCCGGGAAAAGCGGATAAGCCGCTCGGCAAATATGGCAAAGGCAATGACCGAGCAGAAAAGTATTGGGGCTACCAGTACGCCGCCTTTGTACAAAAATTCTATCATAACGCCTCCTCCGAATGGGTCTCATCCTAATTGTGCTGCTAATTTTCAGCAGTTTCCGCTTCTTTTTGCTCTGCCTGTTCGTCTTTTATGATATCGGGCGTGCCGTCGTAATCCAGGTCCTTTTTGCGTTGTACAAGGGCTCCGGAGCTGTCATATTTCTCCCAAATATCGGGCTTTCCGTCGCGGTTGGTATCTTCTTCAACCGAATCGATGCGGGCATCTGTATAGTAGAACCATACATCGGTGTTTCCGTCGCCGTTTTTGTCTTTTTCCGCGCGTACCGGATTTTCCTCTTCGTCGTAGAACCAGAATATATCGGATTTCTCCTCGCTGTGACGGTAGTCCACGGCTCTTACCAGTTTTCCCTTGGCACTATAGTATTCCCGGAAGTCCATGCGGCCGTCGGCGTTCTCGTCTATCGCCTTTTGCCGCAGCACCCCGTCCTTGAACAAAAAAAGGGCCTCCGGCTTTTTATCGGCATTTGCGTCCTGTTCCATGACCATGGACCACTTAGGCCTGTCAAAGTGCTGGGTGATTTCAAAATAGCCGTCATGATCCGGGTCGCGGATCAGTTTCTGCTTTTCTCCCTTTTTGTAAGTGGCCCGCATATCAACATTTCCGTCCTCGTTTTCGTCTTTTTCGATCCGCTGCAGCTGGCTGTTCTCATAATACTGCCAGGTATCGAACGTGCCGTTTAAATCCTCGTCGCTCTCCACCCGCTTTTTTTCTCCGCGGGCGTTAAAAAAAACGGTGGTGTTGGGCTGGCCGTCCCTGGTTTTATCTTCTGTCTGCCGCCGGATGGTTTCGTTTTTGAAATAGGAGACTGTCTCCATGTAGCCGTCGCCGTCATTGTCTGCTTTCATGCGGGTGGGCTCTCCTGCCTCAAAATAGCGGATGCGGTCGATATTTCCGTTATGGGTGCTGTCTTCCTTGATTTTTTTCACCCGGCCTTCCTTATCAAACCAGGTGAAGCTGTCTCTTTTGCCGTCATAGTTGCTGTCTTTCTCCTGGGTCGCCGGCCTGCCGTCTTTGAAGCGGGTAAAGATGTCAAAGCGGCCGTCAAGATTGCCGTCTTTTTTCTGGTGCGCCGCTTCATTGTTTGCAAACTCAGTGAAGACATCGGTCATGCCGTCATAGTTGCCGTCTTTTTCCTGAAAGGCGATTTCCCCGTCTTTATAGTAGCGGGTAGTTTCCATTTTTCCGTCTTCGCTGAGATCATTGTAGCTCTCCAGCGGAAGCCCCTCGCTGTTGTAGAATGTAACGCTCTCGAGCCGCCCGTCTTCGTTTTCGTCTACAAGACGGGTAAGGGGCGATTTGTTATGATAGGTCTGCCATACGTCCGGCTTGCCGTTTTCATCCCTGTCTTTCGTGGAAAAGGCGGGTACTCCCTTTTGAAAGTAGTAGCGCGTGTCAAAAAAGCCGCTTGCCGAGGTGTCTGCTTTTATTTTTCGGGGATTTTCCTTTTCATCGAAAAAGGTTATTCGCTTTGTTTCGCCTGCCTCGTTTAAGCGTTCCTGCCGGGTGCGTTTCCCCTTTGAAAAATAGTCGATGCAGTCAACATCTCCGTTGGAATCAGTGTCCCTTTCCATGCGCACAAGGCGCTCGTCCTTATAATACTGGAACTGATCCATCTTCCCGTCTTCGTTGCTGTCTGTTTCCAGGCGCCGTATCCGGCCGTTTTGATCAAAATGGGCCACGCGGTCGATTTGCCCGTCTTCGTTTGTATCCTTTTTCACCGTTTTCCCTGTATCCGCCTGCCCTGCACTCCCCCCGGCCGGGGTAAGCACAGCAGCGAGCAGAAAGGCAAGGCAGATACACAGAAGGTTTTTTCGGTTTGTTAAGTTGCTTTTTGTGTGCATCCTGCGAGTTCTCCTGTCTCTTCTGCAAGCCGGTCCTGGAATAAAAAAAACCCTCTCTGTACGCATTTACGCACAAAGAGGGCTGCACCCAGTTTTCTTGACCCTTTTGCTGTCGCTGTTTGGCTTTCGGTCCCTGTCGTACCGCAGGCTATCGAACCATTTATTAAGGCAGGTCTTCTGGCTCCCCTGTCGTCTCAGCAGCCTTCCCATCCGGCTTGAGCCGGACAGTGGCATCTCAGGCTGAAAAGGGCTTCGCCTCTCTGGGCCTCGATCTGACAAGCCGTTTGGCGAAGCAGGGTTACAGCGGCGGGACCGCTCCCGGTTTTCACGGGATTCCCTATTAAGCGTAGAGCACCTTAAATAAGAACTACTATCAATAAATGAGAACATGATCAAGACCAATTCTGCAACAAGCCCCTTTGGTTTTGGGGCATAAAAAAAGCCACGAGGCCCGCTACAGGTTTCGACCTGTTTCTGCCTTCGTGGCTTTTCCAGCTTTTTTATTCGCGCTGTTTATTCAGCGTGTTTTGCGTGTATTCCAGCCGGACGATTTCTTATCATCCATTATTTTGGCTTTTGGTAATTGGTAAATTGTTCTTTATATCTTATAGTTCTGCATTTGTCAACAAAAGATTCGAATCCGTTTAACTCCCTGGACTAAAATATGGCGTCAAAGGATTCAAACTTGTTTAGTTCCTTTACTGTACAGAAATTCATGCCATTTTTGGCCCCGGTAGTTACAAGGGGGCGGGCTTTTTGCACATCAAGGCAGCCTTCAGGCGTGAGCACATTGTCATCCGTCTCCAGCCGCAGGACTTTTCCAATGATCAAAACGTATTCGTGTTGCTCGTATTCCTCGTGAAGGCTGCATTCCATCCAGGCATAGGCGCCTTCCATGCCCGGTGCGCAGATCAGCCCGGAGGGTTTTTCCGCTATCCCGGCGTCTGCGAATACATCGCTGTCAGGAGAGCTGTAGCAGGCAAGTGGCATAACTTTGTCAGCGAGCGCTGCACCTGCCATATTTACGACAAATTCTTCATTGTTCCGGATGTTTGCAAGTGTGTCCCGTTTTTTGGCAGATGCCAGGCATATCAGATCCAGGGGGCGCAGCACCGGCATAATCGATGAATAGGGGGCAATGTTGCGGATTCCGGACCGGCTTAGGGTGGAGATAAAAGCAAGGGGAAGCGTCATTACGCCTGAGCGCAGAAACGGTTCAAAAAGCATGCTTTGTTCCTTTCTCAGCGTTTCCGGTGCAGCATTTCCAGCAATAAAAAAAGCCATCCAGGCCAGAACAGACTTTTGTCTGTTTTTTTCTGCCTTTATGGCTTGGTGAATGGTGAAAGTTTCTGCATTCTCTATTTATACAAAATTATCATTAGTTGAAACGGTTCCGGCCTGTCAATGAAAAATTTGCACAATCAACCCTTGTCGCCCACAGGGCAGGCAACCGCAGATGCCGGTGCATAGGAGAAGCAGGGGGCTTTGTTGTTGTTGATTTCCAGGCGTTGAATGCGGCTGCTTGCATCAAAGAAGGAGATCTGGTCGGTTTTTCCGTCTTCATTCGTGTCCTTTTCAACCCGTTTGCCCTGCCCTGCGGCCGGTAATGGCAGGCTTCTGCCTGCCATTACCTTCGTGGCTTTAGGGTCTCATCGTTTGGTGTATGCGGGAAGGCGTTCGTTGATGTTCTTTCCTTTTCTTATTTTCGGGGCATCTGTTCCAACCGGGTTTGATACGGCTTTCCCTCCAGGCATCGGCCAACGATAACCATGCCCAGCCAGTTTTCATCCATATTTTTGATTTTTTGCATGATGTCGGACAGATTTGTTTTTACCACTTTCTCTTTTTCCGGAAAGCCCGCGTAATATACAATGGCAATGGGCAGTGTGTCCGGATAGTGCGCTTTGAGCTGCTGTACCAGGCTTCTGATTTCCGGAAGGGCCATGTAAAAAGCCAGGGTGCCCGGGTATTGAGAAATGCCGGTAAGGACAGCGCTCTCTGTTTGTTTTTTTGACGCGGGGGAGGGCCCGAATAAAAATTCAGGAGCGGTTTGCATCACGAACCGGGCATCATAGGCCGGGATGCTGGATTTTTTCAGGGCCGCCATGGCCGCGGAAAATGCCCCCACGCCGGGGATAATCTCGACGTTTGTCGGATCAAAGCCTTCCACAAACCAATGGCAGGGGCCGAACAGGCAGGGATCCCCGCTGTTTAGAAGCGCCACGGTTTTGCCTTCCCGCATTTTTTCTTTGATCTGGCCGATGAGGCATTCCCGTTTCGCTATCCGGTTCTGATGAAATTCCTTGATCAGTTCAGGATCGGATTGGCGCAGTTTTCGCCAGGAGTGCCCCTTGTAGGAAAACATGTCCTTCCAGGGCCGGGTGCTCATGATTTTTTTGTCTTGGAGATATTCGGCAAACCGCTTCTCAATCGAATCCGAACAGATTAGGAGATCGGCTTTTTTGATGGACTCTATCGCTTTCAGGGTGGCATGTTCAGGCCCCGCGGGACCTGTGCCGATAACGAGGAATTTGCCTTCTGGCGGCTTGGCCAGGGTTGGCGGTTGAAAAAGGGGCCCGAAAAGAAGCATGAGGAAAAGGCCTGTTAGGGTAAAAAGCCTGAGTTTTGAATATGTTTTTGTATTACTCATGGGGTTTTCTCCTTGCAATGAAAAATTTGCTGGCGCCTGCGCTGCAAACGCCGGGCTGTTGCTGGTTTACATCATCCCTTAAAATTTAAACTCGGTTCGGATGCCGGCTGTAATGCCCGGCATGGGGTAACCGGCACGCAGCTCATAGTCCTCATCCGTAATGTTGTTGACATAGCCTTTCAGAGTAAAATCCGTGTATTCGAAGTTGAAGGTATGCTGCGCCCCGATATTGGCAGTAATGACACTGTGCAATGTCTCATCCTGTTTGCTTTCCCGCTCATCCATATATTTTGCGTTGAGTGTCACCAAGCCGCCTTCCCAGAGCCTGTGGTTCAGCCCGAGTTTGATCGTGTTCTCCGGCTGGTTCTCCATGAAATAATGGGTTTTTTCCGTGTCAAAGGGGTGGTCGTCTTGGGACCAGTCCTTCCATGTATAGGAAAGATAGCCGCTCAGGCCGTTGGCAAAGCTTTTGCTTAGCTCCAGCTCCACCCCGTAGAGCTCTACGTCGATGTTGTATACCTGCGTGCTTGGCTCCCCGGAGATATAGTTGTGCTGTTGATAGTCCGAGATGTCCATATAGTAGGTGGCCGCACGGAGTTTTGTACCCCACCACAGTTTTTTCAGCAGTCCTGTTTCATAGGTCCAGGAGGTTTCTGTTTCGAGTTCCGGATTCGCCGCCATATAAGCTTCTTTGGACGCACCCTGCGCCCATCTCCAGAGATCTCAGATTCAAGGCATGCGCATCTCCCGGCTTACTGAGGCATAGAGACTCAGACCGGAATTCACATCATAGTTCAGGCGGGCTTTGGGGCACCATTCGTCCTCAACGCGGCGATATTCATATTTTGCCTGTTCTGCAGCACTGAGTTGATAAAATATGCCCCATCCGGGGAACCCCGTCCGGTAGGCGTCGCTGTGGAATTCGTAGTAGCGCGTCCCCCATGTGAGGGTCAAAGGCGGGGCGAGGGTCCAAACATCCTGGAAATAGCCGGAGAAGATTTCATAGAAATCCTCATTGTCATCATCGCCCTGAGCCCGGTATCCGCCGCCCAGTGAAAAGGAATGATTCTCGATGAGTTCAACGCCCAGGTATTTAATGTACCCGCCGGTGTTTAACTCCTCCGTGTCCAGCTGCCTGTTCTGTTCCCCGCTGGCACTGTAATAGAGGCGGTCGCGTTCGGACTGGTGCTGGTAAATCTGGGCCTCCAGATCACCTGGACCCAGGGGCTGCTCAAAAAGCAGGCTGTATTCGTTGGTCCTTTTTTCCCAGTAGGAATCTCCGCCGGCATAGGCTTTGCCCTCATAATCGTGGGTAAAGGTGTCGATTTCATCGGCACGAACCACCGGGTAATCCGGATCGTAGTCACTGGCAGGGTCATCCGGATCATTAATTACTGCATAGCCGGTCTGGTTATCAACATAATCCCAGCCGGCCGTCAGGGTCCCATGAGTGGGCAAAAAAAGCGAGATCCGGGAGTTGAAGCTGCTGGTGTCATAATGGTTGTTTCTCAGGTAGCCGTCCCCGCTTCGGTCGGCGGCGGCAAAGGAGTAGCCGATGGCGTTTAGCAGGCCTCCCTGGATGTTGGCACTGTAGCTTTCCATACCGTAAGAGCCGGTCTCGGATGAAACGGATATGTCGGGCTTGAGCTGGTCTGTCTGCCTGCCTTTTTTGGTGATAATATTGATGGCTCCGCCCATGGAGAAGGGGTAGAGCAGAGAATGGCTGCCGCGGATGACTTCAATGCTTTCCACGTTGTCCAGCGGCATGGTAGTCCAGTCGATTTTGTAATATCCCATTCTTCCCATCAGCCGCATGGGTTTTCCATCCAGAAATATCTGGATCCGCGACTGATCCAGTCCCCGGATGTATACCTGCTCAGAAGGGCTGGGAGTAATATTGGAGCGCTGCACATCCAGGCCCAGGGTCTCACTCAAAAGGTCCTGGATGTTATGAACCTTGCCCGCTTTTTTGAATTTGTCCACGTTAATCACCGTAACATCCTGTGTTACCTCCATTGCTTTTTCCCGTTTTGGATGGGATCGGATGATGACCTTGTCCAGGCGGTAGGTCGGGGTATCCTCACTGGAGTCTGTTTTTTTTGCCTGCGCAGGCGATGGCGGACAGCATAAAAGTGCCGCCATCAGCCATACGGCAAGGCTTAGCTGAATACCTTTCATTTTTGTATCTCCTTATAAAGCAGGAAAAAAGGTTGTACGCTCAGCCAAGCCCGCCCGGGGTGCAATCCAATTTGAAAGTGAGTTTGTCAACTGGATTGACACAGGGATGATTTGAAAATAAGGTAGGTCATAGGCATCCCTCCCCCGAGGGGGCTTTGCCCGGGAAGGCAGCTTGAGCAGACTGGCCGGTCGCGGCTGCCTTCCCTATCCTTATTGTAACGTTTTTAATGCGGTGCAGTATCACCTCCTTTCCATTTCGACCTCGTTGCGGCCAAACACATAAAAAAAGCCACGAAGGCAAATACAGGCTTCAGCCTGGTTTTGCCTTCGTGGCTTTTTGATTGCTTTTGTTTGTACTGCTGTAGCTTTTTAAAAACGCAAATGGAAATACTTCTGATTTCCTGTATTTTAAAGATCCATCTTATAGTTAAAATACTTTTCGCCTGTCAATAGTTTTTTTGAAGCAGGGGGACGCCCAAGCAGGGGGACGCCCATTAAATTATAAATTTCTTGCAAGAAATTTATAATTTAATGGGCGTCCCTAGGGATAGGGATAGGGTGAAAAAAAGCTTGACAAAATGAGAAGCTGCTTTTATTAGTTTTAGGTAAAATTGTTAGCGTGCTCAAACTAAGTGTGATGGATGGCAAATTCCAATAAACAGCATACATCGGAAAAGCCCCTGACTCCGGTCATGGAGGACTATCTGGAGGCGATCTTCGACCTTGCCAGGGAAAAAAGGGTTGTGCGGGTAAAGGATATCGCCAAACGCCTGGATGTGAAAATGCCCACGGTTACAAGCATGCTCAAAACCCTGGGCAAAAGGGGGCTGGTCCATTATGAAAAATATGAGTATGTTGAGCTGACCGGCGAGGGGCTGAGCGTGGGCCGTGAAATGCGGCGCCGGCATTCCATCCTGTTCCGGTTTCTGACGGATATTTTAAATATCGACGAGCAGATGGCCGACGGGGAAGCCTGCAAAATGGAACATACCCTCAGCGAGAGCACGCTTGAGAGTCTGACCGATTTTATGGCGTTTATCCAGGAATGTCCGCGTACAGGAGAGGACTGGTTGAAAAACTTTGCGGAATACCGCATTCACGGTTATAAACCGGAGAAATGCCGGGAACGTTCCGATAATTTTGCATGCGAGCTGAAAATCCGTGCGGATTCCGCAAAGGATGGAAAGTCCCCGGGTAAAACCTGAACTGAGCGTTTCAAACTTGAATCTGCGGTAAACTTGAGAATCGTTCGGTTGAGTCGCTTTGGAGGCAGGTGCTGAAATAGCGGCATTTTTTTGGGAAATAAAGTTAGAAATAACAAATAACAAAAGGGCCTTCTAATTACATGAATGTTCAGAAAGACGAGCTTATTGAAGCAGTGAATGAAAGCGTAAAAGATCTGCAAGAGCGAATCGATAAGCACTGCTGCCTTGTCTCCGCGATTGTAAAAAACCGCGGTGATACAGAGGATCTGCCGGGGCTGACGGATTTTTATCCCCCCGGGGACCGGGAGCGCAAGTTAAAACAGGCGATTGCCGAGGCAATAAATGTCCTGGAGGAAACACGCAGTTCCTTTAAATCCAAGCAATTGGAGATGCTGCGGAAAAGGCTGACCCGGCTGCTGGCTGATATCGGATAGCAGGCAGATGTCCAGGGCGGGTGCATGGCAGGAAAAAAGCGGTTGACAAAAATTTTTTGGCATATTAACTAGTGTTTCCTTTTAAAGTTAGCTGAAACTAATTATAAATAGGAGGCCTTACGGTCTTCGGCCTTCAGAAGGCGCGGAGAAAGTGAAGGCGTAACGGGCGAGATGATTCAGGCGTCCGGTTGCGCCTTTTTTTATTGGCTGTGAAATCAAGCAAGCAAGGAGCGGATGAAGATGTTTGTAAAGCGCAGGACAGCAAAAGGAGTTGCAGCAGACGTAGGCGCAGAACAGCCGCAGCCCCTTGCCGGCATGGCTCCCGGCAGGCGGATAGTCATTGTGGATCTGGATGCAGGCAGAGAACTCTGGCTCAGGCTGGAATCCATGGGGATTTTTCCGGATATCGAGGCTACGGTGATGAGCAATTACAACCATGGGCCGCTGCTTCTGGCAGTGGGGGACAATCGGATCATGCTTGGCCGGGGAATGGCGGAAAAGGTGATCGTGCAGCCATGTGAAAATGGGTAAGGAGGGATCGTGACGCTTGACAAATTAACTCCAGGAAAAAAAGGCATAATCAAACAGGTGCGGATCGGCGGTCAATTGGGCCAGAGGCTTATGGATATGGGATTTATTCCCGGCTTTGAGTTTGAGGTTCTGCGCAATGCCCCGCTGGTGGATCCCGTGGAGCTCCGCCTGGATGATCATATGGTCAGCCTCAGGCATTCGGAAGCCGGCTATGTGGAGGTGGAACAGACATGAGTCCCGCGAATCCCAAACTAGTTGCTGTTGCAGGACAGCCCAATTCCGGCAAGTCCACGGTTTTTAACATGCTTTGCGGGGCCCGGCAGTTTGTCGCCAATTATCCCGGGGTGACCGTGGAGAAAAAGTCCGGCGGCTTTCGCGTGCAGGGAGAAAAGATCGAGCTGGTGGATTTGCCCGGCACCTACAGCCTGAGCTCCTACTCTTTAGAGGAGCGGGTGGCGAGGGATTTTCTTCTGCACGAAAAGCCCTCGGCTGTTCTTGGCATCCTGGATGCGGCCAATTTAAAGCAGAATCTTTATTTTGCACTGCAGCTTCTGGAAATGGGTCCGCCAGCTGTGCTTGCCATAAACAAAATGGATGTGGCCGCAAAAAGAGGACTGGAAATAGACACGGCAGCTCTTGAGAAGAGGCTTGGCGCAAAAGCGGTGCCGGCTGTGGCCAGAAAAGGCAGGGGAAAGAAGAAAATTCAGGAAGCGGTCTGCAGGATGTCACGGCCGGATTATGCATGGCAGCCCCTGAGAATAGACTATGCAGAACTTGAGCCCTATCTTGAAAAGATTGTATCCAGTCTCGCAGGTATTGCCGGGCTGGATTACCCGGTGCGCTGGCTGGCGGTCAAGCTGATGGAGGGGGACAGCCAGGCCAGGGAGTTTTTAGGCAGGCAGGCACCGAACAGGGAGTTTTTGCTTGAGGAAGTTGAGCGGCAGAGAAAAGAATTTGAAGAAAAGCAGCAATTGCCTGCGGAACGGTTTATCGGCGCCGTCCGCCATCAAACGGCCCGCAGCATATATCAGGAATGCGTTCAGGCGGTTTCAGCGGCAAAAGAGACACTGACGGACAGGGTGGACCGGATTGTCTGCAACCGCTACCTGGGTCCGCTTATCCTGGTTGCCGTTGTTTTTTTTATCTACGAACTCGCTATAGGGCAGGGATACAATCTGACCAATTATTTTCTTCCCCTGCTGAACTGGATAAGGGGCGGCGTGGAAGGCCTCCTGCCGGAGAAGGGCTTTGTCTTCGACCCGGTGATCCGTTCGTTCGTGCTCTGGTTTGTGGACAGCATAAAGGCTGTTTTTAACTATATTCCCATATTTATCATTTTGTTCAGCCTGATAGCAGTACTGGAAAACAGCGGTTACCTGGCGCGGATGGCTTTTTTGCTGGACAAGATTCTGCGACGCTTCGGTCTGCACGGCCAGTCTGTCCTCCCCCTGGTGCTGGGCGGTGTGGTGTGCGGCGGATGCGCGATTCCCGGCATTATGGCCTGCAGGGCGGTGCCGGACGAGAGGTCCCGGCTGGCGACTATACTTGTCGTGCCGTTGATGAACTGCATGTCCAAGATTCCGCTGTACCTGCTCCTGATCGGCGCCTATTTTTCATTCGCCAGAGGGCCTGCCATGTTCTTTATATCCACTGTTACTTTGCTCATGGCGCTTCCCGTTGCCAGGCTGCTCTCCGGCACTGTGCTCAAAAACCGGGAGAGCGCGCCTTTTATCATGGAGATGCCGGCCTATCATATCCCCTCTTTTTCGGCGGTGGCGCGCAGTACAGCGGACAGGATCTGGATTTTTCTAAAAAAGATTATCACGGTAGTGGCCGCGGTGGCCGTGGTTTTGTTTATACTTCTGCGGTTTCCTTCCCTGGAGGAAAATGCAGCGAAAAGATACGAGCAAAAGGCGGAGCAGGCAGTGGCTGAGTTTCTGCATACAGCGGAGACTACCCCGTACCAGGGAAAATTGCAGAGCAAAGACAAGGTGCTCGAGCTGATCCGGTTTCAGGAAAAATACAGCCGGGCAGCCAATAAAGTAAGCAGCCGCGAGGCCTTAGAAGCGGTAAACAAGCGTTTTGCGGAAATGAATCCCGCCTTTTTCCGGATCGTGAAAAGGGGAAGAAAAGAGCCGCCTGCCAGGACAGTGGTCATGGCCCTAAAGCAGCTCGAAAAAAGCCGCATGCGCCTGAGAAGGGATTTGCACGCCCAGAGAATCAACACAAGCGTTATGGGGCGGCTGGGCACATGGCTGGAGCCGGTGACCAGGTGGGCCGGATTCAACCAGCGGATAAACATTGCCTTAATCAGCTCCTTTGCGGCCAAGGAAAACGCTGTAGCGGTCATCGGCGGGATTTATCAGGCGGAAGGACAGGGCTCCGGCGATGCGGCACAGGAATTCAGGGAGCAGCAAGCGGGATTTACCCCCTTGCACGCACTGGCGTTTATGATCTTTTTTGCCCTGTATCCGCCCTGCATCCCGGCGCTTCTCATGATCAAGGTACAGACCGGATCATGGAGATGGATGCTCTTTGCAGCCGTATATCCCGTTATGCTGGGGTTGCTTCTGTCCAGCCTGATTTTCTCTGGCGGATCTGCGCTGGGGCTTACGGGCTTTCAGGCAATGTGGCTGTTTTATGGCCTGGCAGCAAGCCTGGTTGCCGGTATTGCATTTGTTCGTCTTCCCGCCGCGCTTTTTTGGAGAAAAAAGGCTCAGGCGGCGGGCGAGCAGTAATATATTTTGTGGATTTTATCAACTTAAAACAAAAAAAGGAGGTTTCTATGATCAGAAAAGTCTGGACTGCCTCTGCGGTGCTGGTGCTTGTGCTTGCCGCCGCAGCGGCCCTGGCACACACGCCGCTTTGTTCCTGCTGGGAAAACGGAGACGGAACGGTGAGCTGTGAAGGCGGCTTTTCGGACGGCTCTTCAGCAGCCGGTGCCGCAGTCCGTGTGGTAGACGAGAACGGCAAGGTGCTTGAAGAAGGCAGTATGGATGAGAGGGGCATGTTTACCTTTGAAAAACCTGAGGGCCCCTACAAGGTCATCCTGGATGCCGGGCCAGGGCACAAGGTGGAGGTTGACGGAGAAGATATTTTTTAAGCAGCAGCAATTGAAGTGTTTCGTAATGAAGAAGGCGGTTTTTTCAGGTGAAAAAAAGGAGGCAGAGACTGATGATGAAAAAAGTATTGATTATGGCGGGTTTCATGGCAGTAGTCCTGGCGGCAGTGCCTGCTTCGGCCCACTTTCAGATGATGTATACACCGGAGACTGCTCTTGAAAAAGCTAAGAGCATTGATCTGAAACTGGTGTTCACCCATCCTTTTGAGGCCGGGCATACCATGGATATGGAAAAGCCGGAAGAATTTTTTGTAGTCCGAAAGGGCCGCAAAAAGGATTTGCTTGACAGCCTTGAGCCGATTTCGTGGAAGAGCCTTACAAACAGCGGCAGGGCATACGAGGCCAGCTACCGGCTGCGGGGAATGGGCGATAATGTGTTCTGCCTGGTGCCCTCGCCCTATTATGAAAAGGAGGAAGACTGCTATATCCAGCAGATCACCAAGATGGTGGTAAATACAGCGGGGTTTCCCACGGACTGGGATGCAGAGCTGGGGCTTCCCGCGGAAATCGTCCCTCTGGACAAGCCCTACGCCCTGTGGACGGGCAATGTATTCCGGGCAGTGGTAAAAAGGGATGGGAAAGCGCTTCCTCATGCGAAAATCGAGGTGGAGTACATGAACCACAAGCCCCTTACGGCAGATAATGCATTTGCTGAAAAGGCCGAGGTAAGAGCTCCACAGGATGCCTTTGTTACCATGACCATCAAGGCGGATGCAGACGGGCAGTTCGCTTTCGGCATCCCCAAATCCGGATGGTGGGGATTCTGCGCTTTGGGCGCCGGCCCCGAGGATAGCTACAGGGACAAGGATCTCTCCCAGGATGCGGTCATCTGGGTGCAGGCCAGGGATATGAAAACAAATTAGAGGGATCAACTGCCGTGCGGAGCCGCCCGGCAGTTTCCGTAAAAAAGAAAGGAGCGGATAATGAACGGCAAGGCAAAATACTGGTTTGTGCTTGGTCTGATGGCAACGTTTTTACTGATTCTGCCTTTTCATGCGTCGGCCGGCCAAGATGCTCAGAAGGAAATTTTGGAGCTTAAGCGAAGGATCGAACAACTTGAAAAACGGGTGGAGCAAAACGAGGAGACATCTGCAGAAAGCGAGCAGGAGTGGAAAGAGCTTCGGGCAGTAAAAGAGAAGTTTTCGCACATAAGCATAGGCGGCGGCGTGACAGGCATCGTGCAAAACGCTTATATGGAAGATGACTGGGAGGATGACGATGCTCTGGACGGATCCTACTCGGCGGATCTGGAGATAGAGATCGATTTGGACAGATGGGGAACAGGTTTTCTCCATCTGGAAAGCGGGGACGGAGATAATGTGACAGATGAAATCGGCTCTCTAACCGGCAGCAATGCCGATGCCATGGGAGGTATGGATAGCGAGCTGGAGATCTCCGAGGCCCTGTGGAGCTTTGGATTTCTTGATGAAAGATTGCGCCTTACTGCGGGTAAACTGGATCCTGTCACGCTTCTGGATGACAACAGGGTGGCCAAGGATGAGACCACGCAGTTTATGGCTGATATTTTTGTGGACCAGCTGGCCATGGAGTGGCCGGGTGACTATAGCCCGGGTCTGCAGCTTGTTGCCGCCCCCAATGAACTTTTTGATTTTAAAGCGGCCGTTCTTTCCGCGGATACTGACTGGGAAGATCTTGCCAACCATATGTTCTATGCCGCAGAGATAGCATTTCACCCTGAATTTAACGACCTGGAGGGAAATTACCGCTTTTATGGATGGGGCAATGATCGTCACCATTTGGAATGGAATGATGCAAAAGCTTTGATCAGCGGAGGACCTGCAGATGATGCGGATGAAGCCAACTTCGGATTCGGGGTGTCCTTCGATCAGCGACTAAGCTCCGACATCACCCTTTTTGCCAGGTATGGCTGGCAGGATGATGATATTGCGGCCGTGCAGGGAGCAGCAATATCTGACGATAATGATGGCCTGATTTTTGAACCCTACGGAGCAATAGAGCAGAGCTTCAGCCTGGGCGGGGAGATTACAGGCAGGCGATGGAATAGGCCCGATGACAGGTTTGGCATGGCGTTTGGCATGGCCATGTTAAATGATGATTATGAGGATTTCCTGGAGAATTACGCCCATGACAGGCTTGTGGATGGTACCCGTGGCGATGCCGGCGATGAGTATCATTTCGAGGCATACTACAGCTATTATTTGAATGAGCACCTGGCTGTTTCCCCCGATTTTCAGATAATCGCCAACCCAAGGGGTGATGAAGACGCCGATGCCGCGTATATAGTGGGATTAAGGACGCAGATGAGCTTTTAATGCGATCCTTTTTGATTCCGTATTGCTGCCGGGGCGGGAAGGTTTTTCAGTATTTGCTTGTCAGGCAATTATCGGCTATTGTGTACAGGTCAGCAAAACCATCCCGCCCTCATACATTTGGGGGCAGCCCGCAGGAAGCGTAAAGGAGGCCCGGTTTGAATTCCGGCAGTCTGTATTCGGCAAAAACGGCTGCGCCTGAGGAGGCAGTCAAAAAGATCAAAATCGGCAGCAGTGTATTTATCGGCACAGGCTGCGGGGAGCCGCAGCAGTTGATCCGGGCCATGGTGGCAGATCCCGGCATACAGGATGTGTTTATTTATCAAATGCTCTCAGCCACCCTTGCAGATTACGTGCACGAACCCCATTTTACCGAGCGCTTCTACCTGAAGCTTTTTTTTATCAGCCCCTATATGCGGCAGGCTGCATTTGAGGGGAAAATTGATTACCTGCCGGTATATCTCTCCCAGATTCCGGAACTTTTCTACTCGCGCCAGGTGAATTTGGATGTAGCCCTGGTGCAGGTAAGCCCGCCGGATGAGCACGGTTTCTGCTGCCTGGGCATTTCCGTGGATATTACTCTTGCGGGGCTTCGCACGGCGCGGACTGTAATCGCCCAGGTCAACCCGAACATGCCCAAAACCTGGGGCGACAGCCATATTCATGTGGATGATATTGATTGCCTGGTCTATTATGAAGAGCCGCTGGTGGAATTTGCCCCGACCGTTAAAAATCAGGAAGTGGTGGAGCGGATTGCCCATTACCTGATTCAGTTGATAGACGACGGGGCCACCCTGCAGGTGGGATTCGGCCATCTGCCGGATGCCGTACTGCCCTATCTCAAAGGGAAAAAGGATCTTGGCATCCACACCCAGGTAATCACAGACGGCATGCTTGCCCTGCTCCGGCAGAAGGTGATTACCAACAAAAAAAAGACCCTGCTTGGCAACCGCATTGTCACTTCGCTCTGCATGGGATCAAAGGATCTCTATAAGTATGTGGACGACAACCCGCTTTTCTATTTCCGGTCCTCGGAGTATGTAAGCGACCCCAATGTGATCGCCAGAAACGATAATCTGATCTCGCTCAGCTCCGCTCTGGAAGTGGATCTGACGGGGCAGGCCTGTTCGGATTCCAGGGGATACCTGTTCTATAGCGGCATCGGCGACCAGGTTGATTTTACACGGGGCAGCAAGATGAGCAAGGACGGGTTCTCAATTATTGCCCTGCCTTCAACGGCAGAAAACGGCAAGGTCTCGCGGATTGTCTCCCATCTCAGCGAAGGCGCCGGAATAGCTACCATTAGGGGGGATGTGGACGTGGTCGTCACGGAATACGGTATTGCCGAGCTCCACGGGAAAGGGATTTACCAGCGGGTGATGGAGCTTGCCCAGATTGCGCATCCAAAATTCCGGGAAACCCTGATAAACGAGGCCAAAAAGCGCCATTATATTTTTGCCGACCAGGTCCCGCCGAGCAGGCAGGATCTTATATTTCTGGATAATTACAAGTTCTCAATGGAACTGGCCAATGGAAAGAGCGTGGAATTCAGGCCGCTTTTGTCTTCGGATGAATTCGGGGTGCGCAATTTTTTGTATTCGCTGCGCGACCAGAGCATCTATTATCGGTTTTTCCAGCCCAAACGGGTGTTTAAACGGGAAATGCTGCAGAAGCAATGGGCCACCGTGGATTACCGGAAAAACATGAGCATTGTGGGACTTGCCCAGAGGGGCAAGCACAAAGAAATCATCGCTATTGCCTCCTATTACGGCGAAGGTGACTCTGATAAAGCGGAAGTGGCGTTTCTGGTAAAGGAAGAGTATCAGGGCATGGGGATTGCCGGTTTCCTGCTGGAGATTCTGGAAAAAATTGCCAAAGAAAACTGCTACACGGCCTTTACCGCTACTGTGATACGTGAGAATGCCGCCATGCGGCGGGTTTTTCAGAAAAGATACCCCAATGCAGAGCTTTATGCCTATGGCCGGGAGATTGAGATCCGCATGCCTTTCTGAGTCTGCTGCAGCACGAGTCCCCGCTTGTTGCCATCCCCTTTTATTGCAATCGGTTTTTTAATTGTTATTTTATGAGTAATCCCCTGCCTGCCGGCTGATCGTTTAGTGAGACAGGACGGCTTCCGGTGCTGCTTTTTACAGAGTGCTACATAGCTCGTGCAACGAGGCATCCTGGCCGCAAGCCGGCTGGATGCCTTTTTTGATCGACGGCGGGCGGCGGAAAATCGATTTGGAGGTGCACAGGTAATGCATACGGATTATACCGGTGATTATAAAGAGCGTTTCAGCCTTTCCGGGAGCGATCCCGGCAATACCGGCGAAGACGAGTTTTCGGAAATGAGCCAGGAAGATCTCATGGCCGTTTACGAGCAGACTTTCAAAGGCTTTGAGGCCGGAGAAATTGTGGAAGGCCGGGTGGTTGACTTTGACGATGAGCGGGTGCTTATCGACATTGGATACAAGGCCGAGGGCGAGGTGGATCGCTCCGAGTTCCTGGATGCAGAGGGGGGATTCAACCTGTCGGTAGGCGATACTGTAAATGTGCTGCTGGTGCAAAAAGATGAAGACGGCTATCCTGTACTGTCGCGGAAAAATGTCGAGACGGCCATGCGTTTAAATGAGCTTGCCGAAAAATACGATGCGGGCGAGCCGGTTTCCGGCCGTATCGTTTCACAGAAAAAGGGCGGCTTTATCGTGGACGTGGGAGGGCTCAAAGCCTTTCTGCCTGCCTCGCAGCTTGATGTGGGCCGCATCAGCGATTTCAGCGCCTGGATTGACACAGACCAGCAGTTTCTTATTCTGCAGTTTGACAGAAAAAATCAGAATATCGTGCTCTCCCGGCGGGCCCTTGTGGAAAAAGAGCGCAGGCGAAAAAAAGAGGAGGCGCTCGAACGTCTCAGTATCGGCGACGTGGTGGAAGGCACCATCAGCAATATCACCGATTACGGACTGTTTGTGGATTTGGGCGGCATTGTCGGGCTGGTGCATGTCAGCAACCTGTCCTGGACCCAGGTCAGGCATCCTGCCAGCCTGTATGAGACCGGTGAGACAATAACGGTACAGGTGCTTGATATCGACAGGCAGAGCCAGAAGGTGACCCTGGGCGTTAAACAGCTTATCCCCAATCCCTGGGATGATCTGCACGGGCGCTATCCCGTGGGTTCGGTGATTGCCGGAAAAATAAAAAAGATCAAGGATTTCGGCATATTTGTGGCCATTGAAGAGGGTATTAACGGCCTTGTCCATGTTTCGGATCTGTCCTGGGGCCAGGAAATCAAAAAACCCTCGGAACACTATAAAAAAGGCGATACCGTGGAGGCTAAGATTCTCGACATCGACCGTGAGAATCAGCGGGTGCGCCTGGGAATCAAGCAGCTTTATCCCCATCCCTGGCAGGAGCTCGTCCAGAGATATCTCCCGGGGGCCCGGGTGTCCGGAAAAGTCTCCAGCGTTGCAAGCTTCGGCTTGTTCGTGGAAATCGAGGAAGGCGTACAGGGGCTGGTACACGTCTCCGAGGTGCCGGCGGAAAAAGGCCGCAATCCCCTGGAGGATTTTGCGCCCGGACAAACCGTCAACGCCGGGGTGCTCGAGGTGCTGCCGGAGGAGAAACGAATCCGGCTTACACTAAAACCCGGACCCGACAACTCCGGTGACCCGGACCAGCGGCTGCAACAGCAGATGCAGGACCGGGCTGAGGAAAAAAATGCCTGAAACCTAAACTGAGCGTTTCAAATTTTTAAACCTATTTATTTCTGAATTATTTTAAGGCGGCTGGACAACACAAAAGCGGCAATCAGTTTTCGGGAACTGATTGCCGCTTTTTTTTGTTAGTCCGGCATAATCTCTTTTCTAAAATCCACTGCTTAGTTGTTTTCCTCTTTTATGCCGTCCAGATCGGAGAAGCCGGCGGCAGCTTCTTTTTCAACAGAGCCCGCCACCAGAGGCCTTCAAGTCCGCACGCAGGCAGCACCGACCTATCCGGTTCTTGAAAAACCGGGTCAAGCAGAAAAGCTGCTGCGGAAAAACTATCCAGCCAGGAATAAAACCGTTGAGGCTGCCCCGGCAGCCAAGGGCAGGAAAAGGCAAAAGCAGACGCTGCAGGGTGAAAAGAGAGCATGCGGCCGGTAAAAATTATGAGAATATGCCCGATTTTTCTTGACAGGGCATTTGTTACCGGCATAAGTTTGAAAATAAAAACAAAATTGGAAAACTTTTTCCGCTCAATGATCATGCCGGCAACCGGGTGGTTATGAGCTATATGCCTGCAACTGGAGAAGGCGGAATCGTTGCGCTATTACAAGATCTGCTAAAAACGATGTTTAAACTACCTTCTGTCGTATCCGGCAAAATCAGGTCCGCTGCTCAATGGTTTATTACAGCGCGGCTTCCGCTGCTGTTACGTGCTCTATCAGACCGTACTACCTGTTCTCTTGTTTTCATCATCCGGCAAATCGCCCCGGCAGACCGGGGAGAATATATAATCAGCAACAATTAAAAACGGATCTCTTTTTCGTGCGGGGTCTATGGTTTTTCCGGGGCGTAAACCATCCCTTTCCCGGAATCCGCGGAGGGTCGGGGATCTGCTCCGGGAAGGCCATTGCGGAAAAAAACAAAAATGCAAGAAAGGAGGGGGTGATGAAATGAAGAAATTTTTATGTTCCGCATTTTTATGCTCAGCATGTAGCGCTGTTTTGCTTATTTTGTTTTTGACCGGGTGTATTACGGAAAACACTTCCCGGACAGTAGCCGAGGTCCCGACTATCCCGGATGCGAGTT
>JAWOFF010000147.1:0-34084 GCA_046482325.1 Desulfosalsimonadaceae bacterium
CGGATCAGGTTCTGTTCGTTGGCGAGAATTTTTTGTATTTTTTTTTCTGTCATAATATTGGGCTCTTATTATAAGCCCGGCCGTTTGTCAAATTTTTACTTGGCTTTTTTTCTTTATGTTTGCCCGGCTCTCCGGCTTATGTTAAACAACGGAAGGTCTGCTGCTTTACACCGCAGCGGCCCCGTGTGACATCCGGCAATGATAGCTCCTGCGGAGTTTGCTCAGTGGCTGTAAAATTTGTAGGCTGTGAGGCGGGCTCTCTTTTTTTGCCGCTGGAGATGGAGCCGGCTCTGACAAATAAAGAAGAGAATCCGCCGACTGTTTTGCAATTGAGAGCAGGGGGAACTGCAATGGCGCAGACAGCAGAGAAAGCCAGAAAATGGATTGAGCAGGGCAAGGACCCCCGGAGTGCGCACTGGCATGCCGGGCTGGAATCTGTCATGGAAGTCCTGGAGCCCTATCTGGAACCCGGCAGGCTGAGCCTTGCCCAACCCCTGGAGGAAAAAGATTTTGCGGTTTTCTCCCGTGCCCTGGAGGTCGTGGATTTAAGTCCGCATTTGCGTGCGGTTTTTTTGCAGCCGGCAATCGCCGACAAAGTTGTGCCTCCGGAATCCGCGACAGAACTTCAGCGGGCTGCGCCGGGCGGGACGTCGTGGAAAATCCTGGTGGCCAGAGCCGGGGACGAGGCCCGCATCCTGTGCGCGGAGGTTTCCGGGGATGCCCGAAAACCCGGGGTGGATATTTTCCAGGAAGGGGCGCTTCTGGGGTCCTATGATTTCAGCACTCAGAAGGAGTGTCTGGAGAGCTTGAACAAAATCCTCCGGGCCCATGTCTGGGAAAAGGGCAGATGGAGTCTGGATGCGCACATGCGCTATACGCTCAACTGGTTTGAGCGGGTTTTGATGCTGGAGAAAAGCGGCATCTGTGTACAGGAGGATGCTTCGTTTTTCCATACGCCTACGCTGATCAAGAGCAACCGGGTTGACGCCATTTTTACCCTGATCCTGGAAGTTTTCCGAAGCCGTGTTAATTCTCCGGATGCAGAGCTTGAAGAAAAGCTTGCGGCCATAAGAGACAATCCGGACGCAGGCGAGCAGGAAACACAGTATCACGAGATGGCGGAGGAAAACCTGCTTCGCTTTCTGGCCGTCATGAAGGATTGCTCTCTTGTAGCTTTTGATTCTTTTACGGACCGGGAAAGCAGGCAGTTTCAGGAAGAGTTCGCCAGAACTCTCCGGAAGATGACCAAAATTCTGGTTCCGGGCGGAACCACGGTGTAACCGGCCCGCCCGGCCTCTTTTGTTCTTCACTGCAAGCCGGCGCAGCCTGTGCGCACAGCCTGTATTCAGGTATTATCAGGCTGCTGCAAAAAATTTCTCAGTTCTTTGGCTGTCTCCTCAGGCGACCATATCGAGAAGGACTCCTGGTACTGGTAGACCAGAGACGGTGTGTCTGTGCACCAGACATGGGGAGCCAGGTAAAGGCGGGGCGAAATCCTCACCTGCAGCCAGTGCTCTTTGTCTTGTTGCAGCGCCGGAAGCCATGCGAGGCTTAAGCTGTAGACGCTGTATCCGCCTAGATATCTCAGTATGGAACTCATCATGCCGGCAGCCTCTGCTAACTCCTTTTCGCTTAAATCAAACAGGGTCTGTCTGTCCGGAAAAATCCCTATGATATCGCTAAGCGTGCTCAGGGGAACAAAATCCGTGAGCCAGATGCTGTTTTCCGCCTCTTTTATCAGCCTTTCCCCGCTGCCTGTCTCGGTTTCAATGTAGTCCTCCCAATAGTTTTTGCCGTTTGTCTGATGGTGGTTTTTGCCGGCTGTTATCATGTCCTGCAGAAAATTGCCGGGAGTTTGGGTAGCGTAAACCTGGAAATGCGGATGAACCTGGCTGGAGGCGGCGGCCGGCATATAGTTCCATGTAAGCAGTGCATATGTTGCGTTTTTGTCGGTCACCACCCGCTGCAGGTACTCCAGACAGTTGGCGTGGGCGCCCTCGAAAATCCAGGCGGGAAAATCGTCCATACCTCGGTAGTGCTTTTCGCAAAGCACGGCAATGGCGCTGTGTTCATCATAGGGCAGCAGGTTGGGAAACAGCACTGATTCGCCTTTTACCAGCCTGCCTTCGGGAATTTGGTCAGGCTCGAATTTCGGCGTCAGTTCATGGACGCTTTTAGGGCAGAAAGGGCAGTTTTTTTCCGATTCTGCTATGATCCCGGATAAATCCGCCGGGGGCGGGGAAGTTCCCAAAAAGTGAGCCAGCCTTCCGCTTCTCTTGGTAAGCGGGTCCCAGCGGAGCTGGCAGGTGACCTCGGATGAAGAGAAGTTGGTAAAGGGGTTTAAAAACCGCGCTGTCTTGTCCTGTTTTTGAAATTCAATCGTCATAAATAATGCCTCCGCATTGAATGATTAGGTTAAAGGCTGTTTTTGAATTTTATTTTTGCTTTGATTTTTTGACATAAGTCAATGCCTCATGGCCATACCTGTTTTATTTTAGATTACAAACAAAAATACATACACATATTTTTCCGTTTTTGTGAAGGAGGAATCCAATGAAATGTCCCGGACAGGATAGTCGTTTCTGGAAGCAGGACGCCATATATGAGGTGAGCTGCCCCCAATGTGAGGCTACTGTGGAGTTTTTCAAGGACGATACCACCCACAGATGCCCAAAATGCGGGCATCAGTTTGTAAATCCGCATATGGATTTCGGCTGTGCAGCTTACTGTAAATTTGCGGAACAGTGCATCGGCAGCATGCCTCCGGAACTTCTGGCTCAGCGCGAGGAGCTTTTAAAGGACCGTATCGCCATTGAGGTAAAAAAGTATTTCGGCCGGGACTTCCGCCGCATCAGCCATGCCACGCGGGTGGCACGGCATGCCGAGGCCATAGGGGCGGAAGAAGGCGGGGATATGGCCGTTGTCATGGCGGCCGCCTACCTGCATGATATCGGCCTGCCAGAGGCCGAAAAAAAGTCCGGTGAAACAGCGGAAGGCAGCCACGAGCAGGAAGGCCCGCCGATCGCCCGGGAAATCCTGCAACGGCTAGGTGCTGCAGAGGGCTTGATCGAAGAGGTCTGCAACATCATCGCCCGTCATCATCGACCGGGAGAAGAGGAAAGCCTGAATTTCATGGCGCTTTATGATGCCGACCGGATTGTTAATCTGGAGGACAGACACAAAGAAGAACCGATAACGGCCGATCAGGCCGGACGGATTATTGAAAACGAATTGTATACCGGGGCAGGAAAAGCGATTGCCCGGCAGGTACTTACGGCTTCGTAAACTGTTCTGGAACGTCCCTGGGAGAAAGAGCTATGAAAACAAGAAGAAAAATCATTGAAATCGACGAACAGCTCTGCGACGGCTGCGGCCAGTGTGTGATTTCCTGTGCGGAAGGCGCGCTTCAGATTATTGACGGCAAAGCGCGCGTGATCTCTATTTGATCACGCGCAGGCGTATGAGGAAAAATTTGTGCAGGTTTTCCGGCAGGCCGGAATTGCTTCGGTTACGGTTGCCACCATGGAGGTTCCCTGCTGCTCAGGCCTTGCGGGAATGGTGCAGAAGGCAATGGAGGCAAGCGGTAAAACCGTGGCTTTGCGTGAGGTGGTGACCAGCACCACTGGCGGGATTGTCTCCGACACAGGGCAGAGGGATCCGGCGGAAAAACGATCCGCCAGCGGGAGCTGATTTTTTCCTGAACCAAGCGATTTACAAGTTTGCGGCAGAGCGCACAGCCAGGCTTCAATCAGGGCAGATTGAGAGAACCGGGCAGGGCGCCTGCCGGATTACGCGGTCTGTTGTGGAACCCACCAGGAGTTCTTCTACCATGCCGTGGCCGCGAATGCCCAGCGCTATCATATCCATGTCATTGATATCTGCATAGCGGATGAGTTCTGCATAGGGTTTTCCCGACAGCAGGCAGGTCTCAAGCTTTATCCAGCTAAGCGCTTCCTGCGGCACCAGGGAGTTTAGTTTGTCCCTGATCATTTGGTAGAGGTCTTGCCGGATTTTTTCCCCTGGTTCCTGCTGTATCCTTAAAAGATCCTTGTATCCTGAAGACTCCACCACATGGACAAGGTGCAGTTCGCTTTCAAACTCCTGGGCAAGGCTCAGGCTGTAGTTCAGGGCAGCATAGGCATCCTGAGAGAAATCGCATCCCACAAGAATTTTTTTAAAGGGAAATCTGGGGGAGCCTTTTTGATTCGTAAATTTTTCCGATCCCCGCAGTATGAGCAGCGGGCACGGCAGGGTACGCATGAGGCGCTCGGTGACAGATCCCAGGAAGAAGCGTTTCAGGCCGGACCGGCCATGTGTGGCTGTTATCACCAGTTCGGCGGTATATTCTTTTGTCAGCCGTGTGATTTCCTCCGTGGTGCTGCCGACGGTTACAAGGGGTTCGTAGTTTACCCCCGAGCCCTCAAGCAGGCTGTGGATCTCCCTGGTCGCGGTTTCCATGAAGCGCTGCTGATATTCTATGGGATCAAACACTGCTTCACCATATGCGGAGACTGTAGGCAGATCCACCACGTGACAGATATAGAGGGTAGCTTCAAAGCGTTTGGCCATGGCGATGCCGTAGGCCACCACAACCCTTGCAAATTCTGAAAAGTCGGTAGCGCAGAAAATACTGCGGATCTGACGTCGCATCCCACTCTCCTTTTACTGGCAGTTTGACGGCAGGCCCGGAAAATCTCCCCGGCAAATGTATATATTGCAGTATAACACCGCTTGCCGCAAAGCACAACTACAGCAGCGGCCCTGCGGTTTTCCGCCGGGGTTTATCACCCGCGTTTTTTTTTGCTGTTGCATATGCTATGGTAAATTATATTCTGTGGTAAGCTATTGATAGGTTTAGGTTAAATGGGGATAGCAGGGGAGTGTTTATGCATAATGATATCGTGGTAAATACCTGGAGCGAGCTCCAGGTAGAGCTTTTTCGGGATTCCTGGAATGACACTATAAAGCGCTTTCGTTCTCCCTTTGTATTCCGGGGCCTCTCAGAAAAGGCCTATAGGCTGGCTACATCGTTAATGCGCCTTGGCGGTCCCTATGCTTCGCTGGAGAGGCATCTGCTGCGCAATTTCCGAAAGTACGGGCAGGATGCCTCGCAGCATTTTACCTCTTTCTGGCACCTGCTGGGCATTGCGCAGCATCACAACCTGCCCACCAGGCTGCTGGACTGGACCTATTCACCATATGTTGCTCTTCATTTTGCCACCGCCAATCATGAAAAATTTCATCTGGACGGGGTTATCTGGGTGATCAATTTTCAGGAAGCCCATGAGCTGTTGCCTGATGCCCTTCGCGGGTGCCTTTATACAGAAGGGGCCCAGGCTTTTACCTTGGAACTGCTCTCCACCCTGACGCGCCACGCAAGTGCGGGAGATTCTGTTGAAGAGGGGTCTTTTTCCAACGTAATCCGGTCGCTGCAGGAATTTGATGAGCTGGCAACAGAGGGCGAGTTTCTGCTCTTTTTTGAGCCGCCTTCGCTGGATCAACGCATTGTCAACCAGTTTGCCCTGTTTTCGGTGATGCCCAACTGCGAGCGGGCTGTTGACGAATGGCTGCAGAGGCATCCCGCCCTGTTCCGCAGGATCATTATTCCGGCGGAAAAAAAATGGGAGTTCCGGGATAAACTCGATCAGTGCAATATTACCGAGCGGGTGTTGTTTCCCGGTTTGGATGGCCTCGGCTCCTGGCTGCGCCGGCATTACAGCCCAAGGGAAACCGCCGGGGAAGGACGGGAATAGAGCAGGCAGGTAATCGGCGGCTGCCGCCGCCGTTTTTTAGTACCGTCTTTTGCGGGAGGTGCGTTTGTTGCGTTTTTTTCTGCCGGAATCCGCGGGCTTTACCGTAATGTTATAGCCGTCGACGCGGTTTCCGTTCAATGCCTTAATGGCCTGGTCGGCTTCAGAGTTGCTTGGCATTTCGATAAAACCAAACCCTTTTGGCCTGCCGGAGAATCGGTCCTTGATGAGCTTTATGCTTTCAACGGAGCCGAATTCTGTAAACATGCTCCGCAGGGTTTCCTCTGCTGTGCTATAGGATAAGTTACCGATATATATATTCATATAATCTGATTTGGCCCTTTTCTGATTATTTGCGGGCATCTCGCCGGCTGTCCGGAGACTATCCCCAATAAATGACAAAGGCATGCCCCCTGCTTACAGGGGGCATGCCCTTTTTGTAACTTACCGGCTCTAAGTCACGGTAACGTTGACTGCGGCGGGACCTTTTTTCCCCTGCTCGATGTCAAAAGTTACCTGGTCGCCTTCGTTCAGGCTTTTAAAACCGCTTGCGTTGATTGCTGAATGGTGCACAAAAACGTCCGGTCCGTCTTGCTGCTCAATAAAACCGAAGCCTTTTTGATCATTAAACCATTTCACTGTTCCGTTAGCCATGGTGACATCCTCCTTTCTATAAGATACTCAAAATTTTCAACTGGAGGATGTAGCCACCGGAAGACGGCCGGTTCCTTCAGAGAAAAACCGCACTGCAGCAAGGGCAGGCCATGTTGAGATTTTACAGTCTACCAGTTTGAGCCGCAAAATCAAGACGTATTTTTCCGGGGCCGCTTATTTTAAAAATCCCTGGATGATGCGGTTTACGGCCTCGTCATAGGACAGGCCCAGGCTCATAAGCTTCATCAACTGGTCGTTGGCAATTTTGCCGATTGAGGCCTCGTGAGTCAGCTCGGCATCAGGATGAAATGCCTTTAAGGCCGGAACGGTCTGATTGTTGCCGTTGTCCATGATGATGGCGTCGCACTCTATATGGCCGTAGCATCTGGCCCTGGCGGTGAGGTTGACATAGAAGTCCTGCCTTGAGTCCCCTTTTAAAACGGAGCGGGAGACGATGTTGGTCTTGCTGTCCGAGCCGCTCAGCTCGATTTCGTTATGGGATTCCGCTGTTTGATTGCCTTCTGTCATGACCCGCTCGGTAATGAGAAGGACGCTGCCGGCCCCGATAATTGCTTCATTTGCACGCATGGCCTCGTCCACGCCTCCAAGCTGAGTTAACTCCATTTCCGCGCTTGCATTTTCTTCCATGAAGATTTTGGTTGTTGGATTTAACGTGCGCCTGCCCGTTCCCTCGCCGATGGCCACATGCTTTTCCACGTATTTCACCCTGGCGCCGGCTCCTATACGGAACTCGTGGATTCCGGAGTGCCCCTCGGCCTCCGCGCTGCCGCAGTGGATGCCGCAGCCCGCTACGATTGTGACATCAGCTTTTTCCCCGATGATAAAGGTGTTGTAGACAACGTCATGGAGGCCGGCCTGAGAGAGGATAACCGGGATGTGCACGGACTCGTTGACGGTGCCCGGCTTGATGTCAATTACGATTCCGTCGCCTTTTTTATTGGCCTCAATGTTGATATTGGCCGAAACTTCCCGGCCAAGGAGCTTTCCGTTTTTGCGGATATTGTAGGCGCCCTTCGGGACCTCCTCCAGGTCGGCCACTTGTTTCAACACCTGTTTATCTATAGCATCGAACATTTCCTTCTCCTTCGCATGAGTCGCTGAACGTGCATAAGCTTAAATCTTCCAGCAGGGGCATGGCGCCCTCAAGGTCTCCGGTATAGGCGATTCGGCCGTCCTTTAGGAGCAGAAGCGTATCTGCAGCTTCCAGAAAGGCCCTGTTATGGCTTACCACAATGGTGGTGGTATTGTTTTGCTGCTGCTCCCGTTTCAAAAGGTCCACCATGGGACCGATGGTCCACAGGTCAATGCCGGTATCCGGCTCGTCGTAAATCGCCACCCTGGGATTTCCGGCTATCACGGTTGCCAGTTCAATTTTTTTGATCTCCCCGCCCGAGAGCTTGCTGTCCACGGGCTTGTCCAGGAAGTCGTAGGAACAGATACCCACCCGGGCGATGATTTTTACGAGGCTGTCCTCGTCCTCGCTTCCCGCTGCTATGGATAAGAGATCCCTGAAAGTGGTTCCTTTGAACCGGGCGGGGTTCTGGAAGCCATATACAATACCCTTCTGAGATCTTTCATTGATGGCAAGTTTGTTGATCTCTTCTCCTTCAAATAGGATTTTTCCATCGCTCACCTCGTTAATACCCATTATGAGCTTGGCAAGGGTGGATTTGCCGGATCCGTTCGGGCCGGTAATGACATAAAATCCGCCGGTGTCAAAGGTGAAATTGATGTCATTGACGATGGCCCTGCGTTCAGGCGCATCTTTTGATGCCTCTGTCTCCGAAGCCAGGAACGTAAGGTTTTTGAGTTCCAACATGATAGCTGTTTTCTCCGTTATGTAGGTTTTGCATTTTTGTTCCTTTATAAAATAATCATCACAGCCTGCCCCTGCCAAGTATTTCCTTTTTGCCGGATTTGCAAAGCCAGTGCGGAAGCATTATAACTAATATACCAGCCCTTACAGGCGGTGCAATAAAATCGGCGGGAAGTAGCCCGTCCCGCGAAATCTTGTGGAGGAATTTATGGCCGAGAAAAAATTTCGACAGGTATGCCACTGTGACAAATGCGGCAATGAGGCTGAAATGGAGATTACCTGCCAGCTTGTTGCCGAAACAGACGCCTCTGAAATGGAAAAAAAGAATGTTTCGATCTCCAGTCAAAAAAAGGAGGGGGCGGTGCCGGCACACGCCGTCTGCAGCAATTGCGGATCCGAGGCGGATATCTGGCTGGATCTGGACGGTAGCTGAGCGTTTAAAGCTCTTATTCTTCCGTCAAAAACAGGTATTCCAGCGAGGATAGGCTGTTTTCTATATCCATTTCGAAAAGCTTTGAAAAGGAATCAAGGATAATGAGGGCGTTGGCGTCCGCATCCCTGGCGCTGATCCCCCTGATCCTGGAGAGTATGCCGGAATTGACCTGCTGCACCTGCCGGAGTTTTTTTCCCAGTTTCTCCATCTCCATATCCGGCTTTCGGCCGTGCTTGTACTCAAAATACTGGTGGAGAAGATAGACGGAAGCGGAGCGAAAAAGCGTTTCCTTGGTGGTTGAGAAGGGCAGGTGAAACCGTGCCATGGGTTTGTAAAAGCTCATGGCCGGGCAGTCGCTGGTGGCCATCACTACGCCCAGAATCGAATACAGCCCGGCCTGAACTGTAGTCTCCTTCATGCAGGTGCGCTCAGGCGTGGCGCATTTGACCAGGCATGCGTCAATGGATTGCCGGTCTTTGAAGTTATCCACAAGCTCCGCGATATTGACGGCAATGGGGCAGTACAGATGCCTGTCTTCTGCGAGGGTGCAGCAGCTACACTGTTTGTAGGAGAGTTTTGTCCACGGGGGCCTGGATTCCCCGTTGAAATTCACCAGCGACATGGTGGACTCATCGAGCAGCAGTTCAAACTCATGGCTGCTGCCGCCGGGGAAGGCAAATTTATATCGGATTTCATAATACTTGCTGTTCATCGGTCCTGTCCTGCGTGGATGGTTCCATTTATTGGATCTTACCATTTCTTGTCGGATGCACAAACCGTTTTGTTTAGCGGAGCGCTGCCGGGCTGCATAGCTTTTAAAAAGGGCTGAGAGGAGAACAGTCCGTTCAGGCGGACTCCTGGGTCTGTGTCTGCGCTGCCAGGGATTGCATTTTGCCCGCGAGTTTGTGCAGATCCTCTAATACCATGTAGCCGCACGGAATCAGAATCAGGGTGATCAGGGTGGCAAATAGCACCCCGAAGCCCAGGCTGATGGCCATGGGGATTAAAAAGCGGGCCTGAAGGCTTTTTTCCAGCAGCATAGGGGTAAGTCCCCCGAAGGTGGTGACAGAGGTTAAAACGATCGCCCGAAAGCGGATTTTTCCCCCTTCAATGACCGCGTCCTGAGTGTACATGCCCTTTTGCCGGAGCTCGTTGATCCGGTGGATGAGTACCAGGCTGTCGTTTACCACCACCCCGGACAGGCCTATCATTCCGAACAGACTTATGAAGCTGATGTTGAATCCCATAAGGAGGTGGCCCAGCATGGCACCGACTGCGCCGAAGGGTATGGCCGCCATTACAATAAAGGGCTGGGAAAAGGACTTAAAGGGAACCGCAAGCAGCGCATAGATGCAGAAAAGGGCAACGATAAACCATTTGCCCACGTCTCCCAGCACCTCCTTCTGCTCCTGGCCTTCTCCCTCGATTTTATAGCGAAGTCCCGCAAAGCGGTCCTTTAGTTCCGGCAGATACTCATTCTCCAGGTACTGCCGGACTTGGTTGGCGTTTGTCACATTTTCATTCACCTCCGCCGTAACCGTGATTACCCGCATGCGCCGGGCACGTTCAATAGAGGTGTAGCCCCTCTCCATATTCACCTCCGCGACCTCGGAGAAGGGCACGCTATTGCCGTCCGGCGTACGGATTCGCATTTGTTCTACATTGGCCAGCGACCGCCGCTCCTTAGCCGGATACCGGACAAGGACTTTCACCTCGTTTTTGCCCCTTTGAAAACGCATGGGCTCGGCCCCGTAAAAACCGTGGCGGACCTGTCGGGCGAGATCCGAGAGCTTGAGGCCCAGGCTTGCCGCATGCGGTTTTAATTTCAGCTGCATTTCCATTTTGCCGGGAAGATAGGAATCGCTTATGTCAAATACGCCGGAGAAGCCTTTTAACTCAGTTTTCAGTGTTTCTGCGGCTTCCACCAGCCGTTGCTGATCATCAATCGAGAGATCCACTTCCACGGGATTGCCCGCGCTGTGGATTTCGCTTTTAAATGTAACAGACTCCGCGTCGGGGATTTTGCCGACTTTTTCCCGCCACTGCCGCGTCAGTTCGACGGCGCTGATCTTTCTTTTTTCGCCTTCGAGAAGCTGCAGCCAGATCTGGGCGAGGTGTCCTCCCGATTCTCCGCTGCGGCGGCCCATATGCCCGCCTATCATGGAAGCCGTGTGTTCCAGCAGGGAAGGGGCGCCCTCATCCCGCTTGCTGTCTTTTTCGGCAATCAGTTCCTCCGCTTTTGCCTCAATATAGTCCACCACCTCTTCGCTACGTTCCATGGGCGTTCCGGCCGGCATGGTGATCCTGCACTGCAGCGTATCCCCCTCCACTTTAGGGAAAAAGGTGAACTTGATTTTGCCGGCCGCGTAGAGGCCGGCGGTGAGCATCAGAATGCATAGCCCGGAGGCAATGGTTGCGTAGCGCCATCTGAGGCAGAAGGCAATGGCCCTGCGGTAGGGGTTTTGGATTATCCAATGCAAGATCCGGGTCATCTTTTTGGGTTTTGCGCCGCTTTTATACGCCGCCTTGCTGCGAGCCAGATGGGCAGGCAGGATCAGCAGGGATTCCACAAGCGAGCCGAGAAGGACAAGAATCACCACAAGCGGGATGTTGCGCATGAATTTGCCCATGGTGCCGCCTGCCATGAGAAGAGGCCAGAAGGCCACCATGGTGGTCAGCACAGAGAAGACAACCGGCCGGCCCACCTCAAGGGTGCCGTCGACTGCAGCCTGCAGTTGTCCGTAGCCTTCTTCCTGGTAACTGAAAACATTTTCCCCCACAATTATGGCATCATCGACCACAATGCCCAGCACCATAATGAAGGCAAAAAGCGAGATCATGTTAAGGGAGACGTTATAGTGCGGCAGAAGCATCATGGCAAAGGCGAAACTTATGGGAATGCCCAAAGTGACCCAGAAGGCAAGGCGGAGGTTGAGGAAAATGCCAAGCAGCAGAATTACCAGCATAAGCCCCAGCAGCATGTTTTTTGACAAAAGTTCGAGGCGGCTTTTCAGGGTGGTTGACCTGTCCTGGTAGTACTGGGCCCGGATGCCCGCAGGCAGAGTATTTTCCGTTTTTTCTACGTAATTTCTGACTTTTGAGGCCACATCGAGTGCGCTCTGATCGGCCACCCGGTAGACATTTATGATGGTTGAACGTTTTCCCTGAAAGCGGGCGGCCATATTCACATCAGCAAATCCTTCTTCCAGCCGGGCGATTTGCCCCAGTGTAACCCGCGCACCGTCGGGCCGCGTGATGATCGGCACATCCCTGTACTGCCGGGCGAAATAGCGCCTGCCCTTGGTTCTGATCAGAACTTCGCCTTCCCGGGCGTCTACATCGCCTGCGGGAAGGTCAAGGCTGCTTCTTGCTACTGCATCAGCCACGGCCTGGAGAGTGATACCGTATTTGCGGAGCGTTTTTTCGGAGACTTCGATATGGATTTCATTGTTCCGTGCCGACGAGAGTTCTGCCAGGGTAATTCCTTCCAGATTGGTCAGCTCATCCTTTATGGTCTGGGCATGATGTTTGATTGCCGCCTCGGAGGCGTCTCCGTATACAGCCACACTTATGACCTGGGTCCGCCGGGTCACCTCTCTGACGACGGGTTCCTCCGATTCCTCAGGGAGGGTGGTAATCCTGTCAACCTCGGATTTTACTTCATCCAGGAGCTTTTTTGCATCCCATCCTTTCATGACTTCTATGGTAACGCTGCCTGAGCCTTCCCGGGAGACAGAGTCAATCCGTTTGATGCCTTCTATGCCTGCAACGTTTTCCTCAATTCGCCGCACAACGCCTTCTTCCACTTCGGAGGGAGAGGCGCCGGGGTAGGCAACCCTTATGCTGATTTTATCCAGCTCCGTTTCCGGAAAAATTTCCAGCTTAATGCTCAATCCAGTGATAATACCGGCAAGAAGGATAAAGAGCATGAGAAGGTTTGCGGCCACATGATTGCCGGCAAACCATGAAACCAAGGCTCTCATGACGCCTCCCTGTCAACGGCGGTCACGTGCCGGACCCGCATGCCGTCAGTAGCTCCTTTAAGCGGTGATACTACTGCCTGGTCGCCTTTCTTGAGCCCGCTTTTAACTACCACGCCACGCTTATCCATACGGGCGACTGAAACGCTGCGGAAATACAGGCGTCCTTGCTCCGGATCCACAACCCAGACCCGGTTTTTTTCATGCAGGGCTGCTCGGGGGATTACAGCAGCATCGGAAAGGGTTTTGCCGGAAATTTCCACTTCGGCAAACTGGCCGATGGACAGCGGTGGTTTGCTGGAATAGGGGTCGGGAACACGGATGACTACGGATACCATGCGGGTTTCTGTATTGATTTTCCCTTTTGCGCGGACAACGGAGCCCTGCCACGTCCGCTCGCGCCCTGCAACGCGGGCCCGCACCACAGCTTTGGACCCCTGCCCGTCGTCGGTGGTAAAGCCGGGCACGTCAAACCAGTTCAGTTCGTTGTTTTCAAGAGGCACCGCGATCTCCACCGCGCTGGTTGCATATATCTTCGCCAGCTCCTGGCCCGGGCTTACGTACTGGCCTGTATCCACCTGCTCGGATGCCACCCGGCCGTCAAAGGGTGCGGTAATCCGGGTGCGTTCAAGATCCAGCCGTGCTTTTTTCAGGTTGGCCTTCTGCGCTTCAAGATTTGCACGCGCCGCTTCCAGCTGGGGCTTTTTGGCTACGAGCGGCGGCGGCGCTTCTTCTGGATGGATGCGCTCCCATTCATTGATGGCGGCCTCGGATTCCTGAAGTGCAGTTTCATATTGGCTTTGCGCTTCCTTGACGTTTGCTTCGGACAGGGTTACGGCAATTTCGTAATCCCTTGGGTCAATGGCCACAAGCAGATCTCCTTTTGCGAACGAGCCGCCGTTAATCAGGCTTTCCGATATCCGGGTCACTCTGCCGTCAACCTGGGGGGCGATCTGGCTTTGCTGTACCGGCTCCACGGTTCCTTCACCGGTGATCTTCAGGTCGATGCTGCCGATATCTATCGGCAAAGTGCGTACCAGGGGCAGGGGAACGCTGGGCTGATGACGGCCAAGGGCATCACGGCCGGATTTCAGCATTTTAAACCCCGCGGCGCCGGCAGCAATAAAGGCAAGGGCAAGCCCCGCATGGATCAGGATGCGCACAGATTTTTTCATGCTCTACCGCCTGTTCAAATTATTGGTTTGCCAAAGCCTCCCTGCTGCCCCAGCCGCCGCCAAGCGCCCGGTAGAGGCTGACTCTGTTGGCATATATCTTATACTGGGTGTCAAGCAGGCTCAGTTCCGCCTGATACTTTGCCTGCTGGGCGTCCAGAACGTTGAGATAGTCGGTAACACCCCGTTGATACCTGTTAAGAGCTGTATTCAGGGTTTTTTCCGCCTCCGAGAGATAGGCTTTCAGACGCTGGTAGCGATCAATCTGCTGTTCGCGGGTCAAAAGGGCCCCCTCTACTTCCGCAAACGCCTCCAGCACGGTTTTCGTATAGGCTGCCAGCTGCTTCTCGTAGCGCGCCTCTGCCGCCCGCTGGGCGGCTTTTCTTTTTCCCGCGTCAAATATGGGCTGCACCATATCTGCCGCTACCTGCCACATTTGATTTCTGGGCTCAAAAAGCAGGTCGAGTTCTTCGCTCGTATAACCGAAGCTGCCGGTCAAACTGATTTGCGGGAAACGGTTGGCTTTGGCGGCGCCGATTTTTGCGCAGGCAGCTTTAAGCGAGGCCTCCGCCGCACGGATATCCGGCCGCCTGTTGAGCAGCTCAGAGGGCAGTCCCGCGGGGATGGCAGGGGGGAGTTCGAAACCGGCTTCGAGCACTGTTTGCAGGGTCTCTGCTTCCGGATATTTGCCCTGCAGTACGGCCAGCTTGTGTTGCGCTTTCCCAATGCTCTGCTTAAGCGGCGGAATTTCTGACCCGGATTGGGCAAGGCTCCTGCGGGCCTGCCGGAGTTCCAGCTCAGACGCAAGTCCCCGCCTGTAGCGGGCTTTGATCAGTTCCAGATTCTGCCTGTAGCTTTTCTCAAGTTCACGGCTGACATCAAGCTGCCGCTGCAGGTATCGGATATTGAAATACTGGGCTGCCGCTTCTGAGACAAGGGACTGGGCAATGGCCTGCCGGTTTTTTTCTGCGGCCAGAAGTTCCGCCCTGGCAGCTTCTGTTGCCCGGGCCAGGCGGCCCCACAGATCGATTTCATAAGAGGCGGGAAGGGTCAGTGAAAAGGAATCGATTTTAACCGATTGGTAGCCTCCGGCCATGGGAGATACAAAGGACTGCTCCCGCCGGGAGGCATCGGAGTTGAGATTGAGGGTGGGGAACTGATCCGCAGCAGTTTGCCCTGCAACAGCGGCAGCCTCGGAAACGCTTGCGGCTGCTTTGCTTATATCCTGATTGCCGCGGAGAGCATTTTCCACCACCCGGTTAAGGTGTGGATCATCGAATTCCCGCCACCAGAAATCCTGCGGGAGATAGTTCCGGGTTTTTGCTGTTTTGCGTTCTTTGTAAGCCTTCGGTATATCGATGCCGGTGTCCGGCCGCTCATAATCCGGCCCCAGACGCATGCAAGCGCTTGCCGCCAGGCAGAGGATCATGAAAAATGCTTTTGCAGCAGGGTGCCTGCCCATCTATTGCTCCTCGTTTTCACCGGCCAGGCAGTTTATACCGTTTGCGGCAAAGGTTTTTACATGGTGGATCAGCAGGGATTTGAACCGGGCATCGTACTGCCTTCCCATAACCATGGAAACAGCGGGGCTTGCAAATGTGAAGTAGAGCGTCATACCGAGTATGCTGAGAACGCAGAGCTGCAGACGGTCTTCATCGACGTGGGCGGGAATATTGGGCCGCAGCAGGGCAATCAGCTCCTGCTGATAGGGACGCATAACCTCTTCCACCACCATTTTTAGAGCATCGCCCGGCCGGGACATTTCCCTTTGCATAAGAAGAGCATGCTGGCGCCGCTTTTCCTCGTTTAACGGTCCGTCGAGAAAGGCTCGGGCCATCGCATGAAGGACCTCCGGTATTGAGGGGTTCGGATTGCCGGCCAGTTTTTCGGCAAAGCATTCCCTGACCAGCCGGGTCCGAATCATCCAGCGCTCCCGGAACACCTCCATGTACAGGTTTTTTTTATTGCCGAAGTGATAGTTCACTGCCGCCAGATTGCTTTCAGCAGCCCGGGTGATTTCGCGGATGCTTACGGCTTCAAAACCTTTTACGGCAAAAAGCCGCTCAGCCTGGTCCAGAATCCGTTCCCTTGTGTGTTCATCAGATTGTTCGGCCATTGGCTGCTCCCGGAAAAAAAGACGCCGACTTTGCGCCGGAATTTTTAAACGTATGTATAAAACAAACGTTTGAATGTCAATAGAAATTTTTCTGCAGATGGATAATTAAGGCTGGAAGTTTCTCTACCCGTCTTTGTATAACTCCGGCCTGCGGTTGGGCAGAAAACAGCGCATGCGGTGGCCGCGCACGGCCTTCAGATCTGCCGCCCTGAGATCCACGATCATCATGTGTTCCCGGGCACCGGCGTAAGAGGCGAGCACTGTACCTGAAGGAGAAAGGACAAGAGCTATACCCGGGAAGGAAAGCCCCGTTCCGTTGTCTCCAGCCTGATTGCAGGCGATGACAAAGAGGCTGTTATCAAAGGCCCGGGCCGGAAGGTGGCGCATCCAGGAGTCCATTTTTTCTGTCGGATTGGCCCCTGGTGAGGCATGGGGTATGAAAAGGGCTTCAGCTCCTTTTAGTGCCATGGCGGTGGCAAGTTCCGGGAAATGAGCGTCATAGCAGAGCTGTATGCCAAAGCGCAAATGCTTTGTGTCAAATACAGGAACTGAATCGCCGGGTGTAAAAATCTCCCGCTCCGGCGGCCCTGGATGGGTTTTGCGGTATCCGCCACAGAGCCCATCCGGCTCTATCACAAGGTGGGCTGCATACAGCCGGTTCCCCGCCGCGGCCTCAGCCAGTCCGGCGAGGATCGTCATATTCTCTTTTCTGGCGAGTGTCTCCAGGCTGCGTACAGCCGGACCGGGGACGCTCTGCGCCAATTCGCGGATGGCCGGGCTGTTTTGATAGCCGCTGATCTGCATCTCCGGCAGGCAGATCAGGGATGCCTCAGCCTTTCGGGCGTTTTTCACCCAGCGCGAGATCCGCTCCAGGTTTTGTGCGGTATCGCCAATGCGGGCATTCGCAGTGACAATTGCGATTCGGATATCCTGCATGGAGGGCCTACAAGTGAAACTGCGCTTTGATTTTGAATACCCTTGTTGCCGGCATGTTGATAAGATCGGCCACTCCGCTCTGGCTGGCTATTTCGGAAAGGCTTTGCCTGATTTCCTCCATTGAGGGCGCAATCATAGTGAACCAGACATTATAGGTGTTGTCTCTTAAGTAGTTATGCGTGACCCCCCGGTACTGGTTGACGATTGCAGCAAAGGAATCGATTTTATCTTCAGGCACCCTGCCGGCGCAAAGGGTACTGACAAAGCCCAGCTTGGCAGGAACGAAATTGCCGCCGATGCGCCGGATGATGCCGATCTCTTTGAGCCGGCGGACCCGGTCAATCAGTTCGTCTTCATCCAGGCCGAGTTCTTCTGCAAGAATCGCGTAAGGCCTTGCACTAATCGGAAAATCAGACTGAATCCGGTTTACAATCGCCTTGTCCGTATTATCCAGCGCGGTGGTCATTATTATCCGCCAACAGTCTAATATACAGGCTGCGATTACGGGGCCCGTCAAATTCGCAGAAGAAAACTCCCTGCCAGGTGCCGAGAACTAGCCTGCCGTTTTCAATAGTCAGCCATTGAGAGGACCCGACTAGGGATGATTTTATGTGGGCCGGGGAGTTGCCCTCCAGATGGGCGTAGTCCGCCTGCCAGGGGACAGCCTGGTTCAGGACCTTTAAGATGTCTTTGGCGACCGCGGGATCGGCGCTTTCATTTATGGTGACCGCAGCAGTGGTGTGGGGAACGAAAAGAAAACAGAAGCCCTTTTGCACCCCGCCCGAGGAAACCGCGCCCTGCACCTCCCGGGTGATATCGATCAGCTCGGTTTTCTGTCGGCTTTTTACGGAAATCTTCATCAGCAGGGCCTTTGCGCCTTATCCTGCCGGAAATAGAAAAAAAGCCCTACTTATCAGCAGGGCTTTTTCAGCTATTTTCAGCAAGACATGTGGTGCTGTGAGAATTATACACATCCGGTGGGTTTGGGCAGACCTGCCATTTTGCATGCGCCTTTGCCGGGGCCGGACGGAAACAGTTCATAGATGTATTTTAGCTTGAAGCCCGTCAGCTTGGAAAGCACGCGCACCATCGGGGCGATTCCGTTTTTCTTGTAGTAGTCCTGCAGGACATTGATGACCTTCCAGTGTTCGTCTGTCAGTTCATCAATACCTTCTTCCTGCTTTACGTGCTTTACCCATGTTTCGTTCCAGTTGTCGAAACTATCGATAAAACCATCTTCGTCCACATTAAATGTATTCCCTTCAAATTCAACTGTTGGCATTGACACATCCTCCTTTAAATTAGTTTATACTTTCTCCCGCTACTGTTTAATGGCATCGTTTTACATATTAAATAAACTAGACGTTTAAAAATTAGCAAATATATGAAAAATTTTTTTTTGTCAATATCAAAATTTTCTGTCAGTGCCCTTTCCACAGGTATTCCGCCCTTTGACGAAGACCCGGATTAATACTCTTTAGGCATCTGGTTGAGCTGGTTCAGGGTAAAAACCGGCCCGTCCTTGCAGACGAATTCCTTGCCTATATTGCAGTGACCGCACATGCCAATACCGCATTTCATACGGTTTTCCAGTGACATTAAAATGTGGTCGTGCTGATAGCCAAGGTTGTCCAGTACAGGCTGGGTAAACTTGATCATAACCGGCGGCCCGCACACAATAGCGTAAGTATCATTATCCGCGTTGGGCGCTTCCTGTTCCGCTACGGCGGGAACAAAGCCGGTATGATGGGGCCAGTCGGGATCGTCGGTTCCGTCCACGGTAATGTGCATGTTCAGGTCGTCGCGTTCAGCCCAGGCCTCCAGCTCTTCCTTGTAGAGCAGCATACCAGGCGAGCGGGCGCCGTATATGACATGGATATCCTTGAAGCGGTCCCGGTTGGCCGGGTCGGTCATATAGATGATTGATGAGCGAAGGGTGGTGAAGGCAAAGCCGCCGCCGATGATCACCACGTTTTTCCCCTCAAGTGTCTCCCAGGGGAAGGAGTTGCCCAAGGGTCCCCGCACACCCATTATATCGCCTTCCTTCATGGAGTGCAGGTAGCTGGTAACCTTGCCGGTTTTAAATACAGTGAATTTGACAAAGCCTTTTTCCGTGGGAGAGGAGGCAATACCAATGGGAATCTCTCCCAGCCCAGGGATGGAAAGTTCGGCAAACTGTCCGGCCCGGTAGGCAAAACGGTCCTCATCCTTGGGATCCAGGAATACGAACTTGAATGTTTTTAAGCTCTGGTCTTCGGTTTCGGTTATGATTTCCTCAATCCGAACCGGATATGGATAATATGGATTATGCACGGTCAACCCCCCTTGGCTATGCGGATGTGACTTCACAAACACAGGATTCCGGATCATAGCTGTTCATCATGTTGCACACTCTGCGGATATCAATATTTACCGGGCACATCTGTACGCAGCGGCCGCAGCCTACGCACTGGATGCCGTTGTCGTATTTATCCACATAGTATTTGAGTTTATGCATGAACCGCTGGCGAACGCGATCAACCTTTTTGCCCCGGGGATTGTGCCCGGAGGCGTGAAGGGTAAAGATCGGGTACATGCAGGAGTCCCAGTTCCTGATCCGGACGCCGGATTTGCCGCAGGTCTCATCCTGGATGTCAAAGCACCAGCAGGTGGGGCAGACGTAAGTGCAGGTGCCGCAGTTGATACACGCAAAAGCGATGTCCTCCCAGAACGGGGCTTCGTAGAGATCCAGCATTTTTTGCTCTTTGAGCTTGTTTGTACCTACAGAAGAGGTGATTTTGGATTCTGCGGCGGATTTGAGCTCCTCTATCCGGGTCTCAGCGGATTTGTCCGCCTCCTTGCCCCAACCTGCGGCCTGGAACAGCTTTTCTCCTTTTTCGGTAAGCAGCTTGGCAAGGTAGTGATCTCCTGCGTCAACAACCAGCGCGTCCAGCTCTTTTTCGTCAAAAGGGCCTGTTCCGGCGCTGGTGCAGAAGCAGGTGGAGCAGGGCGCATTGCAGGCCATGCCGATAAAGGTTGTCTTTTCGTATTCGGCCAGCCAATAGGGATCCTTGTAATCCGGGTTGTCAAAATTGCGCTTGACAACCTCAAAGGAATAGGCATCGCAGGGCCGGATGCCGATAACCGCCTTGGGCGTTTTATCCTTTTCAACCTCCTTTAAGATCCCGTATTCTTCGGAGTTTTTATCCAGAGAATACCGGAACAGGACCTCTGACTGGGGATATACAATGGATTTAGGCGAAAGCCGGGTATTCTGGAAGTTGAAATCCGGCTGTTCGTCCTTTTCAAGGGCCTTGAAATCATGGAAGAGCTGGTTTTTGACCGGTGCAAACACCCGGTAGCCTTCTTTGAGTTTCTCAATGCCGCTTGCCCATTGACTTTTATTAATTTGAACGATCTTCATGGTGATTAGCCCTTCAAAACAATTTTAACAGTTTTTCTCAGCCCGCAGCCGCAGCCCTTATTTAATGAATTCCTCCGGGTCGTTGGGCCGATACGTATCCAGTGGCGGACGTTCATCAGTTGTCAAGCCGGCCTCCCAGCCATAGAGTTCGTAACAGTCTTTGTTGAGCCTTTTCGTAAACTCCCGGATCTTGATGCCCATGGGACATGCCCGCTCGCAGGCGCCGCAGTCCGTGCAGCGGCCGGCGCAATGATAGGCCCGCAGCCAGTGGAACGTGCGCACATCGATCGGATCCTGGCTTTTGCCAACCCACTGGGGATCAGACTCGTCGACGAAGCAGACCGGGCAATAGCAAAGGGGGCAGGCATTGCGGCATGCATAGCAGCGGATGCAGGGGGCAATCAACTCTTCAAAGTAATCCCATTTTTCCTGCGGGGTCATGGCTTCAATTTCCCGGACGGATTCATACATATCCACATCCGTCTGCTCCTCGACCTGATCGGCTATCAGTTCATCGTAGATGACCGGGTTGCGGTGTGTGCAGGCCGCGCAGTTCTGCTGCAGAACCTCTGTCCTGGAAAAATTTTGTGATCCATCGGCGGTCGTAACGGTTATGTTGTCGCCATCTTCTTCCACCTTTTGAATGTCTGTTTCAACAAGGGAGGCAATTTTGTGCCGGTCCACCATGCCGGTGCAGGGCACGCCGATGATGTAGAGCTGATCACGGGAAATTTTGTTTTCCACAATGTGGTTAACAATATTTCTGGAGTCACAGCCTTTGGCAAACACCCCGATTCTTTCCTCCCGGTCGGCGAGGTAATTGGCCAGGTTCAGTCCGCAGTTGCTGTCCCATATAAGCTGCTTGCAGTCTGCTGCTGACTGGGCATAATGCGGCTGGTTCATCAGGGGCACGCTCCCTTTTCGGAAGCCGATTACCATGTCAACCTTGCCTTCTTCGAGTAGCCTTTTGGCGGCTTCTTGTATTTTGTCCGTGTACGCTGTCATTTTAATCAACCTTGGGTTCGGTTTTCACGTATTGTTTGTCAGGATCCAGGGCTTTGACTTCATCGGTAATTTTTTTGACCACATCCACAAACTTGGTGGATTCAGCCGAGGAAATCCAGGAAAACTGGACCCTTCCGGGGGCAATGCCCGTGTGCTCCAGCAGGTTTTTCAGCAGGGCGAATTTTCTTCTGGCATAGTAATTACCTTCCAGGTAATGGCATTCACCCGGATGTCACCCGGAAACCCAGACGGCATCCGCTCCCTGCCGCAGTCCGGCCAGGATGAATTTGGGACTCATGCGGCCGGTACAGGGAATCCGTATAACCCGGATATTTGGCGGATACTCCATCCGGCTTACGCCGGCCAGGTCGGCGGCGCCGTAGCTACACCAGTTGCACAGAAAACTTAAAATTTTTGGTTCGTTATCAGCCATCTGCATTGATCTCCTTCTCAAAACCCCGGCCGGGGCAGCCGGCCGGGGACCTGGTATCTTTAGAGCTAACTTGCTTCATTCATTTCAAAGATTTGGGACATGATCTGGTCGGTATCAAAGCCCTTAAGATGAATGGCACCGGAGCGGCAGGATGCTACGCATAGGCCGCAGCCTTTGCAGAGCGCCGGGTTGATCTGGGCTTTGCCCGCAAACCGGCCGCTTTCTGCGAAAGAAGGGGCCCCATACGGGCAAATGGCTGCACAGACCCCGCAAGCTGCGCATTTTTCGACCTCCACCTCAGCGATAGTGCCGCTGCTGTGAAGGCTGTCCTGGGCGAGCAGAGTGACCGCCCGGGAAACAGCAGCCTTTGCCTGGGCTATGGATTCATCAATTGGCTTCGGATAATGGGCCATCCCGCAGAGATAGACCCCGTCGGTGGCAAACTCCGCAGGTCCAAGCTTGGCGTGGCGTTCAATAAAGAAGCCGTCTTCATTCATGGGCACCTTGAAGAAATTAGCCAGTTTCTCATCCCCATAGGGAATAATAGCTGTGGCCAGGGTCAGCAGATCCACACTGAGTTCCACCGGGCGGTCCAGGATGTGATCGGTCACCGTTATGGAAATGCCGTCATCTTTGACCGCCACCTGCGGCTTGTTATCCAGGGAGTAGCGGATAAAAATAACGCCTTCCTGCCGGGCCTGCTTGTAGAGATACTCCTTTTCCCCGTACGTGCGGATGTCACGGTACAGGATATAGACGTTCATATCCGGATTGCGGCGCTTTAGCTCCAGGGCGTTTTCAATGGAGTGGGTGCAGCACACCCGGGAGCAGTACATGCGGCCCGGCTCGCGGGAGCCCACGCACTGGATAAAGGCTGCGCTGCCGGCATTTTCCACAATGGGATCATTTTCATTGAATTTTTTGTCCAGCTCAAGGCTTGTAAGAACCCGTTCGTCCTTGCCGTAGCTGTACTCGTCCGGCGTATAGGGCATGGCTCCGGTGGCCAGCACTGCAACTCCGTGCTCCAGTTCGCTTTCATTGCCGTTTTCCGAAAGCTTTGTCTGGAAGTTGCCGACAAAGCCGTCTACATTCTCAATTTCTGTATTTAAGTGAAGATGGATGTTGTCATGGTTTTTGACGCTTTCCACCATCTGCGCCAGGTTCTCCGAAACCGACTCGCCCTTGGCGGTGTGATAGAGGTTTACAGCCTGGCCGCCCAGATGATCGCTTTTTTCAATGAGGTGGGTTTCA
Source organism: Desulfosalsimonadaceae bacterium (assembly GCA_046482325.1). Lineage (GTDB taxonomy): Bacteria > Desulfobacterota > Desulfobacteria > Desulfobacterales > Desulfosalsimonadaceae > M55B175. The sequence goes on from JAWOFF010000147.1 coordinate 22,971, forward strand.
AAGCCCTGGTCCGCAAGGCTTTTGGCCGCAGCCATGCCTGAGATGCCGCCGCCAATGACCATTGTTGTTTTGTTGATCGGCAGCTCCTGCTCTTCCAAAGGTTCCATCCGGGCAACCTTGGCTACCGCCATCCGAACCAGATCCTTGGCCTTCTGGGTTGCCAGTTCCGGGCAGTTTTTGTGCACCCAGGAATCCTGGTTGCGGATATTTGTCATTTCAAACAGGTACTTATTAAGTCCCGCATTGATGAGGGTTTCCTGAAATAGAGGTTCATGGGTTTTAGGTGTACAGGCAGCCACCACAATACGGTTTAAGCCCTTTTCCTTAATGGTCTCCGTCATGTTTTCCTGCGTATCCTGAGAGCAGGTAAAGAGGTTCTGGTCGACGTATTCCACATAAGGAAGGTTTTTGGTGTATTCCACGACTTTCGGCACATCCACAACCCCGGCGATGTTGGTGCCGCAGCGGCAGACAAAGACACCGATTTTCGGGCGTTCGCCGGCAACTTTACGTTCAGGAACCAGTTCTTTTTCCTTTGTGGCAGTGTTTCGGGCATCTGCCAGAGTCTCTGCAGCTGCGGAGGCCGCCGCGCTGGAATCAATTACTGACTGCGGGATATCTTTGGGGCCCTGGAATGCGCCGCAGGCAAAAATGCCTTCCCTGGAGGTGGCAACCGGCGAAAAGGTTTTCGTGTCGGCAAAATTGCCAGGCGTAAGGTCAATGCCCAGCCGGCGGGACATATCGATAATTTCAGGCGGAATCTCCAGTCCGATGGAGAGCACGACCAGATCAAATTTTTTATCCACCAAATCACCGTTTTCCGTAACATAGCGCAGTTCCAGTTCATCAGAGTCAGGCACCGGAGAGATGGTATGAATGCGGCTGCGGACAAAGTTGACGCCGCTTTTGTTTTTGGCGTCCTCGTAGAACTTCTCAAAGTCTTTGCCTGGCGTGCGCATGTCCATGAAAAAGATGGAGCAGTCCAGGTCATCGCCTGCATGCTCCTTGGCGATCACCGCCTCCTTGATGGCATACATGCAGCATACCGAGGAACAGTAAGCGTTGTTGCAGCGGTTCATGTCGCGGGAGCCGACACACTGGAGCCAGGCGACTTTTTTGGGCTCCTGATGATCGGAGAGACGCACCAGATGGCCGCCTGTCGGCCCGGAGGCCGAAAGCATCCGCTCCATTTCCATTGAGGTTATCACGTTCGGGTGCGCATAATTGTAGAAATCGAGCTGGGAGGGATCGTAGGGCTGAAAACCCGGTGCCAGGATCACAGAACCCACGTTTAACTCCACGGTCTCATCTTCCATTGTGTGGTCGATGGCATTTACCGGGCATATCTCCTTGCATATCTGGCAGCCGCCGGTTTTAAAATGCATGCACACATCGCGGTCAATGGCCGGAGTATTGGGCACGGCCTGGGCATAGGGCACATAAATTGGCTTTCTTCCCTTCATCCCTACTTCGTATTCGGACTTGATCAGCTCCGGCTTATGGGTTGTGATAAGCTCGTTGATTTTGTCCAGTGTAATATGGCCGGTGGGGCAGAGGAAAGCGCAGGCTCCGCAGGCCTGGCAGACGTCGGTCTGCAGGGAAAAAGGGGTATCCACTTTCAGATCCGGGCCCCGGTTTGTAAGCGTTATGGCGCTGTTTCCCATTTTTTCACAGACCCGGGTGCAGAGGCCGCAGAGAATGCAGGTATTATCTTCTTTCTCAAACCGCGTTTTCTCGATTCCGTATTGTTTGGCCAGGTCCTGGATTACCTGGACTTCAGGGCATCTGGCCAGCAGCATCTCCACAATCAGTTTGCGGCCTTCGTGCACAGTTTCCGTATCTGTCTGGATCTCCATGCCTTCCCATATGGGATAGTTGCATGCGGTGACAAACTTTGTCCGCCGTCCGTCAAACATTTCCACCGTGCAGAGCCGGCACATGCCCACCGGTTCAAGGGCGTTATGGTTGCAGAGGGTCGGGATATAGACGCCGTATTTTTCCGCAACCTGGAGAAGATATTGGCCTTCCTCGCCTTGAACTGTCTGCCCGTTCAGCTTGAAAGTAATCATATCTGATTTAATCCTTACTTATTGGTTATCGGATAACAACTGCATCGAACTTGCAGACGTCATAACAGATACCGCATTTGATGCATTTATCCTGATCGATGGTATGGGGTTCTTTCTTTTCTCCGGAAATGGCTCCCTGCGGGCATTTTTTTGCACACAGGGTGCATCCGTTGCATGCCTGCTCGTCAATTTCATAATGAAACAGGGGCTTGCAGATTCCGGCCGGGCATTTTTTGTCCCTGATGTGGGCTTCATATTCATCCCGGAAATATAAGATGGTGGTCAGCACCGGGTTGGGGGCTGAGGTCCCTAACCCGCAGAGCGAGAATTTTTGCATCACGCTGCCGATTTCCTCGAGCAGCTCGATATCACCCTCCCTGCCGTTGCCTTCACAGATCCGGTTCAGTATTTCCATCATCTGCTTGAGGCCTTCCCGGCAGGGGTTGCACTGGCCGCAGGACTCCTCAATTAGGAAGTCAATAAAGTAACGGGCCACATCCACCATGCAGGTATTCTGGTCCATTACGATCATGCCGCCTGAACCCATTATGGAGCCCAGTTTTGTCAGCTCGTCGAAATCCACCGGCGTGTCCAGGTAGTGTTCCGGTATGCAGCCGCCTGAGGGGCCACCGGTTTGGACCGCCTTGAATTTTTTCTTTTTTGGAATGCCGCCGCCGATGTCAAAAATGATTTCCCGCAGGCTGGTGCCCATGGGTACCTCCACAAGGCCTGTATTGACCACTTTTCCCACCAGGGAAAAGATCTTGGTTCCCTTGCTGTAGTCGGTGCCCATGGAGGCATACCACTCGGAGCCTTTATTGATGATCAGCGGGACATTGGCCCAGGTCTCCACGTTGTTTAAGTTGGAAGGGCTGTCCCGGAAGCCTTTTTCCGAGGTATGGATATATTTTGCCTTGGGCCGTCCGGGCTTGCCTTCCAGTGAAGCCATTAAGGCAGTGGATTCGCCGCAGACGAAAGCGCCGCCTCCTTTGCTGATGTGCAGATCAAAGGAAAAGCCCGATCCCAGAATGTTCTCTCCCAAAAGGCCCAGTTCTCTGGCCTGATCCATGGCCTTGGCAAGGTTTGCGACCGCCAGCGGATATTCGTGCCGGACATAGACATAGCCTTCATTGGCGCCCATGGCATAGGCACCAATCACCATGCCTTCGATAATGCAGTGGGGATTGCCTTCCAGCAGCCCCCTGTCCATGTAAGCCCCCGGGTCGCCTTCGTCGGCGTTGCAGATAATATATTTATCCCCTTCGTGCTTGCTCACCGAGTTCCATTTAATAGCTGCGGGAAATCCTCCGCCGCCGCGGCCCCGCAGGTTGGCATTTTTGACCTCGGCTATGATCTCTTCGGGCTTCATTTCATACAGGGCCCTGCCCATTGCCTTGTAACCGCCCACCGAGAGGTAGTTGTCAATATTGTTGGGATCGATAAGCCGGTTTTTGCCGAAAATGGAGCGGGTCTGGAGCTTGTAGAAAGGGATCTCTTCTTCTTTTTCAATTCTTTTTTTGCTTGCCGGATCCTTGAAAAGGAATTTTTCTGCAGGTTCCTTGTTGACAAGGGTTTTTTCGACAATTTCGGGGATGTTTTCAATCTTAATCCTGGGATAGAAGATTCCTCCCGGATCCACAACCATGATCGGCCCCTGCTCACAGTATCCGTGGCATCCCGTAAGCCGGATTTCGTACTGGTCGGCTATCCCGTGTTTTTCCATTTCTTCTATGAGGGCGTCGCGGATGTTGTCGCTTCTGTGAATGATGCATCCGGGACCCGAGCACAGAGAGATAAGTCCCTTGTCCGGGCTTTCTGCCTGGGCCTGCAGTTTTCCGATGTATGTATCCAGCGCCTCTTTGTTTTCAAATTTACCCATGGCTGCGTTCAACCTCCGTAACCAATGCCATTAAGAGGCATTATTTTTGTAATCTTCGATGATATTGATAACACTGGAACGATCAAGGCCGCCATGCATGTTTTTGTTCACCGTAATTACGGGTCCGGACGCGCAGCAGCCGAGGCAGCGGACAGTTTCCAGGGTAAACAGCCCGTCTTCCGTGGTCTCATCAGGCCTGATTTGCAGCTTGTCTTCAAGCGCGTCGATAATTTTTTCCGCCCCGCGTACGTGGCAGGCCGTGCCTGTGCAGACGTTTACAATATATTTGCCCCTGGGTTCCAAACTGATGGTTTTGTAAAAGGTGGCCACGCTGTAGATAATGCTTTTTGGCACATTCAGCTTTTTCGCCAGAACCGGGATGCATTCGGGGGGGACGAAGTTGTATAATTCGTTGATATCCTGCAGGATCATCAGCAGCGATTCCCGGTCGCTGTTGAATTTATCAATAATATTGTTTATTTCTTGCCAGTCTATATCGATGGTATGTTCCATGGCAGGAGAATCCTTTTTTGCCGTGTTATTTTGGATCATTTGGTGCAGTGTGGGTTAATTCGCCGGGATTGTCTGCGTTACGGGACAATTTTCAATGCAGGCGCCGCAGCCCGTGCAAAGGTCCATATCGACACTTCTCGCACGCTTTCTTACTTTGACGCGGAAGTTTCCGGGCTTGCCTTCCACAGCCTCAAGGTCTGCGTATGTGATCAGTTCAATATTTAAATGCCGGCCGACCTCGACCAGTTTTGGAGAGATAATTCACATGGCGCAGTCGTTGGTCGGAAAGGTCTTGTCCAGCTGGGACATGGCCCCGCCAATCGAGGGGCTTTTTTCGAGAAGGTAAACGTAATATCCGGAGTCGGCCAAATCCAGTGCGGTCTGCATGCCGGCGATGCCGCCTCCAACGACCAATACGGAACCGATCGTCTCTTGTGCCATAATTTTCTCCTACATATATAGAATGAAATCAGAAAAAATAAGTCGTTCCATGGGGTTGCCAAAATTTTGAAAGATAAATTTTTAGAATAAGTCACCTTGATATCTATAATTTTTTATCTTGTCAATGAAATTTTCTCCCGCTATTTTTGCATCTGCTCCCTCAGTCGGGCCTGTGGCGGGGATTTTGCCGCGGGCTTCGGCCACAAAATCAGAATGCATGCGGAGCTCCGCTATGGGCAAGGACAGTACTTCCAAACCGAAAATTGTAGCTATCTGCGGTCCCACGGGAATCGGGAAAACCGCAATTTCCCTGGCTCTTGCCGAAGCCTTCCGGGGGGCTGTTGTCAGTGCCGATTCCATGCAGATTTACCGGTATATGGATATCGGAACAGCCAAGCCGGATGCTGAGGAGCAGCTTCGGGTGCCCCATTATATGATAGATGTGGCCGATCCGGACGCATCCTATGATGCCGCCCGTTACGCAAAAGAGGGGCGGGAGTGCATTGCCGCCATTCACCGGGGGCAGAAGCTGCCCTTTGTGACAGGAGGCACGGGCTTCTATATTAAAGCCCTGCTTAAGGGGCTTTTTGCAGCAAGGCCGTCTTCGCCGGAGATTCGGGAGGAACTTCGGCGACAGGCCGATGCAGAGGGAAGCCGGGCGCTGTATGATAGACTTCGCGCCTGTGATCCGGAAGCCGCTCGGCGGATTCATCCCAACGACGCCTACCGGCTTATACGCGCCCTCGAAGTTTACCAGCTTACCGGCCGGCCCATATCCGCGTGTCAGCAGGCTCACGGGTTTGATGACACCCCTTTTGATGCATTCAAAATCGGTCTGCACATGGAACGGGAGGCCCTTTATGCAAGGATTGACCGACGTGTGGAGAAGATGATCGGCCAGGGCCTGCTGGAGGAGGTGCGGAATTTATTGAAGATGGGATATACAGAGGATTTAAAGCCCATGCAGGCGATCGGCTACCGGCACATGGTGGACTATATCAAAGCCCGCATGTCCTGGGAGGAGGCCGTGGAGTTAATGAAAAGGGATACGCGCAGGTATGCCAAACGGCAGCTGGTATGGTTTCGCAGGGACCGGGAGCTTGTTTGGGCAGCTCCGGACGCCCGCAATGAACTAAGAACGCGGATTGCTGATTTTCTTGCGTCTTGAGACCTCGGGAAAAGAGCGGGGCCCGGCAGGTCCGGCCTGCCGGGCCCCGAGAAGCGCTGCGTGCTTAAGCTGCCGCTGCGAGTGCATTCTCCGCTGCGCTGCGGATCTCATCCGGCGTAAAGGGCTTGTGCAGGTATTCGACAATTCCAAGGCGAGCGCTTTCCTTGGCGGTTTTTATGCTGGCATAGCCCGTAATGATAATTACCCCGGCCTCCGGAAGGTGGGCCTTCACCGTCTGAAGCAATTCCATCCCCTTCACTCCGGGGATCTTTAAGTCAAGCAATACCAGATCATAGGCTCCGGACCGGATTTTATCCAGTGCCTCTTCCCTGCTTACCGCCTGATCCACAGGGTGGCCTTTTTTGCCGAGAATTTTTTTAATGTTGTTGGTAATGTGGGGCTCATCGTCTATGACCAGGATATTTTCCCGCCCGCTCTGCTGCGGAAATTCCGAAAGAGACGGCCGTGTTTCAGCCGCCTTTTCCTGTTCTTTTCCCGTCATCTTTTCCTTGAGTTCTTCGTAAGGCGGTACTGCTGTGCCGTCAAAGCGGACGTTTCTGGCATATTCGGCTCCGGTAAGCGCCGCCACCTCCTCGTAGTCAAAGGGCATATCCGGCTGCTGAGTCCTCTTATTTGTCTGGCGCGCTTTGGCTGTGCTTTGCCCGGCTGCTTCCTGTCCCGGCACCCCGGCCTTTAACTGCTCATAGGGCATAAAAGCGAATTCCCCGGCTTGCAGGTTGTGTACGTATTCGGCTCCGGTAAGCGCAGCCACCTCTTCATAGTCAAAAGGCATGTCCACGCCGATCAAAGTTTTGACGGCCGGGCCCTGTGCTTTTTGGGCGGTTTGTTTTGTTTTGGCCGTTTTTCTGGGGCATACCTGGTTTTTTCTTCCGGCCTTGCATGTTTTTTCTAGTTTGGCAAAGATATCGCAGGCCATTTCTCCGGTTTCGCAATAGTTTTCGGGCGTTTTTACCTCCACAACCGGCATGTCGGAGCGGCTCAGGTTTTTAACGTAGTCCTCGCCGGTGTATTTTGCGACCTCGTCGGCGTCAAAAGGGATGTCCACATCAATAATGTCGATCTTCTCTTTTGCTTTGGACGGTTTCGGAGCCTCTTTGAGCTCATCGCCTACTGCAAGATTAATGATATTGCGGAGCTCATCGGGGGTAAAAGGCTTGCTGATGTAGTCCAGGGCACCGAGCTGCATGGCTTTTACAGCCGTATCCGTGGAGGCGTAGGCGGTCATGATAAGGGCCCGGGTAAGGGGCCACTGATCTTTTACCTGCTTTAGCAGCTCAAGGCCGTTCATGCCTGGCATGACCATGTCTGAGAGCAGCAGCGAAAAGGAATCGCCGGCCATCTTCTCCAGGGCCTCCCGGCCGCTTTCCGCGGCAACCACCTCATAGTTTTGTTTGGACAAAATTTTGCTTACATTTTCGCAGATATATTTTTCATCATCGACTACGAGTATTTTTCTCTTCTCAGTCATGGCGGCCTCCTTTTTTTTTGTATCCGGTCCCGTAACGCCGGGAGCCGGTTTGTTGGTGCAAAAATTGGGTTTTTACGTTTTTGCTCCTGGATATTGCAGTTTGCATGCCAAAGCGGAAATTTGAGTTTAAGCTTTTGAAATCATGTATGATTTGAAAAGAAGGGCGGGCGGGACTGCTGCTGCTTTCCATGTATTTTATATACAGGGGCCGCTGGAAAGAAGGCCTTTTGTTTTTGTTTTATTTTAAGGCAATTAAATCATTTTTAGCTTGAAAATCAGAACCCTCAAAAAGCCGGGTCAGGGGTGTATAAAAAAAATATGCGGATGTATGGCAATCTCACAGGCGTTTGCCGGACAGCGTGTTTTGGTTAATCCGGGGCTCAGTGGTTACTTGCGGGAGGCTTTTATTCCGTATTTTCGCATCATGTTCTGAAAATTTGGTCTCTGAAGGCCGGTTTTCCGGGCAGCACGGGTAATATTCCAGTCGTTTTTCTCAAGCGCATGCAGCAGAAAGTTTTTTTCCACCCGGGAAACGGCCTTTTGCCGGATTTGTTTTTTTACCCGGACAAGTTCTTCGTTTGTCTCAGGCACCTGCTCCAGCATGGATTCGATATCGCTCATCTCGCTTAAATGCGGAAGGTCCCCCGCAGTAATCGTATCTGTTTCACAGAGAATGACGGCTCTTTCCACCGTGTTGCGGAGCTGACGGATGTTGCCCGGCCAGTGGTAACCCATGAGGCGGTTTGCCGCTTCATCGTCGAATCCTGTGATGGCTTTGCCCCGATCAGGATTCAACTGCTTGAGGAAGTGATAGGCGATGGGGAGGATATCGCTTTTTCGTTCCCGCAGGGGCGGCAGATATATCGGGTAGACATAGATTCGGTAGTAGAAGTCCTCCCGGAAAGTGCCCTCGGATACCATTTGGCTCAAGTCCCTGTTGGTGGCAAAGATCAGACGTACATCCACAGACTGGTGCCGGGTGTCGCCCAGGGGAAGAAATTCCATGGTATCCAGAAACCTTAGCAGTTTGCCCTGTATATCCGGGGTGGTGTTGCTGATTTCGTCCAGAAATACCGTGCCCCTGTCCGCAAGCTTGAAGATGCCTGCTTTGTCTTTTTTGGCATCCGTGAAAGCGCCCCTGCAGTAGCCGAAGAGTTCGCTTTCCAGGAGGTTTCCGCTCAGGGTGCCGCAGTCAACCCCGAAGAAGACTTTGTCCGCTCTGCCGCTGTTGGCATGGATCGCCCTTGCCACAAGCTCTTTCCCGGTCCCGGATTCGCCGTGCACCAGGACCGTGGCGTCTGTGTCAGCGACTTTACGAAGCATTTCAATTACTTTTCGGATCTGAGGGCTGTTTCCCACGAGCTGGTGCGACATCCGGGACCCGCTCTGCCGGGCATGCATGAGCTCCCTGTTCTGCCGGGACACGATCTGCTCTTGAAGGGCCCGGGAAACAACGCTTCTTAGTTCTTCGGGAGTAAATGGCTTTGGCAGATAGTCAAAAGCGCCGGTTTTCATGATGTCAACAGCCGAGGAAATGCTTGCATAGCCGGTGATGACAATGACCCTGGTCTCCGGCATGTTCTCCCGAATCCACCGGAGGAGCTCCATGCCGCCTATACGCCCCATACGGATATCGGTGATCACCAGCTCGTAGATTGTCTGGGAAAGCATCTCCAGGGCGCTTTCGCCGTCCACGCAATAATCTACTGCATAATCGTTTTTGGACAGTATCCGCTGACAGTTGCGGCATATGTGCGGTTCATCATCAACAATAAGAATGCGGGGCTTTTTTTCCGGGCTCATTTCTGAGGGGGACCTCCCGCCGGCAGGTGGATGGTAAAACAGGTTCCCTTGCCGGGTTTGCTGTCAATTTCTATTTTTCCGCCGTGCTGCTCCACCAGGCTGTGGGTAATGGAAAGTCCCAGGCCGGTGCCGTCCTCGCGTGTGGTGAAGAAGGGATCGAAAATCCGGTCCTGCTGCTCCGGCGGAATTCCGCTGCCGGTGTCTGCAACGTGGATTACAGCTTTCTCGGATGCAGGATCGTAGAAAGAAGTGAAGGTTAGGCTGCCGCCGGGATTTGTGGCCTCTATAGCGTTGAGGGTGAGGTTGATAAAAATCTGCTGTATCTGCTCCTTGTCCACATATATCTGTGGCAGCTCATCAGCCAGGTTGGAATGGATGTAGATTTCGTTGAATTCAGCCTGTTTTTTGGTGAGATATATGCTTTCTTTTATTATGGCGTTCAGATCATTTAATTTCTGCATGGGCTTGGTCTGTCTGGCAAAATCCAGCAGACTTTTGACGATTTTGCGGCAGCGCTGGGCCTCGCTGGAGATAATTTCCAGCTCCTTATACATCTCGCTGTCCGGTTCTGCCTCCTCCTCCTGCAGCATCATGGAGGATGTCATAATGGTGGTAAGGGGGTTGTTGATTTCATGAGCAATGCCGGCCGAGAGCCTGCCGATGGACATGAGCTTCTCCTGCTGCATGTGGGCCTTCTGGATTTTGATCTCAGGTGTGATATCGCGCAGGATTTCAATTACTCCTACCACCTGCTGGTAGCTGTTGGTCAGCGGATAACAGGAAATTGCATAGTAAACCTCATTGCCGTTATGGTCCAGGTGCACGTGGGTGGTCATGCAGGGCTCGTTTTTTTCATACACGCTGGCAAGCGGACAGGGGTGGTTTTCTCCGGAGCAGGGCGCATCCAGATGGTGTCCGAGCTTGTAGCAGAACTGGCCTATCACCTCTTCGCTGGTTAATCCCAGCTTATTTATCATGGCCTCATTCATGTCCACAACCCGGTAGTTGTTGTCGATTACCATGGCCTCTTCCTCGATGAACTGGTTCATCAGGACTTCATAGATGGACTGGGTATCAGTCAGGCGGTTTTCGGTCTCATCCTCTTTTTTATAGGCGTAATCAAGCTCAAAGAAAAGAGCCGCCGTTGTATAGTCAAGAGCTCCCACATGCTTTTTCTTCCTGGCCAGAATGTCGTTGTATATTTCCATGTCGCCTGTCAGCTCCACAATCAGCTCGATATCGTCTCGCTCAAGGAATTCTTTGTAATCGGAGGTGACAGAAATACCCAGCTCCTTCGCCCTGAGAATGCCCGGGGCATCGTTTCTCACGTCCGCTACAGCCACGATATCCGGCTTGAACACTGTCAACTTGCGGTTTAGAAGAAAATCCAGGAGATGCAGACAACTGGTTCCGCCGCCCACAATTGCTGTATTCATTGGTCTCCCCCGCATAAAGCTGTTTTATGACGCCTGCGCACGGCGCTGTTCTTTGATGGCGTCACGGCCGTCACATAATTTAAATTATAACAATTTTTCCGGGGATTGAAAACAAGCGCTGCCTGCTTTTTTGGCCTTGCGTTTTTGCCTTAAAAAATTTAGGAAGTATTTTTTTGAGCTTATGTTAATAACTGCATGAAACGCTCAGTTTAGGTTGGATCAAGGGAGGGAGGCGAGTATGTTTAAAATCGTGGAACGAGAGGTAATGGCAGACGGCAGCATCATCATGAACCGGATTGAAGCGCCCCGTATTGTT
>JAWOFF010000161.1:0-21680 GCA_046482325.1 Desulfosalsimonadaceae bacterium
GAACCGTTCTTCGGAGAGAACGGTTCCTTTTGGGGGACGGGGAGGCTGCCACGAAGCACGTCCTCCTTTGAATGGGAATATCATTTTGAAGTACAATAATTGATTTTCAAAGGAGGTGTCCGACGCAGGAGGACGGAGGATTCAGAACTGAATAATTGAATTTCAGAAAGTGCTCAAAATCCCCCTTGGATTCCCCCTTTGGTAATTGATGATTGTTTTTCAAAATAAACTCAGCAACCAACGGGGGACGAGGAGCCGCAATGAATCGTGGCAGCAGGGAACCGTTCTTTTCGAAGAGAACGGTTCCTTTTGGGTTATTTTTCTGCCGGAAATTAAGTTTGAAATCTCGCTTTTAAAATCTCAGTTGCCCGCATCCTTGTGCATGTTTTCTTTCGGTTGTGATATCCTCTCTGGTTTCATGGGGGAACTTTCGCAAGGTAGCGAAATTTTGTGCTATCTGACGGGGAAGCTTTCGCAAAGCCACGAAATCCAGCCCGTATTCACTGGCAAACTTTCGCTTGAGTACGAAACCCTGTCCGGCCTCATTGGGAAACTTTCGCTTGGGTGCGAAACCATGACCGACTATCTGGGGGAGCTTTCGCAAAACAGCGAAACATTGTCTGACCTCACGGGAAAGCTTTCGCAATGAAGCGAAAATCTGCCCTAACCCGTGGGCGGCCTCTCTCAGTCAGCAACTTAGCTGTTCGGGTATGCTTGCAGCCCTTTGTTTTCAATGGCTCTGCAAAATCCCGCGTGCCGGTGTTGTTTTTTCACAAAAGTTTGGTAGATTTAAAACCTGAAAACCAAAGAACCAGTGAACGAAAAACCGAAAATAACACTCAGCACGGCAATCCATCGTGAACAACCAGTAGTTAAAGTTGAATTTGTTTACAATCACGAATTGATTGATGCATTGAAAGCCCGAACCAATGCACGCTGGAGTGCCAAAATGAACTGCTGGTACATTCCCCGGAATCAATTTAATTTGGGTGAATTTTTTACCGCCATGAAACCGGTGGCATGGATTGATTATTCGGCGGTGCTAAATAATTCAGAAAAAATTGAAGAAGAGAAGCACCCCCGGCCAAAAAAAATAAACCGGAATAAAAATATCACTCTGCCCAAAGGTTATATGGAAAAATTGGAACAAGAGCGGTACGGCGAAAATACCATTAAAATTTACACCCATTATTTTAAAGATTTTGTAGCTGAATTTTCTGACAGGGAATTACCCAAAATCACCAAAGAAGAAATTAACGCGTATATTTTACGCTTGATACAGGAGACGGATATTTCCCCGTCGCAACAAAACCAACGAATAAATGCCATCAAATTCTATTACGAAAAAGTACTGGGAAGGAAAAGTGAATACTACGATATTGGCAGGCCACGCAAAGAGAGAAAACTTCCTGATGTATTAAGTAAAGAGGAAATGCCGCAGATACAAGGAAAATGACCGGCCTGGCTATAGGCAGCTATGAGGGGCATCATCTGAGGCAGTAGATGCGCTGAATTTGAAACGCTCAAGTTTTGGATAAAGGCGGAAACTGCCCGGGATGGATCAGGAGATGGCGCAATACCGAAATCTTTTGACAATCCGGGCAGATGAATGTAATAACAGCCTAAATTAAGAGCGTCCGCATTCGGAGCGCAGGCAGGGAGCAGGTGCCCATGCAGGAATACGACAGTGTTAAACAGGAGCTTCAGGCCGTCAATCAGCGGCTCCGCGACTTGATGGAGCAGGCGGGAGAGATTCCCGCGGCCTCAGAGGGCGTGTTTGATGAGTGGGAGACCGCCTGCCGGAAAATATCGGGCCAGATAGAAGATGACCTGATCCGCATTGCTGTTGTGGGAGCGATCAAATCCGGAAAATCCACCCTTATCAATGCCCTGCTCGCCGGGGACTATTTAAAACGCGGCGCAGGGGTGGTTACTTCCATGGTCACCCGGCTGCAGCGCGGGGACAAGCTTTCCGCGAAACTGTATTTCAAGTCCTGGGCGGAAGTCAATGACGACATCCATAGGGCGTTGGTGCTGTTTCCCTCCTCTGAATGGCGCAGCCGCAAAGAAGAGTTCGACATCCGCAGCAAAGCTGACCGTGAGGATCTGGAGGCGGCCCTGCAGGGGCTTTCCAGCCGGGATCTTCTAAACAATGACACCCGGAATTTAAACAGCCTTTATCTTTTCTCCTATCTCAGGGGATACGAACGTGTTGCCGACATTATCGGCGAGGACAATATCGTAAAAGAGTTCACAGGCTCCTCCTTTAATTCCCACCAGGAGTTTTCCGGAAACGACACCCTTGCGTTTTATTTAAAAGATATCTGCCTGGAAGTGGATTCGGAGCATCTCGGCTCCGGCATTGAAATAGCCGACTGCCAGGGCAGCGACTCTCCAAATCCGCTCCATCTCACCATGATCCAGGATTACCTGCTTTCCGCCAACCTGCTGGTTTACGTGATCAGCAGCCGCACCGGCATCCGGCAGGCAGACATCAACTTTTTGTCCATGCTGCGCCGGATGGGGTTTATCGAGCACATTGTGTTTGTAGTTAATTTTGATTTCAACGAGCATGAGAACCCGGAGGATCTGGAGAGTCTGGTCTCCAGGATCAGGGGGGATCTGCACATTATTCGCTCCTCTCCCCGGGTACACACCTTCTCCGCCCTGTTCAGCCTTTTCCGCTCCGTTTCCGCGGATCTCGCGGAAAAAGACCGGCAGCGTCTGGAGCTTTGGCGAAAGGAGGAGGATCTGGCCGGGTTTTCCGACTCCGAGGAAGACAGGTTTAGGGAGGTCCTTCACCAGGTTGTCTCCAGCCAGCGCTATTTGCTGCTTTTTCAGTCACCCCTTGACCGGCTGCGGATGATTGCCGGCGGCGTGAAAAAATGGTGCCGGATGAACCTTGATCTGTTGAGCAGAGACTCCGGTGAGTCAGAGCAGCTTATCAAAAAAATCCGGACGGAGCACAAACGGGTGGAGCGGGTGCAGTCCATGATCCGGAGCACGGTGGAAGGCGCAGTGGGCCAGGTCAAGCGGGATCTTAAGAAGGAAGTGGACGCGTTTCTGGATCCCCGCTACGGAGAGGCTGTTTCTCCGATTCTTGAATTTATCCGGAATTATTCCATTGATCCGGAGCGCTATTTAACCGATGTTTCCTCGGGGCGCTTCTCTGATGCCCTGTACATGGTTTTTCAGGAATTTACCCATGAGCTGGATGCGCTAATGGCGGAAACCGTGAATCCCAAAATTTTTAATTTCATAAGGACCCGTGAGGAGCGGATCAAAGAGTATTTTGACTCCATTACCGGCCCTTACGAGGCCATGGTAAATGATGCCATGGAGCAGTACAATACGGCCCTGAACAGCCTTGGCCTGGAGGCCATGGAGGAAGGGGAGCATGGAACTGTTCTTCCCGATATCCAGGCCTTAAAGCGCCAGCAGGAACTGGAGCTTCCCCCTGCCGCGGCAACGCTTAACTACAGCAGGGCAATTAAAACCGAGGCGATCATGCGCTTTGGCGTCTATAATCTCGCCAGCCGGATCAAGCGTCTTTTCCGCCGGGAGGCCGGGCAGGCCCCGCAGGGGCACGCTGCTCTGAAATCCGCGGTCAAGCGCATGAAGAGCGAAACCGAGGAAGGTATTTCCTTTCACTTTAAAAACTACAAGGAAAACATCAAGTTCCAGTACCTTTTTATCCTTGTTGATGCAGTAGCAGCACAACTTTATGAGGGATTAATCGACCGGTTTCACGATTTTACCAGCGACCTGGTGAAAATGGGGGAGCTGACCGGACAACAGCAGGGCGATGAGAGCCAGTTGATTGCCCGTTTGGAAGATATGGCTGCCCGGGCCATTGATTTGGAAAATCAGCTAAGGCAAATGGCAGAGCAAATCTCGGCCAGGCAAAGCGCTTTTGAGAAGCAGCCTTCCGATACCGGGTGATGCTCAGGCAGCAGGCAAAAAAGTCGGGAAAAAGGGAGGGAAAATGGCGAGAAAAACACCCCGGATTGTGGCTGTAGCCAATGAAAAGGGCGGAGTGGGCAAAACGGCCATGGTTATCAACCTTGCCGCGGCTCTGGTAAAGGAGGGCAGGAAGGTGCTTGTGGTGGATATGGATCCGCAGCACAATGCCACAAGCGGGCTGGGTATTTCCGTTGATGAGGAAAAGGCAAGCATCTATGATGTCATAAGCGGGGAAAACAACGTTACCGCAGCCGATGCCCTCTATTCCAGCAAATGGCCGGGCCTGGATGTTCTGGCTTCCCATCCGGATCTGGCCGGGGCGGAGGTGGAGCTTGTGTATGCAGACGAGAGGGAGAACCGGCTGAAAAACGCTCTTAGGCCTTTGTCTGCAAGCTATGACATCATGATCCTTGATACACCGCCCAGCCTCTCGCTGCTTACTATCAATGTATTTGCCTGTGCTACAGAGGTGCTGGTTCCCTGCCAGACCCATCCATATGCGTACAACGCCCTTGAGGACCTTTTTGATACCATTTTCGAGGTCCAGAAGGAAATCAATCCGCAGCTTTCTATTACAGGGCTGGTGCCCACCTTTTTTGACGGCCGGATGCGGGTCTGCCGGACAATCCTGGATCGGCTTCGTTCGGATGAACGCTATCGGCCCCTGCTGTTTGACGTCTGCATCCGCTCCAATGTAACCATCGCCGCCAGCGCGGATGCCGGCAAGCCGGTTGTGTTCCACCGAAGCACCAGCTACGGGGCTCAGGATTACAAGAGCCTTGCCCGTGAGTTTCTCCGGAAAGCCGCTTGAAAAGCCGCGGCAGGACTGCCGCGGGATAAATCCGTAAAGCAGAGGATAAGGCAATGAAAGAGGACAGGTCCACGCGCAGCGCCCTGATTGAGGCCGCGATTGCCATTTTTCGGCAAAAGGGGTTTCAGTCGACCCGGGTCTCTGACATTGTTGCGGCTGCGGGCGTGGCCCAGGGCACGTTTTATAACTATTTCCGCTCCAAGGAAGCCATTTTCCGCGAGATCTGCAACGATTTCATCGGGCAGGTGCAGATGATATTTGCCGAGCGTACCGACCTGATGTTTAGCGGACAAACAGCCGATGAGATCCGCGGCAACGTGCATCGTGTCATCCGCGATGTTTTTTCCGTGTATCAGCAGAACCTGGATGCAGCCGAACTTCTGCTGCGCGAGGGCATTGGCCACGGCGGCCTGTTCAAAGAGATTTATGAGGATATTTTAAACCAGGTCCTGGATTTAATCCGCGGTCAGGTTGACAGGGGAATAGCAAAAGGGATTGTGCATGTGAAAGAGCCGGAAATGGTTTCCGTGTTTATTTTCGGCCTTTTTGAAAGAACGCTGTTTTATTTTCTGCTGCTCCGCAAAAACATGGACCTGGAAAGACTGGAGCACGCGCTGGCGGATTTTATATTAAAGGGTCTCTCCTTTGACGTGCCGCACAGCTAGATCCGCCTGACTATTCCTCTTCCGTCTCTCTCCCGCAGATCTCGCGGCAGCTTGTACCGGAAAACCCTCGCCGATAGAGAAACTCATATATTTTTTTGCGGCGCTGCATCGGCTCAAGCCCCTGCCATTTTTCAAGCTTTCCCGAAATTGCCGTCAGCGCTGCGGAGAATTCGTCGAAGTCCTGCAGGGCATCGGAAATCATTGTTTCGCTGACCCCCTTCTGCTGCAGCTCCCTCCGCAGGCCGATGATACCGCGGGGCCGGCTGCGGCTGCGGGATTCGATCCACATCCGGGCAAAAGCCGCATCATCGATGTAGCCTAGCTCTGTAAGCCGATGGATCGCAGACTCGATGGCAGGTTCGTAGAATCCTTTGGCATCCAGGTGCTGCCGGATTTCCCGGCAGCTTCTGGGCCGGACGGCAAGGTAGCTCAGGGCCCGCTCAAGGGCCTTCTGTTTTTGATCCAGCTCTTTATAGCTCCGGATCTGCTCCGGGCTTAATTGCCGGCCGGGAGCCAGGCCAGGCGCCTTTTCCGCTGGCAGGGAAAAGCTGTATTGTTCGTCAATAAAGACGTTTACCCTTTCCTTTCGCTTTTTTTGCGCAGTTACAGCCGTGATGATGTTTTCCATGGCGGCCGCCTCCTTCAGGAGCCGGTGAAAAAAGGTGCGGAGTCGGGGCCTGTATATGTGTCAGGGTCCTCGTCGGATTCCTGCTTCTGCGATATTTTCTCTTCAGGCCGGCTGTAATAGAAAGGCTTGGAGGAGTCCGCAACTATGGCCTCTTTGTCCGCCTCCATGTTGGCCAGTTCGTTGAGGGCTTTTCTGAGATCCCTTGTTCCTTCATCGTATACCTGTTTTACCTGGTTGTACTCCTGGCGTACCTTGTACAGGGGAAAGCGGCCGTTGGTTTTTTTCAGGTAGGTGTAGACCAGATCCCGCACTGACTGCCAGCTGTCACGGCGCGTCTGGGTCTCCAGAGGTATGAGCTGGTCAATATTTTTGAGATAGTTGCGGTGGAAGGCGGCGTGGATATAGCGCATGGGAACTGTGCTCCAGAAAATCATAAACAGAATTACAGCGCCTGCAGCTCCGGTAAGAGCCACCGGATCCCCCGGTCCGCCGAAAATGCCGGCGCTTGTTCCCCCGTAGATGGCTGCGCCTCCTGCTGCAAGCGAGAGGATAAACCCCAGCAGCGTGAATTTCAGACGGAATTTTCGCAGACGCTTCCTATAACTGACCACAGCCTCCAGAAAGTGGCTCAAACGTTCCGCATGGGTTTCCACAAAGGATGCCATGTTGTCCAGCCGGTGGCGGGGGGCCTGAAGCACTGCGTTTTTCAGTTGTTTGCGCTGATTTTCCAGAAGATGAAGGAATCCGTCTTTGTTGTTTTGCTGCCGCGAATGCCCATGGGAGGCGCGGGGGGAATAGGTGAGAAGTATTGTTGGGATATCCTTTCGCCCCGTGATCTGGGAGAGGTTCCAGCAGAGAGTGCCGTAGACCTGCAGCAGATCAGTGAGCGAGGAGCATTCGTCAATGCGGTTTAAGATATAGAACACCCGGTCCTCGAAGGTCCGCATGGCAATGGTTTCGCGCAGGCTGGTATGCGCCTCGCGGACTGTCCCTGCCTTGTGGGGGTCGAATAGAACCAGTACCAGGTCTGCCAAATGAGCCAGGTCGCCGATAACCTCCTGGTAGTTATAGCCTCGGTCGCGCTCTGTAACACTGTCAAGCATGCCGGGCGTGTCGATTACGGCCAGGTTGCGCAGGAGAGGGGAGTTGACTTTTTTCAGACGGAAGTGGGCGGCAAAACGCTGTCCGTGTTTTTTGAGAACCTCAAAGGGATATTCCGGATCGTTTAACAGGAATTTGCCGTCACGTTGTTCCGTGATGCGGATATTTTCCGTATCCGGCACTGAGTCGTCATGGGTAATTATCGTAAAAGAGTCATCGGTCGGGGCCTGGCCGATGGCCTGGATGTCTGCGTCCAGAAACTCGTTGAGCAGGGTGGATTTTCCTGAGGAGTAATTGCCAAGCACCAGCACCATCGGTCGCCATTTGATGGTAGTCTCAAGCGGGACCTCACTGTAGCCGTATTCTCTGGCTACAGGCGACAGATGGGTCTCCACCATGGAAACCATTTCGGCACGAAGTGAATTGATATAGTTTTCCTGATACATGAATATCTCCTGTCAAATTATATCCGGAGCAATCCTGCCAATTCTGCTTATATCAGAACTTTTTTATAGCATCAATTAATCATGTTAGCTTGAAAAAAAATCAGCCCCTTAGATCAGTCCTTTCCAGATCCTTCCGAAGATTACGTTCCAAACCGCAACAAAAAATTCCAGCACCTGGTCGCCCGCCTGGCGCCCGTACTGGTTGTTTACAGCCTTGAAATGGTCGATGTCGGTCATCAACCCAGACAAGGTCTGATGATGCGGTAATCTTCAATTCTGCGGCTGCCCCGGCCAACGCTCAGGGCCTGATCCACCGCATCTGTGCGGACTTTTTTGTCCAGTACTGCATTTTTCTGGCCAAGGGAGATTGCCCTTGACAGGAACGCGCAAATGTAAGAGTTATAAAAACTGGATTCTGAAATGTTCAGTTTGGGTGAAAAAGAGACAGGGAAGCGGGTGCAGTTCCTTGAGCCGTTGTTGCGGCTTAAGGATTTTTTTGTTTCAGGGCCGATACCGGAATTGTGGGGGATCTCTGTATGAAACGGAGTGTCTGCGTTGTGATTGTGCTTGCGGTTTTTTCCGCAGCCGCTTCTGCGGCGGCTGCAGCCGCAGAGACCAGGACGCTCACGGATCAGACCGGCCGCCGCGTGGTGGTACCTAAGACTCCCAGCCGCGTGGTAGCGATGGCGCCAAGTATTACGGAAATTATGTACGGGCTTGACTGCGGAGGGCGTCTGAAAGGGGTAACCCGCTTCAGCGATTACCCGGATGCAGCCGGAGATCTGCCGAAAGTGGGCTCCTACGTGAACCTGGATCTGGAAAAAATCGTGGCGGCCTCCCCGGATGTCTGTATCGCCATAAAAGACGGAAACCCCCGTGCCGTGATCGACCGCCTGGAAGATCTTGATATTCCAGTTTTTGCCGTAAACCCCAGGGGACTGGCGACTGTGATGGATGCCATCAGGCATATCGGAAATCTGATGGGCGTGGAAGATCGGGCAAAGCAGATTGTTGCCGATATGCAAGCACGCATTGACGGCGTGGAAGCACGCGTGGCCGAGGCCGGCACCTGCCCGCGGGTGTTTTTCCAGATCGGCATCTCCCCGATTGTCTCGGCCGGAAGGGACACCTTTATTCACGAGCTGATCAGAAAAGCCGGGGGTGTCAACATTGCCGGAGAATACAACTCCTATCCCCGCTTTACCACTGAAGAGGTCCTGGAGCTTGGGCCGGATGTTATCATAATTACCTCCATGGCCCGCTCGGAGGTTTTTGAAAGGGTAAAAGCCAGGTGGCAAAAGTGGCCCCAGATTCCGGCTGTTGCAAACGACCGGATTCATCTGGTGAACTCCAATCTATTCGACCGGCCGACGCCCCGGCTTGTGGATGGCCTGGAAAAACTGGTCCGCCTGATTCACCCCGAGCTGTTTTAGCGCAGAAGACTTGATATGGCGCATCTGTGCAGAAAAATGATTGCAACCAGCGCGGCCATGCTTCTTGTGCTGATAGGGGTAATGGTGCTGGGCCTGGTGCTGGGATCTGCGGAAAGGGGGGCTATCTCCTTTCTGAAGGCTCTGGTAAACCCGGGGGAGGCCGATTCGCTGCTTAGTACAATTATCTGGCAGATCCGGTTTCCCCGGGTTATTGTGGCTGCGCTTGTCGGGGCTACCCTTTCGCTGGGCGGCCTGGTGTTTCAGGCCCTGCTCCGCAATCCCCTGGCCGAGCCCTATATCCTGGGAATATCAGGAGGTGCCGCCATAGGCGCGATCATCGGCATCCTGCTGGGATTTTCGCGCTTTTTCGGAGTAAGCCTGCTCGCCTTTAGCGGCGGCATGGCGACTCTTGTTCTGGTGCTTTTTATAGCAGCCGGAAGAACCCTGCTGAAAAAAGAAGCCCTGCTCTTGTCCGGGGTAATGGTCAATGCCTTCTGTTCGGCGGTGATAATGTTTCTGATTTCCCTTACCCAGGATGCGCGGATTCATAACATCATGTTCTGGCTGATGGGCGATCTGTCTTCTGCCGGCAAGGGCGAGGCCATTATGATCGCTGTTATGGTGACGCCCTGTTTTCTGCTAGTGTTCTGGCTGTCCAACTCCATGAATTTGATGCTGATGGGCAGGGAAATGGCGCACTCCATGGGGGTAAACGTCCGGGTGGTCTATGTGGCGCTTCTGATCATCAGCTCCTTTATGGTCAGCGCCACGGTATCCCACTGCGGCCTGGTGGCATTTGTGGGACTTGTCATCCCTCATCTGTTCCGGCTGCTGCTTGGTGCTGACCACCGTGTTCTGGTGCCTGCCTGCCTGTTCGGGGGCGCCTCCTACCTGGTGCTCTGCGATCTGCTGGCCCGCACTCTTCCTCAGCACGGGGAGATGCCGGCAGGAGTGATTACCGCTATGGTTGGAGCGCCGGTATTTATTTTTCTGCTGCGACGGACGGGATAATGCATACATCAATTGCAGTCGATAATCTGTCCTATGCTTATGGCGAGGCCCGGGTTCTGGCGCATTTGAGCTTTCAGGTGGCCCCGAGCGAATTTTTTGTGGTGATCGGCCCGAACGGTTCGGGCAAGACCACTCTTATGAAGCTTGTGGCCGGCCTGCTTAGAGCCGGCGGCGGCAGCATCTTTATTCTGGGAAAAGATATACGGGCGTACGGGAGAAAACACCTGGCCAGGCAGATCGCTTTTGTTCCGCAGCTCACACCCACGGATTTTCCCTTCAGCGTATCAGAGGTTGTCCTGTTCGGCCGGGCTCCGCACCTGGGAACCTTTGGCCTGGAATCCCGCGCGGATAAAGAAATAGCGCGGCAGGCCATGGCCTTTACCGGAATTGAGCATCTGGCCGAAAGGCGAATGGATCAGCTCTCCGGCGGCGAGCGGCAGCGGGTGTTTATCGCCCGTGCGATATGCCAGCAGCCGACGATCATGATCCTGGATGAGCCCACTGCAGCCCTTGATATCGCCCATCAGATGCGGATTATGGATTTGATGGAGAAGATGAAACATGAGAAGCAGATCACTATCGTTATGGTCTCCCATGATGTCAACCTTGCGGCCATGTATGCCGACACACTGCTTCTTTTGAAAGAGGGAAGCCTTGCCCAGTGGGGCACGCCTGCGGAGGTGCTGCGCTACGGAAGCCTGGAGCCGGTTTATAAATGTCCCCTTCTGGTGGATGAGAGTCCGCTCGGGGAACTACCGCGCGTTACCCCGGTGCCGGGCCGTTACATGTTCAACGGCACAGTCTCCCTTTCCGGCCAGGAATGAACGTTTCTAATCAGCTCCGGCTAACTTTGCGCATGGCCCCTGGCTTATAGTTCCAAAAAGTAAACACAGTGCCTAAGCCCCTCACTTTTTCATTTCATCCAGATGTTTTCTGGCAAACTCCAGCTCCGGGTCCATCTGCAGGGCGGTTTCCAGGTAGGCGGCCGCCTTTTGCGTTTCTCCGAGCTTTTTGTAGTTGACTCCGATATTGCCATAATCAATGGCAGAGCCCGGATTTATCCGCAGGAGCCGCTCAAAGCAGCGGATCGCTTTTTTATGCTCGTTTTGCCTGAAGTAGCAAAAACCCATGAGGTTTAGGATGTCAGTTCGCTCCTCGTCCCAGGAAAGTCCCTTTTTCAGGGCATCCAGGGCTTTTCCCCAGGCCCCCGTCTCTTTCAGGCAAAGCCCGGTATAGGAGTAGATGCTCGCCATGTCCTGCGGGGCCGGGTCAAGTTCCAGGGCTTTTTGCAGGCAATCAAGGGCGCCTTCGGGATCTCCTGCCTGCAGGCGGCAGAGCCCCAGGTAGAACCGGGTGTGGTATTTGCCGGGGATTTTTTCCTCCATCGCCTCCAGTCTGGGGATGGCTTCCGCCGGGGGATATTTTTCCATTATCAGCTTGCCGCAGAACATGCTCACGCTGGTAGCTGCTGCCCGCTCCCGGAAGCAGGCTCCCGGAATCACGACGTAGCATGCGGGGATTTCAAGTCCAGGATGGGTGGTGGGGACGACCAGCACAGGCATGTCGTTTCCGGAAAGCGCGGCAACACAGTTGTAAATTTCTGTTTTGATGTTCGCATCCGAGATATCCGGCAGGCTGCAGATGTCTTTGTGGAACTCGGGATTGGTTATAAAGGGGGCTTCCTGCAGGCTTCGGAGTTTGGGCAGCCCGCTTGCCGCATAGCTGGAGCCGGTATTGAAGTCCCCGCCCAGCTGGGCGGTTTCGGTCAGGGCCCGGCAGAGGGCTTTCTGGGGGCTGGTTGCTGTTCCGGCCGTCCAGACGATTTCGCTTTTTTCCGGGTGTGTCGCCGGGTCATAGGCAAGGACGCCCACCGTGGGAATACCCATTTCCAGGGTAAAATCTGAAAGGGATAGACAAATGCCGTTTTTTTTAAATTTATCTAGCAGCTCAAGGGCCGTGGGATCTGTTACGGAGGCTGGGTCTATGCCGGGAACCGGTTTTTTTTTCCTGCAGACGAGGGCGGATACGTGGCGCTCCACGACTTCGCAGATTCCCTGGCAGATGGCTTCCTCCAGGCAGTTCCCGGCGGAGGTGCCGTTGAATTCGTTGATTGCGAAAAACCAGTCAAACGGGAGCAGAACAGTGCGGCCCCGCCTTAGATCATGGGCCCGGCACCATTTGAGCGGGAGGTCTGCAAATATTTCTCCGGCCGGTCCCTCCTCTTTTGCATTTTCATGGACGGAGCGGGCAATCAGGGAGAATGGAAGTGCATTTTCGCGGACATTTTCGTAGGTATCCAGGATGAAGTTCTCCGGGTTTTCAGAGAAGCTGTAAACGGAAAATCGCTCCACCAGTTCCATTACGGCGCTGGCCTCCGCCTGCTCCGGGCTTGATCCTTTGCCCATCTGCCTGGATGTAGCGGTAAGACGGGCGGCGTCTTTGCCGCATATACTGAAAAACACAGGTATATCCAGGCGGCCGTTGTCAATGCGCATGGTCTCGGCCAGGATCTCCATATCCATCTTCCGGAATTTTTGCCTGGCCCGCCGCACCGTCTCCGCCGGGAACAGGGTTTTGTCCTGGTCTGCTGTTGCCTGCTTGTAGGCGTTCCTGAGATTTAGGTGCTGGTTTTGCATCTGCCGGGTCTCCGTTTTGCCGTCTGCATTTGTTTTTTTTCTCCGGCCGTCCCGACGGCCCGTATCCGCAGTCCTGAAAATGATGGCCCACCTTAAGCAAAACGCGGCCCAAGGTCAAGCCATAGCCGTGTCTTCCCCGGGTTTTTCACCTGCCGGTACTATGCTTTCCATTTTCTTTACAGAACTTTACATTGACCTTTACATTTTGTTTTTGTATAGTTGCAACAGTTTCCGGAGCAACTATGGAGGTATACCATGTCGTATGCAACAACCCCCAGGCAGCAGCAGGTTCTGGATTACCTCCGGGAGGCTATCGCCCGTACCGGTACTTCGCCCTCGCTGCGCCAGGCTGCCGGTGCCCTTGGCATCAGCCATACAGCCGTGGCCCAGACCGTAAAGCGCCTGGAACAGAAGGGGTTTTTAAGGCGGGAAGGGCGATACGCCAGAAGCCTGCGGCTTGTCAATAAAGCCGGGCAGCTCCAGGGGCTTCAGCGTTGGCAGGAAGTTCCAGTGATCGGCCGCATCACAGCCGGCCTTCCCATGTACGCCCAGCAGGAGTGGGAAGAGACCGTTGTTGTGGATGCGGATCTCTATAAAGGCGGGACCCTTTTCGCTCTTCGCGTCAAGGGCGATTCCATGAAAAACGCCGGCATCCTCCACGGTGATCTGGCCATCTGCACCCCCCGGCAGTACGCAGAAAACGGGGAGATCGTGGCCGTACTTGTCGGAAGCGAGGAGGCCACTGTAAAGCGCTTTTTCCTGCGCCCCGATCATATTTTGCTGCAGCCGGAAAACCCCGCCCATGAGCCCCTGCGCTGCAGCTTTGACGAGGTGTTGGTGCAGGGAAAGGTTGTCGGCATTCAGCGCGGACCCGAGGTCATGCAGAGGCTTTAACCATGGCGCAATCCCCTGTCTCCCGAACCATCGTGCACTTAAATGTCGCAGATTTTGCTGCAGCGGTGGAGAGGCTTGCAGATCCCGTCCTTTCTGACCGCCCCCTTGTTATTGCCCCGGAAGGCGCATCGCGGGCAAGAGTGTTTGACATGAGCGAAGCCGCTTATCAGGCCGGGGTGAGAAAAGGCATGCTTCTGGAAAGGGCCAGGCGCATCTGCCGGGATGCGGTTGTTATACCGCCCCGGCCGGATCGCTATGAACGGGCCATGACCGCTCTTTCGCGAGAGGTGCTCCCCTATTCGCCGCTTGTGGAAGCCGGCGCGGCAGACGGGCACCTGTTTGTTGACCTCACCGGCACCAGCCGGTTGCTCGGCCCCGGCCGGGATACGGCCAGGCGCATGTACCGGCGGATCCGTGATCGCCTGGGTCTTTGTCCGATCTGGGCGGCGGCGCCTAATAAACTGGTATCCAAGGTTGCCACCCGTCTGGTCAAGCCGCTTGGCGAATATGTTGTGGAGCCGGGCGGAGAGGCCGGGCTTCTCTCGCCGCTTCCCGTTGACCTGCTGCCCGGCATTGACGCCAGCGAACGAATACGTCTTCAGGAATTAAACCTTTTTTATGTAAGGCAGGTGGCCGCTCTGAACATCGAACAGCTCGGTATTCCTTTTGGCAGCCGCGCCGGCCTTGTATACAACATGGTGCGGGGTATAGACCCTTCGCCTGTGCTGCCCGCAGGCACCGGAGCGCTTAAGGTAAGCGCGTACCGGGAATTTGCAGGCGACACCAATGAGGACGAAGCAGTGAAAAAGGCTTTGTACAGGCTTGTGGAAACAATCGGCTCCGGGCTTCGGAGGCGGGGCAAAGCTGCCGGCAGCCTTGTTATGGTTCTAGATTATGCCGACGGGCAGCGCTGCTTTAGGCAGCTTTCGGTACGGCCGCCCTCGGCCAATGATTTTTTTCTGTTTCCGGTCGCCCGCTCTTTATTGGAAAAAGCCTGGCGCCGCCGTGTGCGGCTGCGTCGTTTGTGTCTTGTCTGTATCAAACCGGTTGCGCCGGATACTCAGATGGCCCTTTTCCGGCAGGATCAGACGGGCGAAAAGCAGCGCGAGGCAGCGATACATGCCGTGGACAGCATCCGGGAACGTTTCGGCGGCGGGGCCATCCGTATGGGCCGGGCCCTGGCGTCATAGGGGAGTTGTTCTATGGTGCCTCTTACGGTACGCTCAGGGTATTCCCTTATGTGGGGAGCCTCGGGTGTGGATGCTCTCTGCCGGCATGCGCGCAATCTGGGCTATGAACGTTTGGCCCTGACCGATACGGACAACTTATGCGGGCTCTGGCCCTTTCTCGCGGCCTGCAGGCGCGAAGGACTTCGCCCGGTCGTGGGGGCTGAAGTAACAGATCCCGCAAACCCTGCCCGGGCAGTCTGCCTGGTAAAGGACAGGCAGGGCTACTGCTCTCTCTGTCGGCTGCTCACCCAGCGCAAGACCAGCGCGGATTTTAACTTAATCGCCGCGCTGGTGGATTCCTCCAAAGGTCTGACGGTGCTTGCGAGCAACACGGAGCTGCTGAGGACCGGCAGGGAGTGCGGCATGGACATTGCCGCGGCCATGCCCCGGCGGCCGGTCCCTTACGAACATCCCTTACGCCGAACCGCCAGGCGCCTTGATATTCCCCAGGTAGCCACCCCCGGCAGTTTTTTTACTAATCCGGAAGAATTTGCCGTCCACCGGGTGCTGCGGGCCATTGCTCAGAGCACTTCGCTTAGCCGGCTGCAGACCGGGGATACCGCGCCGGCAGATGCATTTCTGGCCGCACCGGAAACGTACCGGCAGCGTTTTGCCGCATGCCCTGAAGCCATTGCCAATACGGCCGCCATAGCCGAGCGCCTTGCCTTTACCGGTCCGGATTTTGGTCTTGTCATGCCGCCCTATGAAGCGGATACGCCGGAGCAGGCAAACCGGCATTTGCGGGAGGCCGCCTATGAAGGGGCGCTGTGGCGCTACGGAGAAGTATCCTCAGCCGCGGCCGGGCGCCTCGAGCATGAACTAGGGATTATTTCCGATATGGGTTTTTCCGGGTATTTTTTGATCGTGGCCGACATTGTCCGGCAAAGCCCGCGCACCTGCGGCCGCGGTTCCGGCGCTGCCTCGCTTGTGGCCTACTGCCTGGGCATTACCAATGTCTGTCCCTTAAAACACAACCTCTATTTCGAACGCTTCCTGAATCCGGGGCGCAGGGACCCGCCGGATATTGATGTGGATTTTGCCTGGGACGAGCGTGATGCGGTTATTTCCAACGTGCTTTCCCGTTACAGGGAGCGCGCAGCTCTTGTGGCCTGCCATGTCTGTTTTCAGCCCCGCATGGCGGTTCGCGAAACCGCAAGGGTTTTCGGTCTGACGGAAAAGGAGATCAAGCGGGTTGGCAAACATCTGCCCGGCGCATGGCCGGAGGGGGATCCGGACGGAAGCTTACAGGAGCGGCTTGCCGGGATGGCCCGCATGCGGGGGGTTGACCTGTCAGGGCCCTGGCCTGATATTTTATCCATTGCCCGTCGGATCACCGGGCTGCCGCGAAACCTGTCCGTGCATCCGGGCGGGGTGGTGGTCACCCCCGGACCGATCGCATCCTATGCACCTGTACAGACAGCATCCAAGGGAGTTCCCATCCTGCAGTGGGACAAGGACGGAGTGGAAGCAGCCGGCCTGGTGAAGATTGATCTGCTGGGCAACCGCAGTCTTGGCGTTGTCCGGGACGCCCTGGCCGAAATACGGACAAACGGTGTGGCGTTTGCCGAACAGTACTGGGCGCCGGAAGACGACCCTGACACCCGGGCTGCGCTGTCCCGTGGGGAAACCATGGGGTGTTTCTATATCGAGAGCCCGGCCATGCGGCTTTTGCAGCAGAAAGCCCGGGCCGGTGATTTTGAACATCTGGTGATCCATTCCTCCATTATCAGACCGGCGGGAAACGAGGTGATACAGCAATATCTGCAGCGGCTCCGAGGGGCTTCGTGGGAGCCGCTGCACCCCTTAATGGAAGGCGTACTGGAAGAGACCTACGGCCTTATGGTCTTCCAGGAGGACGTCTCCCGGGCGGCGGTGCGGATTGCCGGCTTTTCCCATGCCGAGGCCGACGGTCTGCGCAAGGTTATGGCGAGAAAGGACCGCGCACGGCACCTGGAAGATTATGCTGCGCGCTTTGCCGCTGGCGCCCGGCAAAGAGGTGTTTCCGAGGGGGATCGAAAAAGGATCTGGCGCATGATCATGAGTTTTAGCGGCTATTCCTTCTGCAAACCCCACAGCGCTTCCTATGCCCGGGTTTCATTTCAGGCCGTCTATTTAAAGACCCATTATCCGGCCGAGTTCATGGCGGCGGTGATCAGCAACCAGGGGGGATTCTACTCAACCTTTGCCTATGTATCCGAAGCCCGGCGCATGGGTCTTGAAATTGTCCCTCCGGATGCGGCGACAAGCCGGCTCAGCTGGAGCGGCAGGGAAAAAAGTCTGCAGGTTGGGTTTTGCTCGGTGAAGGGCCTTTCCCGCGACGGACAGGAACGTATTATTGCGGAAAGGCGAAAATGCGCCTTCCGGGATGCAATTGATTTTTTTGACCGCGTTCGCCCGGATGAAGCAGAAGCCCGGGCCCTGATTCACTGCGGTGCGCTGGACAGGTTCTCTCCGGAGAAAAACCGGGCCGAGCTTCTCTGGCAGTTTTGCGCCTGGCGGAAGGGAAAGTGCCCCAGGGATATTGGTTTGCCCCTGTTTTACGAGACGGTGCCGGCCGCCGTGCCGGATTTGCCGGCGGATGCTCCCGGGCAGAGGCTCAGGCGGGAGTTTTCCGTGCTGGGATTTTTGTGCGGGGCTCACCCCATGACGCTGTTTGCCGATCAGCTGCAGAAGAGCAATGCCATTAAGGCCTGCCGGCTGAAACACTATGTAAACCGCAGGGTGCAGTTCGCGGGATGGCTGATCACCGGCAAAACCGTGGTTACAAAAAAGGGGGATCCCATGCAGTTTGTAACCTTTGAAGATGAAACCGGGCTGGTGGAGGCAGCTTTTTTGCCAAAAGCCTACCACAGTCTCTGCCATATTTTAGACTGCGGCCGCCCCTTTCTGCTCTGCGGAAGGGTCGGGGAAGACCGGGGCGCGGTCACCCTTGCCGTGGACGGAGTGCGGCCGTTATGAAGCATGGGTGTTTTAAAAGGTACATACCCTCTCCTGCTTCCGCCTGAACTGGAAAAGAGCCTGGTCCGACCGGAAAACACGAACGTGCGGGAATGAATTTTTGTCAAAAAGTAAACAGGGTTTTTGTGAACGAGCTCTTGAAAAACCGGTATTGCCATAGTAGAGATGGTCTGTTCCGGTTGTCACGATAATGCTCCCGGCTGCAGCAGGCCCACGCTGATCCGGCGAATGCGGGATTTTTGTAATGGTTTCGAAATGTTTGGATACAGCTTCGGTTTTTGCCCTTTTCCTTGTTTGCGGTATTATGGGAAGTTTTCTCATTTTGATGGGATGCTCCGATAACCAGCAGACAGAGTCCGGGAACAGGGAGCAACCCGGAGGCAGGGAGCCGGTAGAGATTGTTTATGTGGACTGGGCTTCGGAAAAGGCAAGTACGCATGTGGTTAAGGCGGTCATTGAGGATAAGCTCGGCCGAAGGTGCGAACTGCTGCCTGTGAGCCTAATCGCCATGTGGGAGGCTCTCGCCTCGGGAGATCAGGACGCCACTGTAGCGGCCTGGCTGCCTACGCTGCAGGCGCGCTTTCTCGAAAAGCATGAATCTGATGTTGTTAACCTGGGAGCCAATCTTGAAGGGACGCGGATTGGGCTTGTGGTGCCGGAATATGTAAATATCAACTCCATTGAACAACTGCGGAGCCGCGGGGAAAAATTCGGCAACAAAATTATCGGGATTGACCCTTATGCAGGGATTATGGAAAGGACCGCGGCTGCAATGGAAGCCTATGATTTAGACAGTTTCGAGCTGATTTCCGGCTCCGGGCCAACCATGACCACGGCGCTTGAGAAGGCCGTTGCAAAGCGCGATTGGATAGTAGTCACGGGCTGGACTCCGCACTGGATGTTTGCCAGGTGGGATCTCAGGTATCTTGAGGATCCCAAAAAAATTTACGGAGGAAAAGAGCATATCAGCACTGTGGTCAGAAAAAGCCTTCAGCAGGACATGCCAGATGTGTATGCATTTTTTGAGAATTTCTGCTGGAGTCCGCAGGACATGGCTGAAGTGATGCTGCTGGCCCGGGATGAAGGCAGGACCTACATGGAAGCAGCCAGGCAGTGGGTGAAGGAAAATCCGGCCCTTGTACAGAAGTGGACCGATAAGTAGCCTGATATTCTTTTTTGTTACCTATGAATAAGCGTTCGGATTCCGGAATATATAACCCAGCAAAAGACAGCGCCACCAAGCCCTGGTTCCTTGCATCCATTGCCGTTACGCTTTTTCTGATTGCCCTTCTTGCCGGCCACCTTGTTTTCTCCCTGCATATGACAAGTTCTTTTACAAACAGAGAATTATCCATTGAACGGGCTTCATGGAAGCTTCTGCTGCATGCGGAGACCATGAAAATGGCAACCCGTGTAAGCACGCTGAGCGGCAACCTGAAATGGAGAAAAACTTATGACCGGGCGCAGACCGAGCTGAAGGAACTGCTGCAGGATATTCCGGATCTGATTGCTTCGGAGACAATCCGGGACATGGCTGGAGAAATACAGAGTTACCGGCACAACATCTCGGGCATTGAAGCCCGCGCCTATGACCTGGTCGGCCGCGGGCAGAAAGAACAGGCCTTGCGGCTCCTTGCCGGCTGGGAGTACACCAAAAACAAGCTCAAATTTGAACGTGCAGCCGAAGAGCTGGTCTCCCGCATGCAGCAGCGCATGCAGAGAAAGATTTATCTTCAAAAATTGCAGACCTGGATTGTCGGCTCCCTCGTTTTGCTTTGTGTTTTTGCACTGCTTCTGTCCTGGAGTGTGACCATAAAATTATGGCGGGATCAGTTGAGAAACAAGAAACAGGCCGAGCAGGATCTGCGTCAGAGCGAAGAAAAATACCGAAAACTGTTTGATACCTCTCCGGACGCGGTTGCGCTGGTGGACGAAGATGGCCGCTTTCTGACGGTTAATCCCGTTATGGCGGAAAGGTTCGGCATGAGCCGGGAAGAAATAGACGGCAAAACCCTCCATGCTGTTATGGCCGCAGAGGTTGCAGACAGACGCATGAAGATGGGCAGGGAGGCACTGGAAAAACAGGCCCCTGTTTTTTTCGAGGACAGTCGCCAGGGCAGGGACTTTCATAATTATTATGTCCCTGTTTTCTCATTCGGCGGGAAAAAGACCTTCCAGATTATCTCAAAAGACATTACGGGGCAGAAGCAAATGGAGCAAAAGCTCCGGGAAATGGGGCTTTACGATCCGACCACCATGCTTTATTCCCGCTCATTTTATGCTGAGGAGATAAAGCGTTTGTCTGATCCCCGCTACTGTCCTATAGGCATTATTGTCTGCGACCTTGACGGATTAAAGCTCGTCAATGACACCATGGGGCACAGCGCAGGCGACGTCCTGCTGAAAAAGGCTGCGGAAATTCTGCGCCTGTGTTTCCGCACCAGCGATGTTGTGGCCCGCATAGGCGGCGATGAGTTTGCCGTGCTCCTTCCCGAAACGGACAGGG
Source organism: Desulfosalsimonadaceae bacterium (assembly GCA_046482325.1). Taxonomy (GTDB): domain Bacteria; phylum Desulfobacterota; class Desulfobacteria; order Desulfobacterales; family Desulfosalsimonadaceae; genus M55B175. Next base: position 20,282 of record JAWOFF010000161.1, read on the forward strand.
AAACCACGGCTGCATGCTGTAAAAGGATAAGAAAGGAGCTTGCCCGTTATAATGAAAAGGCCCCGCCTGCAAGGCTGTCCATGTCGATAGGCCGGGCGGTGTGCCTTCAGCCGCCTGTGGATCTGGATGCTCTGTTTAAGGAGGCGGACAGCGCCATGTACAGGGATAAGCACCAGAAAAGAGACGGTGGGGGCGGCACCTTTTTTTCAGCCGGATGCCGCCCCGCGGGGGATACGGTTGCGGCAGAGAAATGAGCTGAAGGATTTTTGCTTGATGAAAACCGGTCTTGCAGGTAGAATTTATAAAAGTTATTGTTTGCGTGATAAAAAGGGTTTCGGGGCGCATTTTGCTCCGGGTGTTTCTGATCGGCCGGTTCTCTCACGGGGAGGAGCGGCCATGCTTACAACAGCAACATTGGGGAGGTAGGTATGAAAAAAGTAGCTTTTACTGTTTTAATCTGTTTTGCGGTGGTCAGTTTTGGATCGGTTTGCATGGCGCAGACGGGACCAAGAACGGTTCGCGAGGATTGCGGCTGCGGTCTTGGTGGTTATGCGATCGGCGAGGAGACCGGTCTGGCCTGGAAGCTGGTGGGCACTTTTCTCAACGGCATCTGTGCCAATCAGACTTTTGCCATGTCCTCCGGCACGCTCGATTGCGGCGAGGTCCACTCTCTTGCGATGAATGAGCAGTTAAATCGTTACGTGGCGGACAACATGGACTCCCTGGCTGTGGATATCGCACAGGGCGATGGCGAATCCCTGGATGCAGTGGCGGAAATCGCCAATGTGCCTGAAAAAAAACGCCCCGACCTCAACACCAAGCTGCAGCAGAATTTTGAGAAGATCTACAGCAGTTCGGGGGTTACCTACAAAAACGTCGTAATTGAAATATCCCGGATTGTTCACACCATCTAAAGGTCTGCGCATTCCAACAGCAGGGAAAAGACGATGCGGCCCCGCGAAACCGGGCGCCGTATCGTCTTTTTTCATCGCTGTTATTGCCGGCAGCCTCCTGTTGGGAGGTCCCTGCGTTTTTGCCGCGGGCACCTGCAATGTGGATCGTCTTCTTGCGCTCGCCAATGAAAAAAAGCTACATAAAGAGCGCTACTGGCATATACTGCTTCATTACGAGCAGAAGATCACCGGCGTGGTAAGCCAGATCGACGATCCCGCCTTTTTCCTGGCTCCCGGCGGCAAGACCGATCCCGAAGCAGAGCTTTATGCCACCATCAACTATCTGTTCGGGGAGAGAACCGATCAGCAGGAGCGGATATGCAGGTTCTACGCCCGCTACGGATGGCTGAAAAAAAAGCTTGCAGATGAGCTGCCCGAATGCTTTGCAAAGCGCTCCTGCCCGAAAATCGACCGCATCAAGCCGCGTTCTGCCAGCCTGGTTTTTC
>JAWOFF010000177.1:0-5279 GCA_046482325.1 Desulfosalsimonadaceae bacterium
TCCGTTTCGCTCACGTGCTTGGCGATGCCAAGATCCGTCACTTTGACGTGAATCGGAGCGTCAAGAGCGAGTTGATGTTTGGCTATTTCCGCCGATCGGTTGCAGACGGCCGGGCAACCCCCTATGCGACCAGAGAAAAGGCGCTGCTGGATCTGCTATATCTTTATCCTTTCTATAATACCGAATCCGAGCTTCTCGAGCTCCGGCTCGATCCGGATATACTGCGTGAGAACTGGGAGCGGCGGACATGGCTGTCAATGGGAAAACGCTTCCAATGTAAACGTCTTGAAAAGCGCATGCAGTTACTTGAAAAGGTGTATAACTTATGATCTCAATCGAGCAGATCAAAAATTACTATCCGGGCTCAATGACTGAGAATGCCGTCTTTCAAAAGCACATTCTCAAAGAATATGTACAGTTATTGATCCTGGATTATCTTTCCACCACAGAGCACATTCGTAAAATGACCTTTATCGGAGGCACAAACTTGCGGCTGGTCAAGGGCATCGATCGCTTTTCCGAAGACCTGGATTTTGACTGCAAAGACCTTACCGAAGAAGAGTTCATCCGGATGTCTGATGATGTTCTTAGCTTTCTGCAGCGCAGCGGATTTAACGTGGAGGCCAGAGAGCGAGAAAAGAGCAGGCTGAAGGCATTTCGGCGCAGCCTTTATTTCCCGGAGCTTCTGTTCAGGTTAGGCCTTTCAGGGCATCGGGAGGCGCGTTTCCTGCTGAGAATCGAATCCCAGGATCAGCAGACGCCATATGAACCCGTCATGGAATTCATCAGGGGCTGCGGTTTTTTCTTCCCGTTTCCGGTACCGTCCGAAGCGGTACTGTGTGCCATGAAGATTGCCGCCATGCTCGATAGAGGCAAAGGGCGTGATTATTACGATGTCATGTTCCTGCTGTCACGGACAGAACCGGATTATCAGTTTCTTGCTATCCGCTGCGCGATCCACAACCTTGCCGAATTAAAGGCTGCTGTTGAGGATTCGCTGCAAGCGGTTGATCTGCGACGGAAACAAAAGGATTTTGAACATCTTCTGTTTTATCGTGACAACAGCCGGCGCATCTTGCATTTTGCAGAATTTATTCGTTCCCTGTAAGATAGGGGAAAGGCACAAGGTGCAAGGTACAAGGTGCAAGGTGCAAGGTGCAAGGTGCAAGGTGCAAGGGGGGAATTGAGATGGAATCGTATGCATGGGCATAAAGCCATCTGTTTCATGCCTTGCGATCTGCTGCTAATTTCAGCGAAAAACCCCGCAGCTAAATCTTGTCCTTGATCAGCACTCCAAGTCCACATTGCCCTCTCCGGAATAGAGGACTTTCCCCAGCCGGTGGATGTGCTCCAGGACAGCGGCCTCCACCTGCGGATACCGGGCAAGAACAGACTGGATTTTTTGCAAATGCGACCGGGGCAAATCACGCAATCCGCACGAGGCGCTCATCAGATCCTTCCCTCTTGCCGGGCCAGGGCCTTTTGATAGTTCCTGAATCGCTGCTGCCAGCGAATATCCGGAGTAGCGTTCATGTCTGCGTCCTTTTCGATCTGCTGCGTATTGTGCCGGGAGGTTTCACAAGGAATTATAGCCCATCCTTCTGCCCTTAATCCCTTAAAACGATTCAAGGCCCTCCAGTCTGGCGGCTTGATTGAGCCTCTGGTCAAAGCAGGCAAAGAAAAACTCTTTGGGGAATCTCTCATGTATCATTATAGCCGAGGCAAGATGGATTGCGTCAAAACCCCGAAGAATATGTTTTTGAAGCAGCTTATCGATGTGTGGGTTCAGCTCATTTGTTACTTCCACCCGGATAAAACTGTTCCAATCCGTTTTGAAGGCATTTCCGGTCTTTTGCATTGTTTTATCATCAAGACCCGCCTCCTTTTTCTTCCGGTACATGGTGGCCATTGCCTCTGCGTAAGCCACGGCAGATGAGACAACAGCTTCGGCCTGATTCCATTTGGACTCAACCTCCCCGGAGAAGGATTCCTGGAAATATCTTTTTAATATCGCGCTTGTATCCAGATAAAGAATCACCGCCTGTCCTCTCCCACCATTTCAGATGTGGATTTTCCGGTGGCTTTTATCCGGGCGGGAGGTTCTTTGTGTATCGGCTGAGTCGGCATGGCAACCAGGCCCCTTTCGATTAAAGGGCCAAGCGTCTGCCGGATTGCATGAGTTTTTCCGTTTTCCCTGATAATCCTGGCAATGGGCCTGCCCCTTTCCGTTATCAGAATTTCCTCCCCGGATTTTACCCGGGCCAGGTATCGGCTGAGGTTATTTTTGATATCCTTTATGCCTGCTGTGTTCATGTTTACCTCCTCCAAATTATAGCCACTTTAAGAATAACGTAGCTACTTTTGGGTGGATGTCAACCCGAAAGCCCGCCAACACCTGGCATGGCCACAAACTGACAAGTATCAATCAAAAATATGGGGAAAGGGGAAAGGGGAAAGGGGAAAGGGGAAAGGTTCAAGCGTCACTGCGTTTAACTGATAGAATTAAACCATGAAGCATTCGCGAGAGTTCCTCAGTTTCTGCGACCCATTGCCTTCCCTTGTGGGCATCGATATAACCAATATCCATGCCGATGTAAATCTGGGTTCGGAGTTCGCCTGCAGAACCTTTGGCATAGTTGAAAAAATTGGATTTTTCCTTGTTGGACAGTCGCTCGTAGCCTTCAGCAATATTGGATGGGATAGATAGTCCGGCCCGGGTTATTTGATCTCTGAAGCCATAATCCTTTATAGCATAAAGCGTTTTGAACAAATCAGCGCTCAGGCGCGATGCCCGCTTCCAGACATCCAGATCCTCAAACCTGCCCACGCTTTTCCCCTTTCACCTTTCCCCTTTCACCTTTCCCCTTTCACCTTTCACCTTTCACCTTTCACCTTTCACCTTTTAAACGCACTCCGCCCCCGTCGGGGGCACGGAAGCGTCCCGAAAGTTGTTCAACATTGAACAGACTTATCTCTACTGCAATTTCTCCCCGTTGTCAACAGGATGTATCGGACGGGTTCCTGTCCCGGATGGGCTCCACCATGTCGGCATCAATTTCCACGGAAACCGACTGCATGATGCTTGAGACAGAAAGGAGTAAGCGGCAGTGCCGGGTTGTGCGGACAATGACGCCTTCAACGTCTTTGAGGGGGCCTCTTATCACGCGGACGCGCCGGCCGGCGCTTAAAAAATCCGCAGGCAGCAGCGGGTAGTTTTCGGAGAGCGCCTGATGGATCTGCCCAAGCTCCTGCACAAGGGTATAGGGGTCCGGAACCTCTATCACGCGGGCGATCTGGTTGGATCTGAGGGCAATATAGCGACCGGTTTCATCTGCATTCAAGAAAACATAACCGGGAAAAATGGGCATTAAGCTGTAGCGGACCCTTTTTGCAGACTGCTGGCGTTTCTGGACCATGGGCAGGTAATAGCCGATATTTCTGTCGGCGAGATAGCCGGCCAGGGCTTTTTCCCTGCGGCTTTTCACGTGTGCGATACGCCAGAGCCTCCCGTCCCGGCCGAGAGGATCCGACTCAAAAAGATCCGGCGGGAAAAGCTGGTCAGGGTTTTGGTCCAGGGCCACGGTCATGGTTTACGCTCCCTCGGGCGCTTTGGCACCGCAGCCTGGCACCCCGTAGAATGCCGGGTTGGATGCCAGACGAGACATCTCATAATTCTCCCGGAAACGGGCAAGCGCCTGCTCTCCCATCCGGGATCGGGCGCTTTTGTTCTGCCGCAGGGTATCCAGGGCCTCTGCCAGGGCCTGCGGATCGGCCGGCGGCACCTGCAGCCCGGTCACTCCGTGAACGTTCACTTCTTTCACCCCTGAGCCCTCGATGCTTGTTGTAACAAGCGGCATTGCAAAACTCATGGCCTCGAGCAGGACAATGCCAAACGCCTCTGTCCTCTCGACAGAGGGCAGGCAGAACACGTGGCAGGAAGCATACAACTCCCGCAGGCGCTCCTCATCCACCCGGCCCGGTAGACGAACCCGGTGCTCCAGGCCTTTTTGCGCAACCAGTTTTTGGATCGCCGGATAGCGCGGCCCGTCGCCCGCCAGGATAAAGACAGCCTCAGGCACGCTTTCCGCCGCCTGGACAAGGTATTCAAACCCCTTGTAATACGAAAACCTCCCAACGCTTAACACGGTAAAACGCGAATCGCTTTCCGCCTGCTTTGTGCAAGGGCCGCGCCCGCTCGCCCTGCGCAGCCGGCCGGGGTCTATTGCAAGGGGAACGACCGCGGTTTTCTCCGGAAAACGCGCAAGGGGCCTGCTGGCGTTCAGGTATTCGCATGAGGTGGCAATTACCCTATCCGCCTTTTTCAGCAGCAGAAACTCCAACGGTTTGTAAAAATTGTATAAAACCTGCATCTTGCGGTCAATGGGAGAAGCCACCACGTCCGCATGCCAGTGCAGCACAAGGGGGCAGGTCCTTTTTATACAAAGCAGCCAGAAAGCGGAGGTGTTGGGAAGATGAGCATGAACCACATCCGGCCTGAACCCGCGGAGCACGGATACCAGATGCAGCGGGAATTCTGGCGCCACAGGCGCGTAGGCAGCCTGGCCTAAGGTCCGGATTCTGCGAACCTGCACCCCGTTTATGCACTCCGATTTGCTTTTGTGCGCAAATCCTGCCTGGTGGGCCAGCACGCACACCTGGTGGCCCTGCTGCACCTGGGCGCATGCCAGGTCGCGGACAAAAGTCTCGATCCCTCCGGGCTCGGGCGGATAAAATTTCGATATATGCAGAATCTTCAAACCTGGCCCGTTTCTTTTTTAGACAGCAGACAGCTAATATGATAAAAGTATCCAGTCAATCCATGAAACCAGTTATTCAGAACATATCCGGGCCCATATGTCAAGCTGCCATGATTTAGCGCAGGATTTTTGCAGAAAGTGCCTGGTTGTTATACCGGCCCACAACGAGGCGGAAAGCATCCGGAGCGTGGTGTGCTCCGTCAGCGAGGTGTGCGGCCTGGACGTGCTGGTTGTGGATGATGCCAGCACGGACGGCACAGGCTCCCTGGCCCGGCAGGCAGGGGCAGAGGCGCTTTTCCTGGCGATGAACATGGGCGCATGGACAGCCGCGCAGACGGGTTTTCGCTACGCCCTGGCAAACGGCTACGAAACGGTGGTGACAATGGATGCAGACGGCCAGCACTTTGCCGAAACCATTCCGACTCTGCTGGATACGCTATACCAAAGCTCCAGCGATGTTGTGATCGGCGCCAGCCCGGAGCGGGCCACCCGTTGCAGGCGTTTTTCCTGGTCCTTTTTCAG
>JAWOFF010000019.1:0-3774 GCA_046482325.1 Desulfosalsimonadaceae bacterium
ATCTGTTTTGTTCTGCAAATGTCAGCGCCGTTCTGCAGGACATTTTCCTGGACGGCAATACCTTTGCGGACAGCCACTCCGTTGACAAAAAAACCTTTGTCGGCACCTTTTCGGGAGGCATATGCATGATTACAGGCCCATTCAAGACAGTGCTGGCCTATATACACCAGACCAGGGCCTTTGACGAGCAGGACGATCCACAGGTTTATGGCTCGCTAAACATTTCTTATCATTACTGATTCAAAAGCGCCACTTGACAGAATAGGTAACGGTTCATAACGTTATGTAACAATAATAACGTTTTTTACAACAAGCTGAACTTGAAAACCCCGCAGGGTTTAGGAATAAGAGAATTTTTCAGAGGCAGGAATATGCAAAAAACCCGGCAGAGCTTCTGGAGTGAACAATTTGCGGAGCGTCTTTTGGATTCCATGGCAGAGGGCGTTTTCACCCTGGACGCCGAGGGCCGCATTACTGCCTGGAATCCGGCAATGGAGAGAATTACCGGGTATTCACCGGACGAGGCTCTCGGCCAGCCCTGCAAGCTCCTGAATTTTTCCCGCTGCTTTGACCAGACCTGCCCTTCCAGCATCAGCGAATGCGGCATTTTCAAAAAAGGCGTGATGGATCCCACAGAATGCCAGCTGCAGCATAAAGGCGGCAAATTCATCTCCGTCATCAAAAACGCCAGGGTTGTCAAAAATGCCGCAGGAGAGTGCCTGGGAGTGGTGGAAACCGTAACCGACCTTACCGAACTGATGCAGGCCAGGCAAAAAGCGGAAGAGGCCCAGCGCAGGCTGGTGGAAGTGTATCAATTCGGCAATATCGTCGGCAAAAGCCATGCCATGCAGGAAGTATTCAACTCCATACGCGTAGCTGCCAAAAGTGATGCCACCATTCTGATCCATGGGGAATCCGGCACGGGCAAGGAGCTTGTTGCCAGCGCCATTCACTACAATTCCGAAAGGGGAGAGGGACCGATCGTAACGGTCAACTGCAGCGCTCTGACAGAGTCCCTGCTGGAGAGCGAACTTTTCGGACATGTGCGCGGCGCTTTCACGGGTGCCCACAAAGACCGCATCGGCAGGTTTGAGGCAGCCGACGGCGGCAGCTTGTTCCTGGATGAAATAGGCGACATCAGCCCCTTTATTCAGCTCAAACTGCTTCGCGCGATCCAGGAAAAACAGGTGGAACGCGTGGGCGAATCCCGCAAACGAAATGTGGACATCCGGATTATTGCGGCTACCCACAAGGATCTGTATAATCTGGTGCAGGCCGGCAGCTTCCGCGAGGATCTGTACTACCGCCTGAAAGTCTTTCCCGTCTTCCTTCCGCCGCTCCGGAGCCGGCGGGAGGACATCCCGCTGCTTATCCGGCACTGTATTGAAAAATTCAACCGCAAAACCGGCAAACAGATCCAGGACCTGTCTCCGGATGCCAAACGGATCATGATGGACTACAACTGGCCGGGCAATGTCCGGGAACTCGAAAACGCCATGGAGCATGCCTTTGTCCTGGCCGGCGGCGACCAGATAGGCATTTTTGACCTGCCTGTTGAAATCCGCCAGATGGAATACTACAGTGCCCATCCACCGGAGTCTATACAGGAAAAACCCCGGACGCGGAACAAAATCACCAGGGAGCTGCTGGTGGAGTTGCTGCAGGAATGCGACTGGAACAAAGCTGAAGTGGCCAGACGTCTGGGGCGCAGCCGTACCTCGGTATGGAAGCATATGAAAAAATGGGGGATTCCCCTCACTCCGCCGGAAGAGCCCCGATAAACAGGTTTTTCATGGATACAAAACCCGATCCTGCAAAATACGCGCTTGCAGCCAATGCAACCGATATCATACTGGAAAGCATCTCCGAGGGCGTGTTTACAATTGATAAAAACTGGCGGATCACCTCTTTTAACCGGGCGGCAGAGGCTATCACCGGCGTGGAGCGCGAGGATGCAATAGGCAGGCACTGCTGGGAAGTTTTTCGATCCGACATGTGCGAGGCCGACTGCGCCCTGCGGCGAACAATGGAGGCAGGCACACCCGTAGTCAACCGCTCCGCTTACCTGGTAAACAGTGAACGCCGGCGCATCCCGATCACAGTGTCCACGGCGGTACTGCGGGATGAAACGGGAAATGTTATCGGAGGCGTGGAAACATTCCGGGACATCAGCCAGGTGGAAGCCCTTCGCAAAGAACTCGACGGCCGGTATCAGCTGGGAGACATGGTAAGCCGAAGCCCGGCCATGCAGAAAATATTTACGCTGCTGCCCCAGATCGCCGCCAGCGATTCAACGGTTTTGATCCGGGGAGAAACCGGAACCGGCAAGGAGCTTCTCGCGCGGGCCCTTCATGACCACAGCAGCCGCAGGGACAAGTCCTTTATTGCCATCAACTGCGGTGCTCTTCCGGATACCCTGCTTGAGTCTGAACTTTTCGGCTACAAGGCGGGCGCTTTTACCCATGCAGTAAAGGATAAGCCCGGACATTTCTCCGCTGCCCACGGGGGAACGCTTCTGCTTGATGAAATAGGCGACATCAGCCAGGCTTTTCAGGTAAAGCTGCTGCGGGTCCTGCAGGATCAGACCTTTCAGCCGCTGGGGTCCACGGAAACCATAAAAACCGACGTCCGGGTCATTGCCGCCACCCACCACGACCTTTCCGAACTTGTGCAGCAGAGCCGCTTCCGGCAGGATCTGTATTACCGCATCAACGTTGTCACCCTGGCTCTGCCGCCGCTTAGAGAGAGGAAAGAAGATATTCCGCTGTTAAGCGAACGGATTGTTGAACGCATGAACCGCATGCGGGGGCGGGCTGTAGCTGGAATTTCGCAGGAGGCGCTGGCTGTGCTTATGGCCTATAACTTTCCCGGAAACATCCGGGAGCTGGAAAACATTATCGAACATGCCTTTATTCTGTGCCCGGATGCGATGATCTTGCCCGCTCATCTTCCGGAACACCTTCAGACCGGCAGGCAGGACGTCTGCGCCTTTAACGGGGCAAGCATCCAGTCAGCCAGGCGTTACGCAGAAGCCCAGAGAATCATCGACGCCCTGGCGCGCAATCATTACAACCGCCAAGCAACCGCCCGGGAGCTGGGAATTCATAAAAGCACCCTGTATCGAAAAATCAAGCAACTGGACCTTGAACTGCCGGAAAACGACGGCCGCTCCCAGCCGGGCCCGGACTCTTTCGCCTGAAACCACGGCCGGGAGCTAAAAAAAACCTGTTCGTGCCTGCTCAGACAGAATGCAGATTTTTTCCCTCTGCTCCGTTTAGATAAACATACAGGTTCAAATTAATGTTTACCCCCTGATCCTCCAAAAGCGCAGACAAAAAGCTGGAAAACTGACCGGGCGCTCCCTCAGGCAGGCTCCGGGGATGCATCCTCCCGCCCCTGCTGTTTGGAATTTTTGCCGTTTGTCTTTTTTCTCTGTTAGCCCGGCATCTGGAGCTCACATGCTTTTCCAGCTCCGGGCAGAGCTCAAGCGCCTGCTCCAGGGTAAAACGAGGGCGATTGTTTTTGCGGGTTTTGCGTGTCAGGTCATAGATTTGCCGGGGACTTAGTTGCAAGGCCGCATCCACCAGCCTGTAGGCATATCCCCGATGGGTCTTTTTCTTTTCAATCAAACAGGCCACATCGCTGATGCGGTAGCTGGTAATCTTTGTCAAAATACTTGCAATGTCCTGGATTTTGACATCCCTGCCGGAAGCCCGCGATACTTTTTCCGCAATGTCCGGGGTCCGCAGGAAATCCCCATCCCGAAGGGCATCG
>JAWOFF010000098.1:0-22313 GCA_046482325.1 Desulfosalsimonadaceae bacterium
TCAAGGTTCAAGGTTCCAATTCTCAGATAATTGATTACTGGAGCAGGCCGCGGTGGTCAAGAAAATTCTTGTATTCATTAAGAATCATTATTAAAGTGGATGTTCACTTGCCGGCTCGGGCAAGGGGCGAGTCCCGCCGCCCGGAAATCCGGAAGCATAAGCCCGCAAGCATAAGCGCGAAAACATAAGCCAAGCCTGGAGACCCGAAAAACCCAAAAAATGAGCAGTTACAAGAAAAACAGCAAATCCGAACTTACACTGCCGGACAACCACCTGGCCATGGAGCTTTTCGGAGAACAGAACCAAAATCTTTCCAGGATTGCCGCGGCCGCTGATGTAAACATACAGGCGCGCGGCAGCACGGTGTTTCTCCGCGGCGACTCCATCGGGACCGAGCTTGCAAAAAACATTATCAACCAGCTCTACGGCCTGATCCAGGAGGGCTATCCCCTGTATCCCAATGATGTGGATTATGCCGCCAATGTCCTTGCCGGCGATCACACGGCAAAATTAAAAGACATATTCATGGATACGGTCTACGTGACCTCGAAAAAGCTGACCGTAAGCCCCAAAAGTCCGATGCAGAAGTCCTATATCGATGCCATCCGCAACTTCGACATCGTCTTCGGCATCGGCCCCGCCGGCACGGGCAAAACCTATCTGGCCATGGCAATGGCCGTGGCGGCGCTTACCAAAAAACAGGTAAACCGGATTATCCTGACCCGACCCGCCGTGGAAGCAGGCGAGGCACTGGGCTTTCTGCCCGGCGATCTGGCAGAGAAGGTAAACCCATATCTGCGGCCACTTTATGACGCACTACACGACATGATGAGCTTTGAAAAAGCATCCGGACTCATGCAGCAGGGAGTGATAGAAGTCGCGCCCCTTGCCTTCATGCGGGGCAGGACTTTAAACGATTCCTTTATTATCCTGGATGAAGCACAGAACTCGACCTCCGAGCAGATGAAAATGTTTCTAACCCGCATAGGGTTTAACTCCAAAGCGGTGATCACGGGCGACATCACCCAGAGCGATCTGCCCAAAAACCGCTCCTCCGGCCTGATTGAAGCAAGGGATATACTTGCGGACATCGAGGGCATCCGCTTCATCCATTTTTCCAGACGCGACGTGGTCCGGCATAAACTGGTGCAGAAAATCATCAACGCCTACGAAAAAACCCATTCCGCACCCGATGGGTAGGCTATATGACAACCAAAAAAACCGATATTACGGTAAAAAAGCGTCTTTTGAGGAATACGGCCCCGCTCGGTATACCAGGCGCCTCCCCGGACGCTTGCGGACCTGCACAAAATCGCCAAAAGCTTTAACAAGATCCTGAACGGCATCTACCATCACCGGGTGGAATACCCGGAAAAAGCACTACCGGAACAGGTGCGAGGCAAAAATGACAGTACTGATCGACAACCGGCAGAACCGCTTCCGACTATCAACGGAACAGATCCGCAAACCGGCCCAGGCCATCTTAAACGCCCTGGGCAGTGCTGAGGGCGAACTCTCGGTATTGCTTCTTGACGACGCGGCCATTGCGGGGTTAAATCAACAGTATCTGGGCCGACCGGGGCCCACCAACGTAATCGCTTTTCCCATGGGCGAAGGTGATTTCGCGGACATTCAGCCGGAACTGCTTGGGGATGTGGTCATCTCTGTAGATACGGCTGCAAAAGAGGCAGAAGAACTGGGTATAAGCCTTTCCGAGCGAATAAGGGAACTCCTGATCCACGGCATCCTGCATCTTTTCGGTTATGATCATGAAACGGCGGAAGCAGATGCCAGGGCCATGGAAGAAAAAAGCGAGGCGCTTCTGCGGGAAATCCGGGATATCGATATAGATATACAGGAAGTCGGCAGGAAAGGAAAATCATCATGGCCGGACTAGCTGTTAATGTGGATCACATCGCAACCCTTCGCCAGGCCCGGGGGGCGGATTACCCCGATCCGGTGGCTGCCGCCGCTCTGGCCGAACTGGGCGGTGCAGACGGCATTGTCGTGCACCTGCGCCAGGACCGAAGGCACATCCAGGACCGGGATCTGCACCTTTTAAAACAAACCGTGCTATCCAGGCTGATCCTGGAGATGGCGGCAACCGGGGAAATGCTCTCGATTGCCGCAGATGTGCGCCCGGCTCTTGTCACGCTGGTGCCGGAAACCCGCGAGGAAGTAACCACCGAGGGCGGACTGGATGCAAGCGGCAACGAAGAGCCGGTGGCAGATGCCATCTCTTTTCTGCACAGCCGCGACATTCCGGTAAGTCTTTTTATCGACCCTGACACCCTGCAGATTCAGAAAGCAAGGGAGCTGGATGCGGACATGATAGAAATCCATACCGGCCGCTTCTGCGATGCAAAAGGCGCAAAAGAGAAAAAATCCGCATTCGCAGACATCGAGCTTGCAGCCAAAGCCGCGGCGGAACTGGATCTCGGGGTAAATGCCGGCCACGGGATCTGCTACAACACCATCAAGGCATTTAAAGGGCTAACAGAGATCGACGAGTTCTCCATCGGCCACAGCATCGTGGCCCGGGCCGCGCTGGTGGGCATGGAAAAGGCAGTCCGGGATATGAGGGAGTTGATTGGCGGGTGTTAGGTGTTAGGTGTTAGGTGTTAGCTTAGTGCCTCAGTGCCTCAGTGCCTTAGTGCCTTAGTGCCTCAGTGCCTTAGTGCCTCAGTGCCTTAGTGCCTTAGTGCCTCATCTCCGTATTCAATTTAGTGAACCGGCAAAAGCAAACCGAGATTCAACAATATGAGGACAACCCCATGATAGTCGTAACAGCAGATGAAATGCGTACGATGGACCGGCAGACCATTGAATCCTTCGGCCTGCCCGGCCGGATTCTAATGGAAAATGCCGGGCGTGGCGCAGCACGGGTGCTTATGCAGCACTTTCCCGAGCTTTGCCGCTCCTCTGTGGCTGTAGCTGCAGGCAGGGGCAACAACGGAGGTGACGGCTTTGTGATCGCCCGCTACCTCTTCCAGTACGGTTTTGACGTCAAGGTCTATCTCTTGTCGGAAAGCGGAAAACTTTCCGGGGATGCAGCCACAAATTTCAATCTTCTTGGGCCTCTGGGCGTTCCGGTGGCCGAAATCCCCGATGAGTCCGCTTTTGAATCCCTGCGGTCCGAAATGGCTCAGAAGTCATTATGGGTGGACGCCATTTTGGGTACCGGCTTAAAATCCGATGTGAAGGGATATTTCCGCACTGTCATCGAATTTCTCAACCAGCTTTCGCAGCCGGTTTTTGCCGTGGACATCCCCTCGGGTCTCCATGCAGACACCGGCAGGCCCTGCGGCACCTGCATAAAGGCCAATGCAACGGCTACATTCGCGTTTGCCAAGACCGGGCATGTACAGGAGCCTGGAGCTTCCTGCACAGGGGCACTCCACGTTATCGACATCGGCATTCCGCCGCTTATCGACCGGCAGACAGACCCCCACCAGCATCTTCTGGATCTGCCGTACCTGCAGCGGAGCCTTCCGCCGCGTCCGGCTGACATGCATAAAGGCGGCGCAGGCCACGTCTTGGTGGCTGCCGGATCTCCCGGCAAAACCGGGGCTGCGGCCATGACCGCCACCTCTGCCATGCGGGCGGGTGCAGGTCTTGTAACCCTGGCAGTGGCGAAAAGCCTCATGGACAGAGTGGAGCCTCAGGTGCTGGAGGCAATGACAACCGGACTGATGGAAAACGAGAATCAGGGCTTGGGCGAGGCCGCAGCAGAGCAGGTACTGAAACTTCTTTCAGACAAAAACTGCCTGGCCGTTGGCCCCGGAATCGGCGAAGAGCCGGAGACCTGCCGGGTACTGCACCGTCTGATTCAGGAAAGCCCGGTGCCTGTGGTTGTGGATGCGGACGGCATCAACAACCTGGCACAAGAGCCCCAGGTTCTGATCAACACCCATGCTCCGGTTATTCTTACCCCGCACCCCGGGGAGATGGCCAGGCTCCTCGGAGTTACGGCGGCCGATGTTCAGGCGGACCGCATCGGCTGCGCCCGCAACTTTGCCGAATCCTACAGCACTTATGTAATACTGAAAGGTGCACGTACTGTCATCGCCAAACCTGACGGCCGCGTCTACATCAATCCAACCGGCAATCCCGGCATGGCCTCCGGCGGAATGGGCGATGTACTGACCGGCCTGGTAAGCGGGTTTCTCGCCCAGGGGCTGCTGACTGAGCAGGCGGCCTGCGCCGCTGCTTTTATCCACGGGGCGGCGGCGGATGCGGTGCAGGCGGCCTCCGGCCCCTTCGGCTACCTGGCATCCGATGTCATGGAACAGGTACCGAAAACCATACGGGAAGTCACATCCGGGGACTACGACATGGGCACGCCGGGCAGCGGCATCCCCATACAGGAAATTCTATAGCTTTCCGGGCCTGACACCCATGCAAAACACTGAAACTGCCCCCGGGCTCTGCATACAAACCAACTGTCCCCGCCATTCCCGGAATTTGGGGGCTGCCCTGGGGAGCCGGCTTGCCGAGCCAGTCGTTATAGGCCTGGAGGGGGATCTGGGCTGCGGAAAAACCGTTTTCGCCCAGGGCATTGCCAGGGGTCTTGAGGTCCCTGAACGCTATCCCGTAACCAGCCCTACCTATACCTTTATCAATGAATACCCCGGCAGGCTTCCCCTTTGCCATGTGGATCTCTACCGCATAAGCGATCCAGAGGAGCTCACGGATATCGGTTTTGACGATGCCGTCAGGGGCGGCCGGATCTCGGTGATTGAATGGGCGGAACGGCTGGGCAAAGACAAGAATCTTCTGGACATGCTTGTATGCATTGCCATCACAGGCGATTCCAGCCGCATCTGGCGGTTTTTTTGCTATAGACCCATTTTTGGGAATTTGATACGGAATCTGGAAAAATTCAACCTCAACCAGGAATAAACAGCTATGGGACTCATCGTACAAAAATACGGCGGCACGTCCGTTGGCAATCTGGAACGAATCCGAAATGTTGCAAAACGGGTTGCCGGAACCTACGACCAGGGAAACAACGTAGTGGTGATCCTGTCGGCCATGAGCGGGGTAACGGACCAGTTAATCGAAATGGCGCAAAAAACCGGCCCTTCCCCTGACAAACGGGAACTCGACGTACTCCTTGCCACCGGCGAACAAACCACCGTTGCCTTAATGGCCATGACACTGATCGAAATGGGATACAAGGCACAGTCGATTCTGGGCTACCAGGCGGAAATCCTTACCGACAGCACCTCCAGCAAGGCGCGCATACTGGATATAGGGGCCAACCGGATCAAAGAGCTGCTCGCAGACAATAAAATCGTTATTGTTGCAGGCTTCCAGGGCATGGATGCCCAGGGCAATATCACAACCCTGGGCAGAGGCGGCTCCGATACCTCGGCCGTTGCAGTGGCAGCCGCCATTAAGGCGGATGAATGCGAAATATATACAGATGTGGACGGCATCTACACAGCAGACCCCAATATATGTGAAAAGGCAAGAAAGCTGGGACGCATCGCCTATGATGAAATGCTGGAAATGGCCAGCCTTGGCGCAAAAGTCCTGCAGATCCGCTCAGTTGAATTCGCAAAAAAATACAACGTCCCGATCCACGTGCGATCATCGTTTCATGAGGAGGAAGGCACCATGGTCGTCAATGAAGAAGAAAATATGGAGAAGGTGGTTGTCTCCGGCGTCAGCCACAACAAAAACGAGGCCAGGATAACGCTTCGGAAAGTCCCTGACAGACCCGGCATTGCTTCCCGGATTCTAAACCCCGTCTCCGAGGCAGGCATACAGGTGGACATGATCATCCAGAACACCCGGTCGGGAAACATGACCGATCTTACCTTCACGGTTGCCAAAAGCGACTACAGGGCGGCAATGGAGATATCGCGGCAGACCGCCGTGGAAATCGAGGCCGAGGAGGTCCTGGGAGATGAAAACATAGCCAAGGTCTCGGTAGTGGGAGTGGGCATGCGGAGCCATTCGGGCGTGGCCTCGAAAATGTTTGCCGCTCTCGCCGAAGAGGGCATTAACATCCTCATGATCAGCACCTCGGAAATCCGTATTTCCTGCGCAATAGAGGAAAAATACACCGAGCTTGCAGTTCGGACCCTGCACACCGCCTTTCGACTGGACAAAGAAGATCAGGACAGCCGTGCCATTTAAACAGTTCAGCCCGCAGCAGCTTCTTGCCGCCCTGTTTTTGGCGGCAGTCGCTGCAGCATTGATTATCCGGCGGTTTCTCTGCCTGTAATCAGAGATAAGGGAAAACTATTCAGAAGCCCCCAGAGCTGCCGCAATCTCTGTGCTCAAACGCCTGGCTGCCTCAGCAGGATCTGCTGCATCGCGGATGGGGCGGCCGACAACCAGGTAGTCGGATCCCCTTGAGACCGCTTCGGCAGGTGTGACCGTGCGCTTCTGGTCCTCTTTTGCCGCAACCGCACCTCCCCATCCCGGACGGATACCCGGAGTGAGCGCAATGAAATCCTTTCCCAGCCTCTTTTTTATCTCGCCCACCTCCTGTCCGGAGCATACAATACCGGCACATCCCGCAGTCTTTGCCTGCTCTGCGCGCACAAGCACCAGGCTGAACAGGTCGTTGGAAAATTCCTGCCGAAAGCCCGCCTGTGCGATATCATCGGCGGAGACGCTGGTAAGAACCGTCACCGCAAGGACTTTAACCCTGCCCCTGCCGCCTTCTGCTGCCGCTTCCAGCATCGCCCGGCTCTCGCCGCAATGCACGGTCGCAAAATCCACCCCATAGCTTGCGATGCGGCTCATAGCTCGCGATACGGTCGCAGGTATGTCGTGAAGCTTTAAATCCAGAAATAAAGAGGCATTGCTCTCCTGCCGGATCATGGAGAGCACATCGGGTCCGCACTGAATAAAGAGTTCCAGCCCCACTTTGAACATGCCGACAAACGGGCCCAGCTTACTGACATACTCCTTTGCCGCTGCCATTGTCGGCACGTCCAGGGGAAACACGATATAATCTTCTGCCTTACGCATATCCGCCTCCACGTCCGGGACAAGACAAAAATCTGTTGCAATCTATTATGCTGAAATGATATTAAAATATAAATATTGTGACAAATACCAGAGAAATAACCCGGAATGCAACGAAAACCGCACATGACAGCCCCCGGAAAACCCGAGGTCACCGGCGTCCAGCAGGAACTTTTACGGCAGCTGCCGGGCGTTGATGTAATTCTCGAGACAATTTCCGAAACGGGGCTCTTCCCGGACACGCCCAGAAGCGTGGTTACCGCCGCTGTGCGGGACGTGCTCACGAAGCTTAGGCACAACATCCTTGAGGATCCGGAAGGGACCCAGGGCTCCGGGCTTTCCCCGGAGGCTCTGCTCGGGCCTGTCCGCGAAGCGGTGAATAAAAAAATGGCCCGCAACCTGGACTGGCTGATAAACGCCACGGGCGTTGTGGTGCATACCAACCTCGGCCGCTCGCTTCTGTCCTCCGAGGCTCGCTCCCATCTGCAGACAGTTGCCGGCAGCTATTCCAACCTGGAGTTTGATCTTTCCACGGGAAGGCGGGGATCACGCTATCAGGCGGTCCAAAATCTGCTCTGCGAAATCAGCGGCGCAGAAGCTGCCATGGTGGTAAACAACAACGCTGCCGCGGTTCTGCTCAGCCTGGATACAATAGCGCGTGAGCGGGAGGTCGTGGTCTCGCGGGGGGAACTTGTTGAAATCGGGGGCTCCTTTCGCATTCCTGATGTCATGGCCAAAAGCGGCGCTATTCTCAAGGAAGTGGGCACAACAAACCGCACGCACCTGTTTGATTACAGCAATGCCATAACCGGGCAGACCGGCCTTCTGCTGAAAGTGCACACCAGTAATTTCGGCATTGTGGGCTTTACCAGCGCGGTTCCTCTCTCCGGGCTGGTTTCGCTGGGCCGGGAGCACGGCCTTCCGGTAATGGAAGACCTGGGAAGCGGCACTTTCATCGACTTCTCCGGATACGGCCTGATTAAGGAGCCCACCATAGGCGAATCCGTTGCAGCCGGCACCGATATCGTCACATTCAGCGGCGACAAACTTCTGGGCGGCCCGCAGGCCGGCATTATCGTCGGCAGAAAAGAATTTATCGAACGGATTCAGAAAAACCCTTTAAACCGGGCCCTTAGGATCGACAAGCTTACCCTGGCAGCCCTGGAGAGCACCCTGCGGGCCTATAGGGACGAAGTCCGGGCCGTAAAAGAGATTCCCACCTTGCGGATGCTTACCATGCCCCTGGCAGAGATCGAAGAAAAGGCGCAAAGGCTTAAGAACCTTCTGGATGAAGCTGCTTGCGGGCGGCTATCCACCGAGGTGGTGGAGGCATCCTCCCGTGCCGGCGGCGGAGCGCTGCCGCTTCTTGAGCTGCCGTGCAGATGCGTTGCCGCAAGCAACCGGGGAGTTTCCGCAACAGCCGCGGAACGGCGTTTGCGAAACCAGCATCCGCCCATAATTGTCCGCATTGAAGACGAACGAATTCTGATGGATATGCGGACCGTGCAGCATGAGGAACTCGAATACATCCGAAAGGCTATAAACAGCATTGCAAGCGAGGCCGGGCATGAAGCAACCATCTGAAAAAGAACCGGTTTGCTCGCAGTTTCTCGTATCGGAATCTGCGGGCATGCCGAGCGGCGATTTTATCAGGCTGGACAGCACCGCCCGGCAACGCCTGCAGGAGAAATTCCCGGAGCTTTCCGGGGACGGGCGGTTTCTGCAAAAAAGCATGGAGCGCCTGGCCGGCGTAGATCTGTTCGGGACTCTGGTGCTCCAGATTGACGGGGCTCAAAACAATACTGCACCAGAGGAGCTGTTTGCCTCCCTGCTCCGCCATGCAGACCGTATATGCGGGGAAAAAGGCGGCTGGTCGGGACTTATACACAACTGCCGTGCAGGGCTTTTTTTCCCGGGCCTCAATGACTCTGCCTGCCTTGACATTGCCAGGAAGCTGCAGGCTGAATTCACCGGGGAAACCGGCAAAACGGCAACCGCCGGAGCAGCCGCCTATCCAGCCGCCACCTTTGCCCCTTCCGACATACTTAAAAACGCCCAAAAAGCCCTCGTACATGCGACATTTTTCGGACCCGGCAGCTGCGCCTGCTTTGATTCCGTGAGCCTGAACATAAGCGGGGACCAGTATTACCAGAAAGGCGACACCGATGGTGCTATAAGGGAGTTCAAACTGGCGCTCAAGCTGAACCCGGAAAACGTCAATGTCCAAAACAGCCTGGGTGTCTGCTACGGAAAAAACGGAGAGCTGGAAAAGGCGCTTCTTTCCTTTAAAACCGCTTTTCGCCTGGATCCGAAAGAGCTTTTGCCGATCTACAACGCCGGCTACACCTGCATGCTGAAAAAAGACTGCAAGGCCGCCCTGCGCTATTTTCACGAAGCCGAAAAAATCAACCCCGAGGTATTTGAACTGGCCTACCAGACCGGCCGCGCTTTTCTGGAAATCCAGGACCCCCGTTCTGCAAAAAAGTACCTGGAAAACGCAGTGCGCCTTAACTCCCGTTCAAATCCCGCCTATCGCCTTCTGGGCGACTGCTACCATCGGCTGGACCGTTTAAATGATGCAGCAGCCGCCTATAAAAATGCATTAAAGCTTTACCCGGCAGATGCAATCGCGATGTCTAACCTGGGCTTTATCTACGAACTCCTGGAACAGAACGCAGATATCGCCCTGATGTTCTGCCGGCAGAGCAGCAGGATGGAGCCGGAAAATTCGCTGTTCCGTCACCGGCTTGCCCGGATCTACTACAACCGCAGCCAGATGGAAAAAGCGCTGGAGGAATTTGAAAAGGCTCATGAACTGGGATGGGATTGCAGCGAATACATTAAACGCATCCGCGGCAGCAAAAAAGCCGCCAAATAGAATCAAACGCCGACTGACCGCTCTTTCTGTTTACATCAACAGCGCTTTGCGATAAGGGAGATGCGTATCCTTATCGTCCCAAAAATCAAGGAGGCAACAATATGCCGATATACGAATACACCTGCCGCAAGTGCGAGGAAACATTCGAGGCTCTGATCCGAAGCGGGGACAAACCAAGCTGCCCGCTGTGCGGATCCGGGGATGTAAAACGCCTTCTGTCCGCCTGCGGTTTCGTAAGCAGAGGCTCCGGCGGTGAAACCACAAGCCGCCAGGCCGGAACCTCCTCCTGCGGGGGCTGCACATCTTCATCCTGCAGCGGCTGCGGCCTATGACAAGCGCGACCATCCGCATCGGAACCCGCGGCAGCCAGCTTGCGCTCTGGCAGGCAAACTGGGTTAAACAGGCACTTGAGGCCCTGCACCCGGATCTGGAAGCCGAACTCCGGGTCATTAAAACATCGGGGGATAAAATCCTGGATGTCCCGCTTGCCAGGGTCGGCGGCAAGGGACTTTTTGTTAAGGAAATCGAGCAGGCTCTCATCGAGGGAACAATCGATCTGGCTGTGCACAGCATGAAGGACATGCCGGGACAGACTCCGGATGCGCTATGCACCGGCGCCATCCCGGAGCGCGAAACCCCCTTTGACGTGCTGATCTCAAAGGACGGCAGACGCTTTACAGAGCTTCCCCGGGGGGCCCGGATCGGAACCAGCAGCCTGCGCCGGGCATCGCAGGTGCTGCATCTGCGGCCGGACATACAGGTACACCCCCTGCGCGGAAACCTGGATACCCGCATAAAAAAGCTCGAAACTGAGGCCCTGGATGCCATCATCCTGGCGGGGGCCGGTGTCAGGCGGCTGGAAATGGAGCACCTTGTCTCCGAGACCCTTGATCCGGCTCTTCTTCTCCCTGCTGTAGGCCAGGGAGCCCTGTGCATCGAGGTGCGCAAAAACGATCCTGCGGTCCATCGACGAATCGCCCCCTTAAAACATGAATCCAGCACCCGCACAGTATCGGCTGAACGCGCTTTTCTCAAGCGCCTGGAAGGGGGATGCCAGGTACCGATGGCGGCCTACGGGCAAATCAGTGCAGACACTTTGCACCTTGACGGCATGGTTGCCGAAACCGACGGATCCGTTATGCACCACCGCCGGGTATCCGGGCCCGTCGAAAACGCCGAAGCCCTTGGTGAGGAGCTTGCGGATATACTGATTGCAATGGGCGCGGATAAAATCCTCGCCCGGCTGAGCGAAGAAGGGCATCTGTAAATGAAGCCTCAGGTTTATCTGGTGGGTGCAGGCCCCGGAGATCCGGATCTGATTACGGCAAAGGGCATTTCTGCCATCAAAAACGCGGATGTAATTGTCTATGACTATCTGGCTGCCCCGGAACTGCTGGACTACGCCCGCGAGGAAGCGGAGCTGATCTATGCAGGCAAAAAAGGCGGCTGCCACACTCTGTCGCAGCAGGAAATCAACCGCCTGATCGCGGAAAAAGCCTTGTCCGGCCGCACCGTAGCCCGCTTAAAGGGCGGCGATCCATTTGTTTTCGGCCGCGGCGGAGAAGAGATCGAGGAGCTGATCGAAGCAGGAGTCTCTTTTGCCATTGTACCGGGGGTGAGTTCGGCCATTGCCGCCCCGGCTTATGCGGGAATTCCGCTTACCCATCGCCGCCTTGCCTCTTCAGTGAGCTTTATCACCGGCCATGAAGATCCGGACAAAGAAACATCGGGGATTAACTGGCAGGCTCTTGCCCAAAGCGGCGGCACCCTTGTTTTTCTGATGGGGGTAAAAAACCTTCCCCACATCGCCGCCAAACTTATGGAAAACGGCATGGACGGACGGACACCTGCAGCACTTGTGCGCCGGGGAACTACCGCCTCGCAGCAGACGGTTTCCGGCAGCCTTGCCACCATTGTAGAAAACGTGCAGCAAGCAGGACTTAAGCCGCCCTGTGTCATTGTAGTGGGAGAGGTTGCAGGTCTGCGCGAAAAAATGCAATGGTTTGAAAACCGCCCCCTTTTCGGCCGCAGCATAATTATTACCCGGGCCCGGAAACAGGCCAGTGACATGGTCTCGCGGCTTTCCGCCCTTGGCGCCCGCTGCCTGCAGTACCCGGCCATCAAAATCGCCCCGGCCGAGGATTTCACCCCCCTGGACCAGGCCATTGCGGAGCTGGACAGCTACGACTGGCTGGTCTTTACCAGTGTCAACGGCGTGGACATGTTTTTCCGCCGCCTTTTTGCCAATAATAAAGACGTGCGGGCCCTGGGCGGCATCCGGACCGCCTGCATCGGGCCGGCCACTGCGGAACGGCTTTTTGGCTTCGGGATTAAAAGCGACATCATCCCGGAAAGCTACCGCGCGGAATCTGTAATCAAGGCCTTTGCAGACGTTGCCGTGCAGGACAGGCGTGTACTGCTTCCCCGTGCTGCACAAGCCCGGCCGGTTTTGCCCCTGGAACTCGGCAAAATGGGGGCCAGGGTAAATGAAGTGGCCGCATACCATACCATTGAGCAGCAGGAGGGCCAACAGGAGCTTATTACTGCACTCTCGGAAAAAACCGTTGATATGGTGACCTTCACCAGTTCTTCCACGGTGCGCAACTTCAGGGCACTTCTGCCGCAAGAGCGGTTCGACGAGCTGATCAGCGGCATAGCCGTGGCGGCCATCGGGCCGATCACAGCGGATACGGCAAGGGAAAACGGTTTTCCGGTGGACCTGGTAGCGGAGGAATACACCATACCCGGGCTCTGCGCGGCCATTGAAAAGTTTTTCCGTCCCTGAACAATGCTCCCGGAAAAAGTCATCAACATTGCATTGACCATCGCCGGAGTCCTGATATATATTTTTATTTATGGTATACAATGATTATCCGGCTGCAAAATCCGCTCCAGAAAAGTCTTTTCTGGAGGAGCTTCCGGGTTTCGTGGAAAAGCTCCGCGCCATCCGGGAGACGATTATCTCCAATATCCTTCTGATCGGGCAGACCCCGGCCCCGACCTTTGAAGAGGCCGCCCGCTCGGAAGTTCTCCTGGAACGTCTCTCTGAAGTGCAGACCGATATCTGCTCCACAGATGACTACAACAATCCTGTCGGCATCATCAAGGGAAGATCCGGCGGCGCAGTCCCGCCTATCTTTCTGGTGGCCCATCTCGACACATTTATTTCAGCCGATGTTGACCACAATTACGTAATCTGCAAAAACAGTATTACCGGGCCGGGCATCCTTGACAATTCCGCAAGTGTCGGCGTACTGGCCTCTCTGCCCTTCATATGCCAGAACCTGGGCATCTCCTTTGAATCCGATATTGTACTGGCTGGCGTCACCCAATCAATAGGGCGCGGAAACCTGCAGGGAATCCGCCATCTTCTCAAACACTGGGAAGGCCCCATCCGGGGAGCCGTGATCATGGAGGGGGAAAAACTCGGCCGGCTCAACTACTACTCCGAAGGCATCATACGGGCTGAGATCGAATGCAGGATTGCTTACTCCGGCAACTGGGAGCTGCGCTATAAGCCCAATGCCATCCTGATAATAAACGAGGTGATAAATGAAATACTGGCGATGGAGCTGCCGCAGCGACCGCGCTCGCGGGTGATTATCGGCAAAATCGAGGGCGGCTTCAAACACGGCGAAATCGCTTTTGACGCCCGGCTGGGCCTGGAGATCCAAAGCGATTCGGATGCCATGGTAAAACAAATGTACAATGAAATTAAGGATATTGTAGACGGCATCAGCCACGAGCACAACGTGGCCATGCGTCTTAACGTGATCAGTACACTCAATGCCGCTACCCTTAAATACCGTCACCTGCTGGTCAAATCCGCAGTTGCCGTAATGAAACGCCTGGGCGTCACCCCGGTCAGCGAATCCAGTGAATCCGAGCTTTTCGTTTTCCTGGCCAACCAGATTCCGGCAGTCACCCTGGGACTTAGCGAGGGCAAAAACATTCACCTCAACCATGCATCCATGGAAATCGAACCCCTGTTTACCGGCATTGCGCAGGTGCTGGGCGTAATAAAGGCCATTGATGAAGGGTGCTGCGATGAATAAGGACTGGCTTTCCCGAAATACCTTTCATCACTCCAGCTTCCGGGATTTAAACCGGCTTGTGGCCGCCAAAGAAGAAAAAGGACTAAGCATATCCCTGTGCCTGCCCACACTGAACGAAGAAGCTACCATTGCCAAGGAAATCATCGTCATGAAGTCAGAGCTCATGACCCGTTTCCCGCTACTTGATGAAATCGTGGTCATCGACTCCGGCTCCACGGACGGCACAAAAGAAATTGCCGAAAACTACGGCGCTGACGTCTACGATGCAGACCGGATCATGCCGCATCTCCCCTATTTCGCGGGAAAGGGGGAGAACCTCTGGAAAGCGATCTACATCACCTGCGGCGACATTATCGTATACCTGGATGCAGACATCAAAAACATTCATCACCGTTTTGTCTACGCCCTGCTCGGCCCCCTGCTGACAACAGATAAGATCAAATACAGCAAGGCCTTCTACGACCGCCCGCTTTCCATGGACAAGGAAAAAACACGCTCCACAGGCGGCGGGCGCGTAACGGAACTGGTCGTACGCCCCCTGCTCTCGCTTTTTTTCCCGGAACTGACCCAGATTCTGCAGCCGCTTTCCGGAGAGTACGCCGGGTTTCGGGAAATATTTGAAAACATCCCCTTTCCCATTGGCTATGGCATAGAAACAAGCATGATTTTAGATATTTATGAAAAGTGGGGCCTGGGTGTGATCGCCCAGGTGGATCTTGACCAGCGGGTGCACCGCAACCAGGACACCAAGGCTCTCGGCAGAATGTCCTTTATGATCCTGCAGACCTTTCTCAACCGGATCGAAAAGCTGGGATTGATAACCCTCAACAATGCCCTGTACAAGGAAATGATCCAGTACAAGCGCCTCCCCGAGTGCTATGAAACAGAAATCCAGAGGATTGAAGGCCATGAACGCCCACCCATGATCACGGTTGAGGATTATTTGGAAAAATTTTACTCCCCGCCGTACAGCAAGAGGTGAACAGATCATGCAAATTGACGGCACCCGTCTGACTGATCAATACAGGCGCAACCTGAATTACCTGCGGATCTCCATTACAGACCGCTGCAACCTGCGCTGCCTATACTGCAACCCCGCCGGAAGCGCCTGCAAACTGGCGCATGAAGAAATCCTGCGCTATGAAGAAATCCTGCGTATTATTCGCATCGCAATCCGGCTCGGCGTAAACAAGGTCCGGATCACAGGAGGAGAGCCCCTGTTCCGCCAGGACTGCTGCGCCTTTCTGGAGGCTCTCTCCGGACTTGACGGGCTCTCCGACATCTCGCTTACAACAAACGGTGTCTTGCTTACCCGCTACATCGACCGGATTGCAGCCGCTGGCATCAGGCGGATAAATATAAGCCTCGACACCCTGGAGAAGGAAAAGTACCAGGCCATCACCGGGGTGGACGCTTTTGAGCAGGTATGGCAGGGCATTGAAAGCGCCTACGAAAAAGGGCTGGACCCCATTAAAATCAACGTGGTGGTCTTAAACGGAATAAACGACCAGGAGCTGACGGATCTGGCGGCTCTTTGCTTTTCCTATCCCTTCCACATCCGCTTTATCGAATACATGCCCATCGGCCGCACCCGGCTATGCGACACAAGCCCCCTGCTCTATCCGGAAATCCGGAGCAGGGTGGAAAAACTGGGAACGCTGCATCCCGTAGCGCGCCGGGAAAACGACGGCCCGGCTGTTCGCTGGAAATTTGCCGGCGCTGCCGGCGAAATCGGCTTTATAAGCCCGGTAAGCCGCCATTTCTGCAGGCAGTGCAACCGCCTGAGGCTTACGGCAGACGGCAGAATCCGCCCCTGCCTGCTGGCTGACATAAGCGAAGATATCAAAACCCCGCTCCGGGCGGGGATGCTGGATACGGACCTGGCGGAGGTATTTTTTACCGCCGTAAAACGAAAGCCCTTTGCGCACGCCGAAAAACTAAGCCCCCGGGAGGCGGGCGACTCCATGGTATCCATCGGCGGCTGAAAACTGCCTCCGGACACCTCCTCCAGCGGCTCCCCTTCCCCTTTCCGTTCCTTTCCCGTGCAGGAAAATCTGATTGACAACTCAATCAGTTTTTCCTATAAAAAAAATGTTTATCCGATTTTTCCAGGAGTATCTTATTGAACCGGAAACAGGCCATCATTGAAAGCGCCACCCGGCTTTTTGCCGAAAAAGGCTTCTACAACACCTCCACCCCCGAAATCGCAGAGGCAGCCGGGGTTGCGCACGGCACGCTCTTCTACCACTACACCAACAAAGAAGGCATTATCCTGGAAATCTTCCGGCGGGCGGGAGCACTTTACCTGGAAGAGATGGAGGCGGCCGTGGCCGCACGGGACACGGGACTGGAAAAGCTCGAGGCTCTCCTGCGTTTCAACTCCGCATTCAGCCGCTCGCACTCCCGGCAGTTGCTGATTTTTCTGCGCGACTTCCCGGATAAACTTACCTCAGAGCACAGCGAACTCAAATCACTTGTCCGGGACACAAGTGAGAAGGTCCTGGCAACTATTGCCCGCTGCCTGGAAACAGGTATCGCAGACAATTCCATATCCTGCGCCGATACCGGCAAAACCGCACACATCATAAACGGTCTGATCTTCGGGATCGTGCACATGGACCTTTTGGGTCCCGTGCAGGTTCCGGATCTGGAAGAGGAAGTCAATGGATTCTGCCGCGCCGCGCTTACGCCGGCCGGTCCCCCAAAAAAAAAGGATAAATAAGGAAATGGAGTTGAAACCGATTCAGCGAGGCTTGAGCCTTGTGCTCTTTCTGCTGCTGGCCGTATCCGCCGCAGTCGCATTTGCCGGCCAAAACAGGGATCACCCGCCGCGCTTTACGCTGGAGATGGCCTATAAAACTGCCCTTAAAAAAAACGACCAGATCGCGGTTTCCAGGCAGAAATTACAGCAGGAGCGGGAAAATATAACCATTGCCTCATCCAACCTGTATCCGCAGATTTCCGCAGAGGCCGGCTATACCCGCCAGAAGGTTGATGACATTTCATCCAGCGCCGGTCCGGCAGGGGAGCAGCTGGATGTCTTTGACACGCCCCGAGATTACGGGACACTTACCTTTAAACTGGATCAGCACATTTATCAATTCGGCAAAGTCTGGTCCAGCCGGCAGATTGCCAAGAACTATTTCAACGGTTCCAAATTCCGGCACATCCGGCAGGTAAAGGAGATACTCTTCAACGTCAGCACCCGCTATTACGAGGTTCTGCTGGGAAGACGCTCCATTGAGATTTCGGAAAACGCCCTCAAACGTGCCAAAGAACAGCTGGAGCAGGCAAAGGCGCGTTTTGAGGTCGGGATCCTGACACGTACCGATGTGCTGCGGGCCCGGGTGCAGGTGGCCGAATCGCAGGAGCAGCTGGAGCGGGCCAAAAATCAGTATGAAATCGCTCTGGAGAACCTGGCCCTGGAATTGGGCCGGGAATCCGTGCCCGGCTCTATTGCTGAGCCCCCGGAAAGAAACTTTAACTCGTCCCCGATATCCGAGCTCTACCGGACCGCCCTGGAGCACAGGCAGGATTACCGCCGGGCCAGGGAGCAGGTGCAGCTAGCAGAAAAACGCGTGGATTTTGAACAGGCAGACTACTTTCCGAACCTGAGCCTTGAGGGGCAGTACACCCGCACTAACGAATCCGCTCTCTACTACGGAGAACGCGAGGACTGGCAGGCCACCCTGAAACTCTCCTACCCCCTGTTCACCGGCTGGAAGACCTCGGCTGAAGTGGATCAGGCCAAATCCGGTCTCATGGAGGCGAATGCCGCTCTTTCCCGCTTAAAAAAGGAAATCCGCAACCAGGTAAGAAGCGTATATTTAAATATACAGACGCAGAAAAAAGTCATCGAACAGCTGGAGGAGCAGGTCAGGTCTGCCAGACGCAACTACCAGCAGGTCACCGCACAATTTGAACAGGGCATAGTAACCGCTGTGGACCAGATTGACGCCTTTACCGCCTTAAACGAGGCGGAAAACCGTCTGGCCCAGGCCTACTACTCCTATCAGCTGGACCAGATCCGGTTAAAACTGGCAACAGGGACCTTTCAGACAGATTTAGCGGCAAAGGAGCTATCTGATGACGGCAATGGTTAAAAAAAGCTTTCATTCGCCGGAAGCTGCTGTGGAGACCTTAAAACCGGCGGGCGGGCGGCCCGCATTCTTCCGGCGGGCTGTATACAGGCTGATCTTATGCTGCATAGCAGCCATGATGGGATTTGCCCCGGCCGCTCAGAAGGCGGCGGCCGGAGAAGAGTGCATACCTGTAAAAACCGCGGCCGCACAGACCCGGGACCTTGAGCTTACCGTGCCAGGCATCGGAACCCTGCAGGCCATCCGGGAGGTAACGATCCGCCCGGAAATAAACGGCCTTCTGGAATCGGTTCATTTTGCGGAAGGAAGCCCGGTGGATAAGGGAGAGCTGCTTTTCGTACTTGATGACAACAAAATAAAGGAGGAGCTCAGGGCCAAAAAAGCCGCTCTGCAGGAATCCGAGGCCAACCTGGAAAACGCACGCCTTGTCTTTAACCGGCGGCAGCAACTTTACAAGCAGGACCTGGGCACGCAAGCCGCCAGGGATGAGGCGGAGGCCCGCTACAAGGCCCTAACCGCCAAGGTAGAGCGGCTTAAAGCAGAAATCGCCGGCACCCGGGAATCTCTTGCCGATACCCGCATTAAGGCCCCATTTCCCGGTTTTATCGGGGAGCGCTACGTGGACCCCGGCGAGTGGGTCAGCGCGGGCACCAGGCTCGCCCCCCTGGTGAAGGTCAAACGCCTGAAAATCGCATTTACCATACCGGAAAAATACGCGGGCCGTGCAGAAACCGGCCAATCCATACGGGCAGCTTCCGCCGCCGCGCCGGACAGGGAATTCAGCGGCTCGGTTTATTTCGTAAGCCCCCGTATCCGTGAAGACACCCGCAGCCTCCTGATCAAGGCCTATATCGACAACCCGGATAAAACGCTTCTGCCCGGCGGATTCGCTTCCGTCAAACTGATACTCGAGGTCCAAAAGGACCGCCCTGTCATTCCGGAGGAGGCATTGATACCCACCAGAAGCGGCTATATGGTGTTCGTGGTCTCCGACGGCAAAGCACTGGGCCGCGATGTGAACACGGGACTTCGCAAACCCGGGATCGTGGAAATCACGGAAGGCCTGGAACCCGGCGAAACAGTGATCCGCTCCGGCCATATCTCGGTATCAGAAGGCGACACTGTCTGCACACAAAACTGAAAGGCACAAAAAATACTGCAAACAGTGCATTAGCACAGATTGGAATAATCCTCTATGATCTGGAATTTCTGCATCAGGCGGCCGGTTCTGACCACCGTGCTTTTTCTGGCCATATTTATTTTCGGTGTATTCGGCTATACAAAAATGCCGCTCCGGGAATTCCCGGATGTGGATTTTCCCATTGTAAACGTCTCCGTAGTGCTGCCCGGAGCAGACCCGGAGGTGATCGAAACTGAAATCATAGAGCCTCTGGAAGAAGAGATCAACACCATCGAGGGGATCAAGGAGATCACCGCCACCGCCCGGGAAGAGGTTGGCATTGTCACTGTTGAGTTTGAGCTCTACCGGGACATTGACTTTGCCGCCCAGGACGTGCGCGACAGGGTGACCCGGGCCCGGCCGGATATGGCAGATGATATTGAAGAGCCCATCATCCGCAAGGTGGACCCGGATGCCCAGGCCGTGATGTGGATCGCCCTTCGCGGAGACAAGCGCTGGAGTCCCGTGCGCATGACCGACTACGCGGACACGGTCTTGAAAGACCAGCTTGAACGGCTTCCGGGAGTAGGACAGGTGCAGGTCGGCGGAGAGCGCATGTATGCCGTGCGCATCAAGCTGGACCCGGACAGGCTTGCGGCCCATCATTTGACAGTCCAGGATGTCATCGCCAAGGTTCAGGCCGAAAACGTGGATATTCCCTCCGGGCGCATCGAGAGCAAAGAGCGCGAATTTCTGATCAAAACCGAAGGCCAGTTTGCAGAAGCCGCACCATTCAATGATATTATCATCACCTACAGAAACGGCGCGCCGGTGCGCCTGAGCGACGTGGGAGAGGCGGTTGACGGCGTTGAAAACGACCGCAACGCGGCCCGTTTCAACAGAGAAAAAAGCATCGGTCTTGGAGTGGTCAAGCAGTCGGACGCCAACATGGTGGAAGTTGTCAGGCGGATCAAGGCCGAAATCCAGGAACTCTCAAAGGATTTCCCGCCCGGCCTCCAATACGCGATCGCCTCTGACGACTCTGTATATGTAAAAGAAAGCATAAAAGACCTGACCTCCACCATATTCATGGCCACAGCCCTTGTGGCCATGGTCATCCTGATTTTCCTTGGATCTTTGCGGGGCACCATTATTTCCGCTATCGCCATTCCCACCTCGCTTCTTGCCGGCATAGCCATGATTTATTATGCGGGCTTTTCCCTGAACAACCTCACGCTGCTGTCTCTTATCCTTGTTGTGGGGCTCGTTGTTGACGATGCTATTGTGGTTCTGGAGAGCTGCTACCGCCACATGGAATACGGGGCGGAATCCAAGCCCGCAGCCCGTACCGGAACTACGGAAATCGCTTTTGCGGCAATCGCCAACACGCTGGCCCTGATTGCCGTCTTTATCCCTGTCGCCTTTATGCCGGGCATGATCGGCCGCTTCTTTTTTGAGTTCGGCATGACTGTCGCCTTCACAGTGCTGGCCTCCACTTTTACGGCGCTGACCCTTACCCCGATGCTCTGCTCCCGCTACCTGCAAGTGGCTGCAACGACAAACTCCAGGCGTCCGCTGCTGTTTAGGGCAGCGGAAAAAGGCTTTAACAGACTGGAAGCGCTCTACCGCATCGTCCTGGGCGCCGCTCTCCGGTGCCGCTGGCTGACAGTGCTGATAGCGCTGTGCGCCTTCGGGGTGGGCATCTTTTTTCTCAAGGGACTGGAATCCGAATTTGTGCCGACAATCGACAAAAGCAAGTTCATGATTTCATACGAAACGGTTGAAGGCGCCACAATCAGCAATACAAACAAATACGGCAGCCGGCTTGAAAACATTCTGGCAGACATCGAAGAGGTACGTTCCTATTTCATGGCCATCGGCATGGCGCGCAGCGGGCCCGGAAAAGTCAATGAAGGCATCTTCTTCGTCCGCCTTACAAACAGGCACGAACGAAAGCGCCACCAGACAGTTATTATGCAGGAAATCCGGGAAAAAATAGCACAGGTGCCCGGAGTAAAGGGCTATGTGCTTGAGCTTCAGGGCCCGGGCGGCGGGGAAGCCCCCCTGCAGGTGGTGCTCAAAAACCCGGATATCGAGGATCTGGCAAAACAGCAGGAAACTGTAATGCAATGGATGCGCAGCCAGCCGGAATTCGTGGGCATACGCTCCAACATGCAGCTTGACAAGCCGGAAGTCAGGGTTTTCGTGAAACGGGAAAAAGCCCAGGAAATGGGTGTCACGGTGGCTGAAATCTCCAACACGCTGCGCTTTATCTTCGGTGAACCCGACATCACGGAAATAGACAGAAAAGGCGAGCGCTACGAGGTAATTCCGGAAATTGCAAGCCCCAACAACATGCCGGATACCATCAACCGCCTCTACACACGCAACCAGTCCGGAGAAATGGTATCTCTGGGCAATCTGGTGGAAATCGTGGAAGCAGTGGGTCCCAGCGAAATCCATCACTTCAACCGGGGGCGCGCCCTTACCATAAGCAGCCAGCTTCCGCCCGGTGTTGCCCTCGGCTCCGCGCTTGACAAGCTTCAGGGATTCCTCGACAATGAGCTGCCGGCCGATTTCAGCACAGACATTACCGGCGAGAGCCAGGATTTCCGGGAATCTTTCTACTACCTGACAGTAGCGCTGGTATTTGCCGTAATCTTTATTTTTCTCATCCTGGCAGGTCAGTTCGAATCCTTCCTGCATCCGCTGACCATCCTGATGTCGCTTCCGCTTGCCGGAATCGGAGCATTCGGCGCCCTCTACGCGCTTAGCATGACGCTTAATATCTTCTCCTTTATCGGCATCATAATGCTGCTGGGCCTGGTCACCAAAAATGCCATTCTGCTGGTGGACTATGCCAATGTGCTTGTCATGCGAGGCCATTCCATAGCCGAAGCCGCACTGGAGGCCGGCATGGTAAGGTTTCGGCCCGTGCTTATGACAGCAATTTCCACTATTCTGGGCATTATGCCCATCGCCCTGGGCTACGGAGCAGGCGGCGAGGCCCGGATGCCCATGGCTGTCTGCATATGCGCCGTCATGCTGGCCGCCACAGCACTTACGCTGCTGGTAATACCGGTGGTATATACCCTTTTTGATGCGGTGCAGCGAAAAATCCTGGCGCACAAAGCCGTAAGCACAGTGATTTTTTTAATTCTTCTGGCATTCGC
>JAWOFF010000118.1:0-9489 GCA_046482325.1 Desulfosalsimonadaceae bacterium
AACGATGTTGTTGATCGGCTTGAGCCCGATCGAACTCAGCCGATCCTGCAGCCAGAAAGGCGAGGGCGCCACCGTGATGTCGGTTACCAGACGGGCGGCATACCGCGGACAATGCTCGGGATTTTGTATTGTAACAGAGGTGATCCCGGAAATGGGTCCGGACACCGGCGGGATTTTCAGTTCCGGCAGAACAAGGTCCCGGCCCGTCAGGGCTGCCACTTCGCGGGCAACTCCGATAAAGCTCAGGCAATCCGGTCGGTTCGGGGTGAGTCCGATTTCAAAGACCGTGTCGGATAGCCCCAATGCCCCGGCAGCAGGGGTGCCCTCGGGGGTTCGAGGATCCAGCTCCAGAAGCTTTGATCCGTCATTTCCGGCTCCCAGTTCTCGGGCACTGCAGAGCATGCCTTCTGATTCCGCTCCCCGGATTTTGGTTTTTTCCACGGCTTCGCCGCCGGGCAGGCTTGCTCCGGGCAGGGCGCAGGGATAGATCGCCCCCGCTTCCACATTGGGAGCGCCGCAGACAACCGAGACAGTTTTTCCTCCGACATTCACCCGGCAAACTGTAAGGTCGTCCGCGCCTGGATGCACCTGGGTATCGACCACACGGCCCGCTACAACATCGTCCATAGCAAAGCGGTCAAACATGGCTTCTACTTCCAGGCCGGTCATGGTCAGGGCCTCTGCCAGATCTTCAGGGGCGGTATCAATGGGGATATAGTTTTTCAGCCAGTTGAGACTGATTTTCATTTCAGAATTGCCTTAGAAATCGGTAGTCGCTGTCAAAGAAAAGCCGGATATCGTTGATCCCGTATTTTAACATGGCTATTCGCTCAACGCCCATGCCAAATGCGAATCCGCAGTATTTCTGTGTATCGTATCCTACATTTTCAAAGACTGCCGGATGGACCATGCCGCAGCCAAGCACTTCCAGCCAGCCGGTATGGGAGCAAACCTTGCAGCCTTCGCCGCGGCAGATGACACACTGAATATCCACTTCCGCGCTTGGTTCGGTGAAAGGGAAAAAACTGGGTCTGAAGCGCAGGCTGATTGATTCGTCAAAAATCTGCCGGACAAATTCGGTTAAAATCCCCTTAAGGTCCCCGAAAGATGAGGCCGTATCCACCAAAAGGCCTTCAACCTGGTGGAACATGGGTGTGTGGGTGAGATCGGAGTCGCAGCGATAGACCTTGCCCGGCGCCACAATCCGGATCGGCGGGGAATACTGCTCCATAATCCGAACCTGGATGGGGGAGGTGTGCGTGCGCAGGACAGTGTCATCAGATACGTAGAAAGTGTCCTGCATGTCCCGGGCGGGATGATTTCTGGGGATATTCAGGGCCTCGAAATTGTAGTAGTCTCTCTCCACCTCCGGGCCTTCCGCAATGTCAAAGCCCATGCGGACAAATATGTCGCAGATACGCCTGCTGATCCGGCTAATGGGATGGAGGCGCCCCTGCGGCAGTGGCCGGCCGGGCAGGGTGACGTCAATGCCGCTATGCCCGGATGCTTCACCGGACGCCGCAACGCGTGCTTCAGCAGCTTTTACCGCCTTTTCCAGAGCCTTTTTGGTCTCGTTGGCCTTTTTCCCCGCTGCCGGCCGCTCCTCCTGCGGAAGCTCCGAGATATTGCGCAGGTAGCGGGTTACAAGACCTTTTCTGCCCAGGTAGTAAACTGAGAGCCTGCTGATTTCCTCGGCTGTTGCCGCCCTGCCCAGCGCATCGAGTGCTTCATCCCGGATTTGTTCAATATTTTTATTCAATTGTATCCTTCAGCAACTTGCCGCTGCCAGATCAGCGGATGCCTGCGCTTACTTTCCTGCTGCACGGGCTGCGATCTGAGAGAAGCCCTCCGGGTCCGCTACAGCTAAATCGGCCAGGACTTTGCGGTCCAGTTCAATGTCGTGTTGTTTCAGTCCATTGATCAGCCTGCTGTAGGACAGGTTGTTCATCCGTGCCGCGGCATTTATCCTTGCAATCCAGAGCCTTCTGAAGTCGCGTTTGCGGACCTTTCTGTCCCTGTAGGCATACATCAGGGCCTTGTCCACCGCATCTGCGGCGGTTCGGTAGAGTTTGCTCTTGCCGCCCCGGTATCCTTTGGCCAGTTTCAGCACTTTTTTTCTGCGCCGCCTGGCTTTGAAGCCTTTTTTTACTCGCATGGGGGTTCTCCTTACATAACGTATTCAATTCTGATTTTTATCCGTAGGGAAGGAGCCGTCTTACCTCGTTTCTGTCACTTGGATCAAGAATCTGGCTTTTGCGCAGCTCCCGTTTGCGCTTGCGGCTTTTTTTTGTCAGGATATGACTCGCATGCGATTTGCGGAACCGGTATTTGCCTGTAGCAGTGCGGGTAAACCGCTTGGCCGCTGCGCGGTTGGTTTTCATTTTCGGCATATGTTATCTCCTGTCTGCTGATCTGTTTCCTGCCGTCCTCTATGGGAGGAAGTGGCTTGTTTGTGGAGCAATCAAACAAAAATGCCCCCAGCCGTCTTGCAACAGAACTGAAAGGCATTGACCGGTTTTCCGAACCGTAAATGCGTAACGTATAAATCTAGTCCCATACCGCGCTGCAGCGCGAAAGTCAAGTCCTTTGGGACTATTTTTTTCTGCCTGTACTCTATTCGGCAGAACAGTTTATAATTTATTGTTTTTCTGCACTTTTATTGTCTGCGTAGCCGGAACTTAATCTGCATACACCACAATCCCTCCATTCGATTACAAGCCAGATGAGGATAAGCCTGAATTTATTTCGGCCCCAGGACCATGTTCATGGCCCTTCCCTCAAGCTTGGGTGGCTGCTCCACAGCCGCAAATTCGGAGGCCATTTCTGCTATCTGGTCCAGCAACTCCCGTCCCCGCTCAGTCAGGGTGATCTCGCGACCCCTGAAGACCACGGTCACCTTTACCTTGTTTTTCTTTTCTACGAATTTGCGTATGGAGTCCAGCTTTACTTCCAGATCATGGGTGTCCGTTTTTGGGCGTACTTTAATTTCCTTAATCTGGATACGGCTCTGCTTTTTTTTGGCTTCCTGCTGTTTTTTGTCCTGCTGGTATTTAAAGCGACCGTAGTCCATGATCTTGCACACCGGCGGTGTTGCATTGGGCGAGACCTCCACGAGGTCCAGTCCGAATTCCTCAGCCGAGGCAAGCGCTTTTTGAATGGGAATAATGCCCAGCTGATTGCCCTCCGGATCAATTACCCGGACTTCCTTTTCCTTGATTTCATGGTTTGTCCTGGCCGTATCGCTGCCCTGCTTCTTTCTAGCTATGCCGACACCTCCTGCTTTTGAATGAATCCATTTTTTACCGTTTACATTTGTGCCGATTCGCACTATAATATCAGTTTACATTATCATATTTAGTTCCATATGCAAGAAAAAAACCTGTAGAAACTGCCTTGCAGAGCCCTTTCCCGGCAACTGCTGCCGTGGCCGGGCATTTAGCATGCAGCAGCAGAAAAGGCAAAGGCAATTTTATCAGAAGCCCGGCACTGCTACGGCGGATTATGGCGATACCGGAACAAATGTGCGAGCTGGCGCTGGATGAGGACTTTTCTTTTTCCTGTTATCCGGGTATTTCCTGCTTCAATGCCTGCTGCCGGGATTTGAATCAGTTTCTTACGCCATATAATACCTTCAACAACGTCATGATGGCAGTGATTGCACTGAAGAACCAATGTATGCAGGAACCGCTGCCCGCCGGTATAGCCGCACTTCTTTATACGGCCTTCTATGATCTGGCTATGTTCCTGCAGCTTCTTATGAACGATCATCTGGATTTGTCCTGGATTTCTGTCTGGCCGCCTGAAGCGGACCGGGTCTCGGATGAACGGCTTCTGCGTTTTTCTTACGGCTTTGTATGGGAAAAGATCCTGCAGAGGGCTGAAATTTCGGAAAAGGAACTCGGATTCCCGGAAATCACAGAGATTGCAGGGGATGCTGATGGAGCTTGATGGCAAAGTAGCGCTGGTCCTGGGAAGCATTAAGGGTATCGGAAAGGGGGTTGGCCTTGCCCTTGCCCGTGAAGGCGTGAAGATTGCCGCCACATATTATGACTGGACCGAAGAGCTGGGCCGGATGAAAAAAGATTTTGCCGGTACCGGCAGGGAACATCTTCTTATCTCCGTGGATCTGCGCGATACGCAGCAGATCGGCCCGATGGTCCGCCGGGTGGCGGAGCATTTCGGCCGTCTTGATATCCTTGTCAACAACATCGAGCGCGGCGGCTGGCCGGTGGTCCATGGCTCCTATACCCCTTCGCAGTGGGATCTGGAGCTGGAGACTACCTTGAGAGCCAAGCAATGGGTTTTTGATGCTGCCCTGCCGTATTTGAAGGCGGCCGGCGACAGCTGTGTAATCAATTTTTCCTCTGTCGCCGCCCTGGTGGGAAGAAGCGGGCCTGCCAGTTACGTGTTCAATGAGGGGTATTCCGCCGCCAACAGAGGCGTCTCCCTGTTTACCGAAACCTGGGCGCGGCTCGGAGCCCCGGAAGTTCGGGTTAATGAGATCATGCTGGGCCTGTTTGAAACCCGGCACGGGGAAAAGACCAGAGGCTGGGGCCTTCTGGATACGCAAAAGAGACAAGCACTTATTGATCACACGCTTCTGGGGCGGACCGGAAAAGTCGATGATGTAATCCGGGCGGTCTTGTTTTTGCTGCGGGATGCATCCTATATGACGGGTTCTGTGCTACGCATCGACGGAGGCTACGTCCTGGGCGGAGAGACGGTGGCCCCCATGCCCGGGGGTGTGGAATAAATACAAAACTGCTGTCCGGAGACAAAAAAGGAGTCCGGGCGGCATCAAACAGCAAGAGTCAAGGAGAATAAACAAAATGGATGTACTGCGGGATAACGCCAATATACCCCCTGTTCAGCTTACCGAATCCAGCGCATTCAAATTTCGCTGCCACAAAGGCCTGTCCTGTTTTACAAGGTGCTGCAGGGGTATCAATATCACACTGACCCCCTATGATATTATCCGGCTTAAGAACCGGATGCAGATTTCTTCCGACGAGTTTCTGGCTGTCTATACGGTTCCCCAGCTGCTGGAAAAAACCGATCTGCCGGTGGTTACACTGAAGATGCTCGATGATGAGCAGTCCTCCTGCCCCTTTGTTCGCGATGAGGGCTGTCTTGTCTATGAGGACCGGCCCACCACCTGCCGGTATTATCCTCTGGGTGTCGGCACGCTGAGCAACAAGGACCAACAGGCGGGTGGGTTTTACTTCTTTGTTCATGAGCCTCACTGCAAAGGTTTTGAAGAGGATACGGAATGGACGGTTGCCGAATGGCGCAAAGACCAGGGCGTGGATGTTTATGATGCAATAAACGCCGAGTGGACGGATCTGATTGTCCGCAAGCGCTCCATCCCTTCCAATATCAGGCTCACGGAAAAGACCAAGAACATGTTTTTTACCGCCAGTTACAATATCGACAGGTTCCGCCGTTTTGTTTTCGAAAGCTCCTTTCTGGACCTGTATGAGATTGACAGGGAAACAGTGGAAAAGATCCGGGAGGATGAGCTCGAATTGCTGAAATTCGGATTTCGCTGGTTGCAGTGGCTGCTGTTTCAAAAGGGGGATTTTCAGATGAATGAAGCGGCTGCAGAGGCGCGGCGGCAAAAAATGAATTCAAAGGCCTGACCCTGCTCCGCGCCTCTGTTTTTCGTACTCGGCCCTGCCCGGGGCCGGGGTGTTTCGGAAAAAACCCGGACAAGTACGAAAGCAGCAGCGGGCGGTGCGGCCCCGGGTTTGCCGAGCCCCTGGAAGCCCCTAGTAGGCGGGATAGACAAGACCCTCCAGGTATTTTTCATTATTCAGGCGCTCTTCTATATCAATATTGAAGAATTCCGCAGCCGGACGGAAAATTTCAGGGGACTGGCTCTGTACAGTCCGGGCTGCGGAGAGCAGTTTTTTCAGACCCGCTTCTGTGAGCCGGCCGAGCGGGCGGCGGCAGGGCCCCGAGGGCAGGCCCAGGATCTGCATCAGGGTTTTTACAGGTACCGGGTTTCTCGCTTTGCAGGTCACATCTCCGTGGGCGGTGTTCTCGGTTGTTTTTAAGGAGACCAGATCAAAGATCGGGTCCAGAGCTTTTTTCAGTTTTTCCGCATCGTCTTTGCGGCCCTGATTGACAAGGGAGACCATCTCGCTTACCGCCCTGGGCGCGATGTTTGCCATGACGGATATTACGCCGGCACCCCGGATCTGAGGATCTGTCATCATGTCAAAGGTAATGCCGTCGTCGCCTGAGAGGATGATAAATTCGGGGCCGCAGAGCTGACGCGTGGTGCGCATGTTCTCCAGGCTGCCTGTGGCCTCTTTTACGGAAGTTACGTTCGGATAGCGCTCGGCAAGCAGCGCAAGGTCAGCCGGCAGCAATTGGGTCCCGGTCCGGCCGGGTATGACATAGGGTATAACAGGAAGATGCGGAAACTTTCCGGCAACGGGCTCATAGTATTCCCTGCGGATTTCCAGGGAACTTGGGCCGTTGTAGTAGGGGTCCACCAGAAGCACCGCATCGATGCCTGTTTTCACGGCATGTTCGGTTGCGGAAAGGGTTTCTGCCGTATTGTTGCTGCCGGTACCGGCAATGCAGGCACACTTATTCCGGGTCTTTTCAGCGATGGTGTCAATGACGGTGATATGCTCATCCCAGGACAGGGTAGGGCTCTCGCCGGTCGTGCCGACAGCCAGGATGCCCGTTACGCCGTTGGCTGTCTGGAATTCCAGGATTTGATTCAATCCGTCATAATCAACGCCGTCTTCGGAAAAAGGGGTGATTAAAGCTGTGTGGCAGCCTGCTTGCATAATTCCTCCTGTATAAACATTTTGGTATGGCTTTCCGGAATTTTTTTAACGCTGCGCTGCGGCGGGTCTGGCTGACGCAGCCGTGTTGCAGCTCTGTCGGCAGAGGGTCCTGCTGTTGAAAAATAACTATATTTACTATTTAAAAACTTATCCGGGAGGTGTCAATCAAAAATATCCTGCGATGCCGGCTCTGTGTATTTCCGCCGGATGAGAGGGGTTCCCGCTCTGACAGGAATGCGGGCAGACTGCGGCGATACTTCTTGCTTTTTGCTTGACAAGCAATTGCTATGTTCTCTAATTTAAAAATTTATGTGCCGGCCATGCGGCTGGAAAATTATCCGATATAACGGACAATCAAGGTGAACAGGGGTTTTATGTCAGAAAACAGGACCATCGAGGACTATATTCAGGAGCAGCGTTTTGCCCTGATGTCGAACCCGCAGTGCGGCAACACCCATTACAACCTGGCTACTGCGCTGCTCTCCATCCGGCATTTTGAGGAGGCGGAAAAGGAATTCAGGGAAGCGATCAATTGCAGCCCTTCACTGGCCGAAGCCTATGTCCAGCTCGGCGGGATCTGCCTGCAGCGGGGGGACCTGGAAGGGTGTCTCGCATATAATCAGCAGGCCATCAACGCGCGGCCCCGCTTTGCAGAGGCGTATGGCAATATAGGTTTTGTCTATATGCAGAAAGGCGAGTATGAAAAAGCGATTGAACCGCTGAAAAAAGCGGTCCGGTTCAATCAGTATTTTGTCCAGGGTTATGCCACACTGGCCAATGCTTATCTTTTTTCGAACATGTTGGACGAAAGCATCGAAACCAATTTGCAAGCACTTGAAATTGATCCTGATTTTGCTTTGGCGCACAATAACCTGGCCATCGCCTACCTGGAAAAGGGGGAACCGGAAAAGGCAGTGCATCACTGCGACAAGGCCAGGGATCTGGGGTATGAAGTCGCTCCGGAAATCCTCCGGGAAATCGCGCCATACCGGCAATAAATGTTTTCGAACAGGTTTTCGGCTGCATGCCGGTTAATACCGGCCCGGCCCGCAGGCCTGCTGTAGAGGGGATTTTTTAGCGGATGGCCCATGCTTTTTTGTTGACAAGCAAGGCGCATAGTTTTATAAAGATAACCTTTATACAATTTTACTAATACCTAGAGAATAGGTTTGCAATATATTAAGGAGCAACCGGTTTACCAGGTTAGCGGTGGCTTGATTATCGGAAGAAACGGAGAGAGACCAAAAGGGTGATGTAATTTTAAAAAAGGGAGGTACACAATGGCTAAACACGAAACCCCCTTGCTGGATGAGCTGGAAAGCGGACCGTGGCCGAGTTTTGTATCGGACATGAAGCAGGAAGCTGAAGCAAGGGCGAAAAATGAGAACAACGTTG
The DNA here is from genome assembly GCA_046482325.1 of Desulfosalsimonadaceae bacterium. Taxonomy (GTDB): domain Bacteria; phylum Desulfobacterota; class Desulfobacteria; order Desulfobacterales; family Desulfosalsimonadaceae; genus M55B175. The sequence continues at coordinate 8,199 of JAWOFF010000118.1, forward strand.
AGTTTCAGGTAGTTCAGGACAACATCGAGGATCTGCTGGGTGTACTGGAGCTGTCCTACAAAGACGGCGAAACCCATTGGAAGCACGGCGGCATCGTGGGCGTCTTCGGCTACGGCGGGGGTGTTATCGGGCGCTACTGTGACCAGCCGGAGAAGTTCCCTGGAGTGGCCCATTTCCATACCATGCGGGTCAATCAGCCATCCGGCCATTTTTATACAACCGAGTATCTCAAACAGCTCTGCGATCTCTGGGAGTTCCGTGGCAGCGGGCTGACCAATATGCACGGCTCCACCGGCGACATCATTTTCCTCGGAACCACCACTCCGCAGCTGGAAGAGATCTTCTACGAAATGACCCACAAGCTTGACCAGGACCTTGGCGGGTCCGGCTCCAACCTGCGGACGCCCTCGGACTGCATCGGCCAGGCGCGATGCGAATATGCCTGCTATGACACCCAGGACCTTTGCACCCACCTTACCTATGAATATCAGGATGAGCTGCATCGCCCCGCCTTTCCGTACAAATTCAAGTTTAAATTCGACGGCTGCCCCAACTGCTGCGTGGCCTCTATCGCGCGGGCGGATTTGTCATTTATCGGCACCTGGCGCGATGAGATCCGCATTGACCAGGAGGCGGTGCAGGCATATGTCAACGGTGAATTAAAGCCCAACGGCGGCGCGCACGCCGGCCGCGACTGGGGCCCCTTTGACATTCAGAAAGAGGTGATCGACCTCTGTCCCACCGGCTGCATGAAGTATGAAAACGGCAAGCTGGAAATCGACAACAAGGAGTGCACCCGATGCATGCACTGCATAAACGTCATGCCCAGGGCTCTGCGTCCTGGTAAGGATACCGGCTGCAGCATTCTGGCCGGTGCAAAGGCCCCGATCCTGGACGGCGCTCAGATGAGCACGCTGCTGGTTCCCTTCATGGAGGTCAACAAGGAAGACGAATATGCAAAGATCAAAGAGCTGATCGAAAATGTTTGGGACTGGTGGATGGAAGAAGGCAAAAACCGCGAACGCCTGGGCGAGCTGATGAAGCGGCAGAGCTTCCAGAAGCTGCTTGAGGTGACCGGACTTGATCCGGATCCGCGGATGGTTCAGGAGCCGCGCCACAATCCGTATATCTTCTGGAAAGAGGAAGAAGTGCCCGGCGGATGGGATCGGGACATCAACGAATTCAGAAAAAAACATCAGCGATAAAAGGGGGGTGTACGCATGGCTTTTGTATCGTCAGGATATGATCCCAACATTCCGATGCAGGATCGGATTACGGATATCGGACCGCG
>JAWOFF010000167.1:0-2694 GCA_046482325.1 Desulfosalsimonadaceae bacterium
ATTTTAGACGGTTCCACCTGCAGGCTTTTGGCTGAAAAACGCTGCCCGGAATTTATCCTTCAGCGAGGCGTTGATGAGGCAAGGGTCTTTTTGCAGAAATGGTCAGCCAGATTCTGCAGGGAACCTTTAAGCAATGACGAGATTGAAGAAATTATCCAAAAGGCGGAGAAAAGAGTTGCGAGTGTTGCTAACGCTGCCAGATCCCATGCGGCTTCACGTACAGACTGGCTGAGGCCGGCCCTGGAAAGCCTTGGTGTTCTCTGGATTGATATAGATACAAGCGACGGCAATCCGCCTGAAAAAACAGCCCGGATAATTGCCGAACAGATCTGGCAGCAATATTGTCTGAGGCGTCAGGCCGAAGAAAAAAGCCCAAGCAACGGGGCGGATGCAAAGTGAGTGACAGCAAAAAGATCCTGATCCTGATCCATTCCCTTACAAGCGGAGGATCTGAAAGAGTTGCTGCGGCGCTTTCCGGATTTCTTTCAAATCAAGGCTTCTCTGTCACTGTTGTAACCATCTGCGGTAAAGAGCAGGATTTTTATACCCTGGATGAAAAAGTCGGCAGAATCTGTCTTGAACTTGCCGGTCAAAGCCGGGGGGCGGGCAAAATATTGGCCAATATAAGACGGATTAAAACCCTGCGCTCTGTGATAAAAAAGGAAAACCCCGATGTCGTCATAGGCATGATGACTGAATGCGCAGTGATGTCAATACTTGCATGCAAAGGACTTCCTGCCAGGGTGGCGGTATCAGAGCGCAACTTTCCAGGGCACAAAAAAATGCCACGTCAGTGGGCATTGCTGCGCAAGGCATTATATCGTTTTGCAGACATTCACGTGGCCCAGACCAGAGGAATTGCCGAATGGCTGAAGAAAAAAACCCGGGCAAAAAGGATTGCGGTTATCCCCAATTCCGTGAGATGGCCCCTGCCTTCCGGCATACCGGCTGTTGACCCCGGAGATTTTCTTGCACAGGATCAGAAATTAGTCCTGGCTGTGGGGAGCTTGAGCAGACAGAAAGGCTTTGATCTGCTGATCAGGGCGTTTTCAGAAATAAGCCCGGAGCATCCGGACTGGAAGCTTATCATACTGGGCGGACAGAGCGGCAAGGACCGCGAAAACGATGAATGCGAAAAACTGCAACACCTTATTGAAACACTAGGACTTAAAGACAGGGTCAAAATGCCCGGACAAACCGGCAATGTTGGCGACTGGTATGAGAGGGCCGATCTGTTCGTGCTAAGCTCAAGGTACGAGGGTTTTCCGAATGTGGTTTTAGAGGCGATGGCTGCCGGGTGCGCGTGTGTGGCCTTTGACTGCGATACCGGGCCCCGCGACATAATACAGGACGGAACAAACGGCATTCTTGTGCCGCCGCAAGACACCCGGGAACTGGCAAAAGCCATGAAGCGCCTCATGGAAGACGAGACTTTGCGCAAGACATTGTCCAGTGAGGCAGTCGCGGTTCGCGAACGGTTCTCAGAGGGCAAAATCCTTGGCCGGTGGAAACAGATACTGGATGGCCTGACAGAAAACAATGAAGGCCGGCTCAATAAATAAAAATAAAATCGCCATATTCTGTCCCGCCATGCACGGGGGCGGAACCGAGCGGATGATGATAAACCTTGCCCAGGGTTTTGCCGGCCGCGGCTATAGCGTGGATCTTATACTGGCAAGCGCCAAAGGGCCGTATCTTTCCATGATGCCGGAAAATGTGCGAACCGTGGACCTTGGCGCGTCCAGGGTTATTACGGCACTGCCTGCGCTGATTAGGTACCTTAAGCGCGAACGCCCGGGATCAATGCTTTGTGCCTTGTATCACGCCAATGTGGTGGCGGTATGGGCGCGCCGCCTCTCCCGGGTCCCGGCAAGGCTCGTGATAAGCGAGCGGAATCATTTCTCGGTTTCAACTGCAAACTCCGGATCAAGACGCAGGAAGTTAATTGCTTATTTCATGCGCCGTGCCTATCCCAAAGCCGACTGCATAGTTTCGGTATCCATAGGGGTTGCAGAGGATCTTGCAGCAGCGCTTGGTCTTCCGGCCGAAAAAATCAAGGTCATATACAACCCTGTTGTTACCCCTGATTTAATTGAAAGCAGCCGCAAGCCTGTTGATCATCCTTGGTTTGCCGTAGAAGAGCCTCCGATTATCCTTGGATGCGGGCGGCTGTGTCCCCAGAAAAATTTTTCCCTGCTAATTCGGGCTTTTGCAGAGCTGCGTAAAAAACGCGAAGCCCGGCTAATGATTCTCGGCGAAGGCCCTCTCAGGCAACAGCTTGAAGCGCTTGTCCGGGAACTCGGCATGGAACACGACATTACGCTTCCCGGATTTGTCGACAACCCTTATGCATATATGTCCAAAACTTCGCTTTTTGTACTCTCATCAGACTGGGAAGGGCTTCCAGGCGTGCTTATCCAGGCCATGGCCTGCGGAGCACCTGTTGTTTCCACCGACTGTCCCAGCGGTCCTTCTGAAATACTGGAAAACGGCAGGTGGGGCAGACTTGTGCCCCCGGGCGACGAAAATGCTTTAACCGAAGCTATGAACGCAGCCATAGAAGAGACATCTTATCCAGACGTTACAAGGCGGGCGGCGGATTTTGATGCACACAGGGCGGTGGACAAATACCTGGAGGTATTAACCGGATAACCGTTATTATTAAGCATGAAGCCATCCACAGAGCCAATTGAA
>JAWOFF010000172.1:0-5841 GCA_046482325.1 Desulfosalsimonadaceae bacterium
AGCTTTGACAAAACGATTCACGGACGCATTGCCGATTTTGAGGTAGTAGGTTCGGAAATGGGCTGTGAATCCTGCCACGGCCCCGGAAGTGTTCATGCGGGCTGCGGAGATCCGGAGCTGATTATCAGTTTCAGTGAAATCTCAAAGGGGCAGACTGCCGCAGTTTGCCTGGAATGTCATACTTCCGGAAAGCTCATGGACTGGCAGGGCAGCGGGCATGCCCTGGGCGACGTCGCCTGTACAGACTGTCATCAGGCCCATTCCCAAAAAGACAGGCTTCTGTCCCGGCAGCAGCCCGATCTTTGCTACGATTGCCACCAGCAAATCCGGGCCAAGACTTTCTATCCCTCCCATCATCCAATCCGGGAGGGGAAAATGGGATGCAGCGAGTGCCACCAGCCCCACGGTGGCTTTGAAGGCAACCTCAAAACCGAGGAGAGAAAAAACGATTTGTGCCTGGATTGTCACGCCGCCAAGCAGGGGCCTTTTATTTTTGAGCATGCGCCGGTTGTGGAGGACTGCACCATCTGCCATCAGGCCCACGGTACCGTGGCGAACAATCTCCTTGTACAGAATGAACCGTTTTTGTGCCTTCAGTGCCACCAGTTTCATTTCCATCCGGGCAAAGTTGCAAGCGAGGGAGAAAGCACTGATGTGTATGGCAGGCCGGTGGATTCATGTACCCAGGGGATGACCATGTCCTATACAACCAAGTGCACACAGTGTCATACCCGGGTCCACGGTTCGGATCTGCCTTCCCAGTCCGTACCCGGTCAGGGGGAAGCTCTGACGCGATAGAGCGCGATAGAGTTTTTTGTATGAATGCAATTAAGGCAAACCCAGAAAAAGGGGCTTTATTATGATTTTCAGAAAAATACTTGCTCCAATATTTATCGTACTTTTATTAGTTTGCGGGCTTTCCTTTTATGTCTGGGCAGGAGATGGGGAAGAAACGGATTATGATTTCGAGGTCGGGATCGGCTATCATTTTACCGACTATGATGATTATCCCGGCAAGGTGGGAGAGTATGACGTGCTCGACCACGACTCCACAGGCCCGGATATGAGTATTTCCGGAAAAGCTCAAAAAAAGGATCTGTACCTGGATTTTTCCGGCCGGTATCACAATGATGATGATTACAAAGGTCGTATCAGGGGGGACTACAAGCGGATTATCGAAGAGGATTTCAGCTACAGCAGTTTTGAGCACTGGCTGGATCATGATGACATGGATAATCTTTGCGGCAAAACAGGCGGCGTGGTGGTCAATCACGAGGATTTCAATGCCGGAGAGGACTATATCATCCGGCGTTGGGAGGAAAAAAGCGATACCACCTTCAACCTTCCTTTCAGTCCGGGTACGGATGTACACTTTAACTACCGCAGACAGAAAAGAGAGGGACACAGGCAGGCAATGACCATGAGCCACTGCGGAGCCTGCCATGTGACAAGCCATTCAAGGGAAGTGGATGAAGAGACGGAGGATTACAAGGCCGGAATCAGCAAGGAATTCGGTTCTTTCACGCTGGAATACGATTATTTTCACCGGGAGTTTGATGAACGCGGCGATACTCCGCAGAATGCATATGATGACCCGACGCACCCGGGGGGATTAGGGGATATTTTTGATGACCGGGTACAGTACGGGGATGAGACCCTGGGCTATGACCACGTGCCCAGCATGGAGAAAGACAAGCATACGGCGCGGCTCCGTGCTCAGCTTCCTGCCAATTCGTCACTTTTTGCTTCTTATGTGTATTCCAATACAGAAAACAACGACAATGACCTGGAAACGGATTCCAACACGGCAAGCGCAAAGATCACCAATAACTTTTTCCCCGGATTGAATCTTTCCGGCAATTTCCGATACATGAATATAGACAACGATGACGTGTTCGTGGATGTGACGGAGCCCCTGTCCGTGGCCGGCCCAAACGAGGGCTATACCTGGTACGACCACAACCCCGCACTTGCTTACAACAGTTTTGACCCGGACTACCTCCGGGAGTCGGCAATGTCCAGGGATGTGATCACCATAGGCTTTGATGCCCGCTATCATCTGTTGCAAAAGACATCACTGAAGATGGGCTATGAATGGGAAGAGGTGGACCGCGATGATTTTGCGGTGGAAGAAGACGGCGACACGGATACAACGACCAATACCGTCAAACTGGGCATGTCGAGTCGCCCTTTCCGGGGAGTAAAGCTGCGGCTGGGCTACGAGCTGGAGGATACGGACAACCCCTTTAATCATGTAGATGGAGCATGTGAAGAGACTTTTACTCCGGAAAGCGGAGGGGCATTTCACGGGACGCAGTACTGGGAGAGACAGCAGCACCGGACTGCGGATCTCAGCAATCAGCCCACTCTTGCCCAGGAGATATCCGGCGATATAAGCTGGGCCGCCCTGCACAATCTGTCGATAACCGCCAATTACCGCTACACTGACGAAGAAAACGATGAAACCGATGTCGCAGACTGGGAACAGCGTTCCCATATGCCTTCGTTGAATATAGCCTACATGCCCCTGCCCAAGCTAAGCTTTAATTTTTCCTATATCTACGACTGGACGGAGACGGAGACCCAGGCCAATATCCCCGTCTTTGACGGGTGAGCGGGCGGTATTACATCGAGCCAGGTGTGCTCGTACTGCGAAAAATCGGAATATGAAACCGACACTCATACCATTATGGCTGCAGTCAATTACCGTCCCCTGGAAAAACTAAACCTGACCCTGAGCGGCACATATACGGATTCTGATTCCGGAATGGACAGATTGGGCGACTACTCCGAACTGTGCGAAGAGCTGGCCGGAATGGAAGCCTACAACTACGATCTGCATACAGTGCATACTTATTCTGATTTAAGTATTGAACAAACAGAGCTTTCCCTGCGGGCCAGCTATCAGTTGGATGAAAACCTTTCGCTGGGATGCGGGCTCAGCTATATGGAATATGACGATAACGAGCCTTACTTGTTTGACGGCAGCGGTGAGGCTTATCTGGCAAATTTCAGCATTTCCTATTATCCGTAAATTTTTTCCGGCCTCGCAAAAAGCTGATTATGACGCAGCAGCGGCATAAAAAGCTTTTTGCGAGTGCTTCATAATCAGTTTGCAAAACGGAATACCGGCCGGGCCGCAGGGCCGTCTGAGTACTTGTCTCCGGGAAAGAAGCGGACGCCCATCTCCACCTGCCGTCCCACCAGATCCATGGAGGCGCGCTCCGGATCAAGATCATAGATGTTGCCCATAATCCAGGGCCCTTCCCCGAGCTCTACAAGGACCACGATGTAGGGGGCCTCTGAGTCCCGGCCCTCTGCCGGCACGTAAATGGTGGTGTAGCTTTTTATCTGCCCCCTGCCCGAGAGCTCGACGATGTCCAGATCAAAGCCCGCGCAGTGGCTGCAGCTCATTTGGGGCGGGCATGTGACGGTTTGACACTGCCTGCATTTAAGCCCCAGGAGCTTGTTTTTCAGAAGTGCTTTATGGTAGTCCTGAAAGGGAAGTTTATATTCCATGTGATCTTCTCCTGAGAATTGTTCAGTATTTGTTTTTTAGAATCCCGCCTGCAGCACCAGGTTGCTGATGACGCCGTCTCCGCCGAGCGTGTCCACGAGCCCGGTTTTGGCCCCTTCCACCTGCCGGCCTTCATCTGCAAGGTCTCCGCGCAATTGACGGGCCACCTCGCAGGTCTGTGAGGCGCCGGTGGCGCCAATGGGATGCCCCTTGGCCTTTAGTCCGCCGGAGATGTTGATCGGGATTTTGCCCCCGATTCTGGTCTCGCCTTTTTCCCACAGTTCGCCGGCTTTGCCGTTTTCCGCAAACCCCAGGTTTTCAGCGGCAATTAAGCTGGCAATGCTGAAGCAGTCATGGAGCTCGCACAAATCCACATCCCCGGCCACGATGCCTGCCATGTCATAGGCCTGCCTGACCGAGATCTCCCTGGCCCGAATGCGCGGCAGGTAGGGCGCCTGTGCGCTCAGGCGGGGCGAGGAGGCCTGGCCGACGCCGGTAATATAGACGGGCTTGTCCGTCAGTTTTTTGGCTGCTTCCTCCGATGCCAGCACCAGGGCGGCGGCACCATCGGAGAAGGGGCAGCAGTCAAGCAGCCTCAGGGGCGAGGCCACCGTGAAACCCTTGCTTACCTCCCCGGCTGTAACCTCCTTATGTTTGAACTGGGCATGCGGGTTCCTGGTTCCGTAAGAGTGCGACTGGACGGACACCATAGACATCTGCTCGCGCAGCCGCTCCATGGGCACATTGTAGGCGTCGCTGTAGAGATGGGCCAGCAGGGCAAAAAAACCGGGGAAGGTAAGCCCCGCGGGGAATTCATATTTGCTGTCGCTTCCCATGGCAAAGGTACGCGTGGCAAGCGGGGTGCCCATTGCCGTGGCCTTTTCCGTGCCGCCGACCAGTACTATGTCGTAGAAGCCGGAGGCCACCCACATGAAGGCATCCCGTATAGCAAGCGTGGCTGATGCGCAGGCCCCCTCAAAGCGGGTGGCCGGCACGTGATGGCAGCCCAGTTCATTGGCGATGTAGGACTGGATCATGCCCTGGCCTTCGCTGAAGTCCCCGAATACGTTGCCGCAGTAGAGGGCCTGGATGTCTGGCGGCCCTGTCTTTGCTTCACTCATGGCTTCTGTTGCGGCTTCGCAGAACAATTCGATTTCGGTTTTTTTGGCACCCGAGGCAAAATCCGTATGCCCGGTGCCCACAATGGCAACTTTTCGCATGCTGGCTCCTTCCGTAAAAGATTATGGCTGCTCAAAGTTCGTTTTTCATGCTGCGTTAAATTGCTGCCGGCAGGCTACCGCGGCTGCATCCGCATCGCCGAATCCAGCCGGATAGTCTCGCCGTTTAACACCGGGTTGGCAAGGATGGCTTCCACCAGCCGGGCGTATTCCCCCGGACGCCCGAAGCGGGAGGGAAAGGGAAGCTGCTGCTGCAGGGACTGGCGGACATTTTCGGACAGGGCATCAAACATGGGGGTGTCAAAAAGCCCCGGCGCAATGGTGACCACCCGGATGCCCTGGCCGGCGAACTCCCGGGCCAGGGGAAGGGTCATGCCGACGATGCCGGCCTTTGAAGCAGCGTAGGGAACCTGGCCCACCTGGCCTTCATAGGCTGCAACAGAGGCGGTGTTGACGACAACGCCGCGCTCCCCCTCGGCATTGGGGGTGTTGTTCATCATTTGGACCGCCGCCAGCCTGGTGACGTTAAAGGTGCCAAGCAGGTTGACCTGGATTACCTTGCTGAAAGTATCCAGCGGCATGGGGCCTTTTTTGCTGACTACCTTGGCAGGTATTCCGATGCCGGCGCAATTGATTGCCCCCTGGATGGCGCCGAAGCGGTCCAGAGTTTTCTGTATGGCCTCCTGAACAGAGGCTTCATCAGTAACATCTGTGCGGCAATATAGGGAGCTGCCTTCCAGCTCTTTTGCCAGGGACTCCCCCTTATCATCGCTTACATCGAAAATGGCTGCATTGCCGCCCGCCTGCACCAGGCTGCGCACTGTGGCCTCGCCGAGACCGGAGGCTCCGCCTGTAACAATGAAAGTGCCTGCTTGAATCTCCATTTTTTTCTTCCTCCTTAAATTGCGTTTGCTTGCTTCATAAAACGTTATACGCAGGCCGCCGCCCGTGCCTCAGCTTCGTTTGAGCGTCTGCAGCAGCTTTTCCAGGGGCAGGGTGTTGACCACGTCTGTTTTTTGCAGCCAGCCGCGGCGTGCCTCGGTTAAACCGTTCCGCATGGATTGCAGCCCTTGCCTGCTGTGGGCATCCGTTGTAATCACCATCTTTACCCCTTGTTCGGCAGCAGTCTTGCAGTAATTGTTCGCA
>JAWOFF010000174.1:0-8187 GCA_046482325.1 Desulfosalsimonadaceae bacterium
GTGCGGCCCGCAGAACGCCAGTAATCGTTTTCTATGACCGCGAACCTGACCCTGTTTTCGCCTGCAGGCCCGATGGTAACCACCCCGCAGTTCCTTGTATCCGGCCTGTTTTCCTTCACCCAGGCCTTTACCCGGTCCTCGGTTTCAAAGGTTTCCAGTCCCATCAGCTCTGAGGCATCATGGAACACGACCTCCTGGTCACTTATTTCTATCCATACTGGATCAGGGCTGGCGCCTGTAATTGATACAGCGTCATATCCGGTTTGAGCCATGCGGGTCCCCACGGTCCCTCCTGAATAAGACTCTGAGAAATAGCCCGTCTGGGGAGATTTGGTAAATACCCCGTATCTGCACGATCCCCATATGGACGTCCCCGTGGCCGGGCCGATTGCAAATATCAGGTGGTTGTCCGGGCTGAAAGGGTCAACTTTCGGGGGGTTTCTTTCCAGAAGCAGCCTGGCAGCCAGTCCCTTGCCACCGAGGGTGCTTTGCAGGATTTCATCGCTGATTTTTTCGACCTGGTGCCGCCGCTGCGTGGCGTCGATGTTTAACAATGTGTTGTAACAGCCGTGCATAAAATCTTTCTCCATGTTTACATGTTTAAAGGACTGATTCGTAAATGTTTTCAGCATCACTTTCAGTGAGCCTGCGCGGATTGTTTGCCAGGAGCCGGGTTACCTTCATTACCCCTTCGGCAAGCTCGGGTATGTTTTCTTTTTTCACCCCGAAATCGCCGAGACGCTCAGGGATGTTAAGATCTGCAGTCAGGTACTCCAGGGCGGCTATCGCTTCCTCAGCGGCATCCCTTATGCTCAGTCCATCGGTGTTTTCCCCGAAAAATTCCGCCATTGCCGCGAACTTTTCCATGTTGCCAAGCAGGTTGAACTTCATGACGGGCAGGAGCATTATGCTGTTGGCCATGCCGTGGGGTATGTGGAATTCTGCTCCTATGGGATAGGCAAATGCGTGCACCGCGGTTACGCCGGCGTTTGCAAAGGCCATCCCTGCAAGAAGGCTGCCTTCCAGCATGCTGCTTCTTGCCTCTATGTTTTCCCCGTCAGCGTATGCCTTGCGGATACTGCCAAAGACCAGGCGTATCGCCTTTTCCGCCAGCATGTCTGTAAACGGGTTGGCGTTTCTGGAAGTATATGCTTCAACTGCATGGATCAGGGCGTCCATGCCCGTGGCAGCGGTTATGTGGGGCGGAAGCTTAAGGGTAAGCCCGGGGTCGAGGATGCAGGCGTCCGGGAAAAGATAAGGGCTGACAATTCCCTTTTTCAGCTTTTCATTTTCGTCGGAAAGTATGGCGATGGGAGTGACCTCGCTTCCCGTACCTGCTGTGGTGGGGACAAGAATCGTTGGCATCCCCCTGGCGGGCACCATGTCAATGCCGAAAAAAGAACTCACCGGCTGGTCGTTTTTAACCCTTACAGAGGCCACTTTGGCGATATCCAGCGGTGATCCGCCTCCAATGCCCACTATGGCGCCGGCCCCTGACTGCCGTATCTGATCCGCGGCCTTTTCCACTATTTCATACCTGGGATCCGGCTCGACGTCTTTGAAGACCTCGGTTTCCAGGCCGCCTGACCTGAGCTTTTCCTCCACATCCTCCAGTATCCCGGATTCAGCTATACCAGGATCCGTGACGATGACGATTTTTTCTGCACCGAGCCTTCCCAGTTCCTCAGGGAGCCTGTCTATGGATCCTGTTCCGAAAATAATCCGCCTTGTGGTCTGAAAGACATTCACCCCTTTCATTTTCGCCCCTCCTTTAAGTTGCCTGTATTTCCTATGCTTCCTTTCTCCCCTCCCTGGACTCCACTATGGTGCCGCGGTCTATGAAGTAGGCCCTGTGGGCGAACTGTTCGATCTCCGCGTAATCCGATGATGAAATAACTATGGGAAGCTCCTCCTGGAAAGAATTGATGACCTCCCATATGCGCCTTACCAGCCTGGGAGCAACGCCCTCGAAAGGCTCATCGAGCAGCAGAAGATTCCTTCCCGCCATCATGGCCCTGCCCAGAGCCACCAGTTTCTGTTCCCCGCCGCTTAAGTGTAGGCCCTTGCGCCGGGAAAGCCTTTTTATCTCCGGTATGATCTCGTAAATTTTGGAAAGTCTTGTGTCCGCATCACCGTGATCGGTGTTCCAGGTGGGCATAAGAAGGTTTTCCTCCACTGTGGAGCTGGGTATGACCCTTCTGTCCTCGGGCATATAGCCTATGCCCTGCTGAACCCTTGTATGTACAGGCTTTCCCGTTATATCCTCTCCATCCAGGACAATGTTGCCTGAGGCTATTTTTGCAAGTCCCATTACCGACCGAATGGTGGTTGTCTTGCCGGCCCCGTTTCTGCCCACCAGGGCGGTGATTTCCCTTCGCGGCGCGGTCATGCCTACGCCACGCAGGACTTCCACGCCGAGTATGCTGACCTTTAACTCCCTGATTTCAAGCAAATTTGTTCTCCCCTGTTGCGGTTAACCTTCCAGCACATCTTCAGGAAGACCGTCTGCAATAATTTTCCCCTCATCAAAATCCAGCACCCGCTGGGCAAACTTTTTAACTATTTCCAGGTCATGCTCGATAAAGACCACTGTAACCCCGCGTGTCTGTAGGGCCTGGACGAGTGTTTCCATGACCTGGAATTTTTCCTCCGTGCTCACCCCGCTGGTCGGCTCGTCGAGAAACAGGAGGGTTGGTTTGAGACCAAAGGCCATAGCTATATCCAGGACTTTCCTGTCGCCGGCCGGCAGCTCGGAAGCCTTGTTTTCCTTTCTGGCGCCGAGCTTGAAAAGATCGAGCAGTTCCCCGGCTTCTTTGAGAAAATCCTTGCTTTTAAGGGGCATTCGGATTTTTTTGTCAACATTTTCGCGGGCGGCCAGGGCAAACAGCATGTTTTCCTCCACTGTCAGATCCTGGAAAAGCTGGGCTATCTGGAAAGACCGGCTTACCCCCATTTTTGTAAGGTGGTATGGATACAGTCCTTTTATTTCCCTGCCCAAAACCTTGACGCTTCCCGAGGTGGGAGATAGATATCCGGTCATCACGTTGACAAACGTGGTCTTCCCCGAGCCGTTGGTCCCCACTATACCCACGAATTCGCCGGCTGATACCGTGGTGCTTATACTGTCAAGCGCAGTTAGGCCGTAAAACTGCATTGTCAGTTCACGGACTTCGAAAACCTTTTCTTCCATATCCTATATCCTTCTAACGGAACAGTCTGCAGGCGTTGTTTTTATCTGCCCTTAAGCCTCAGGCGGCCGGAGTCTTTCATTTAATCAGGCCTTTGACCTTGTCCGCGCCCGCCTTGTATATCTGCCACACCCCGCCCGGAGAAAAGATGATGATCAGCAGCATTATCCCGCCGAGTATCATCTGCCACAGATACGGGGCATAAGCGAAGGCGTAGGATCTTATAAACTCCACAAGGACGGCTCCTATAAAGACAAAGTTAAGATTGCCGACCCCCGAAAGCAGTGAAATGAAAACAAACTCCCCGGAAACCGTCCAGTAGGAGAGATGCGGATCTATATGTCCGCTGTTTACTGCCAGAAGAGCGCCTCCTAAGCCGGCGAAAACCCCTGAAATAATAAAAGTCCTGTATACGGACCTCTGCACCGCTATCCCCAGGTAGGAGACCCTGACCTCATTTCCTTTGATGCTCTGGAGAAGATAGCCGAAAGGGGAGTGCTCAATCCTGTAGAGGACCAGCGCAACAGCCGCCACAAGAACCAGGGTGACAAAATAAAGTGTTAGCCTTTCAAACCCCTCGGGAAGGGCGGCTCCAAACAGGGTGGGCGAAGGTATGCGCATCCCGTCTGTGCCTCCGGTGAGGTCATAGGCCTTTACCAGGAAGCCGTAAAAGGCCATGGAAAAGGCCATCGTAATCATGGCAAAAAATATTTCCCGATAGCGGGCCACTATCAGGCCGATTACAGCCGCGGTTATAACCCCGGCGGCAATCCCTGCAGGGATTAGCACGAAAATTTCCCTTATCCCGAAATGCTTCACGGTAAGAGCAACCGCGTAGGCGCCTGCAGAGGAATAGAAGGCATGGCCGAAGGACACCAGCCCTCCTTTGAGCAACAGTATTACCCCCGAGGCGATTATTCCCTTGCACAGGGCAATTGTTAGAAGATAGCGCATCCAGGCCGGCACGATAAAGCCGATTACCACCAGGAAAATGAAAATTGCCAGGAATACCGGGTTAAAATTTTTCATCAAATCCTTCGAACCTCCTCGGCAGGAAACAGTCCCTGCGGTCTTATCATCAGTATTGCCGCCATAACGATATAGATCATGAACAGTTCCATTACCGGAAAGTGATGAACCGCAACCGCCCTTACGATTCCCACTATAAGCGCTCCTATGGCTGCTCCTGAATAACTTCCCAGGCCTCCGATGACCACCACAGCAAAAGAAGCCACGATTACTTCAACCGCCAGGCCGGGCACAACAGAAGTCATGGGAGAGGTAAACGCTCCTCCCAGGGCCGCGAAAACAGCCCCTATGGTGAAGGTTATCAGGTATATCCGGGGCAGCTTGATGCCCATGGCATTGCTTATCTCGGGGTCATGCATTACCGCGGTGACAAACCTGCCGTATTTTGTCAGGTTCATTATTGCCCAGAGCAGAAGCCCGGAAACAAGCGCCACCGAGATAAAGATGAGATAATAAACCGGATATGGGATGCCACCGAAGCTGAAGTTGCCGGCCAGGTTAAGGGGCTGGTAGGCGAAATACGGACTGGTCCCGAAAATGAGCTTCATCAGGTCGTCGAGTACAAGGAACAATGCATAGGTGGCAATAAGCGGAACAACCACCTCTTCCCTGTAAAAACGCCTTATTATTCCCCTTTCTATTATCGGCCCCAGGATTATGCCCACCAGAAGCGCCGCACCGACAAGAAGCAGGTAGACCCCGTGAGGCCAGAAACCCTGTTTTGTATAAAAAAGCACCAGTGATGCGCCGGCATAGGCGCCGAAGCCGTAGAAGCTTCCGTGAGCGATATTGAGTATTTTCATGACGCCGAAGATCAGCGTAAGGCCCAGGGCCACCAGATATAGGTATGAGGCGTAGAATACGCCGTCCATCAGAATTACCAGCAACCCTTCCATCAATTATTCTCCGTTTGGGGTTTGGGAAAGTCAGGGAGCGGGGATGCTGTCCATCCCGCCCCCTGAGGGTTTTTGGAGCCTATCTTTCGAATCCGCTTTCTATCCATTCCAGGGAATCGACTCCGTCCGGAGGATTGACCTCTTCAACAGGGAATTCCATCTTGTCTTTGAGAATGACCTCTCCGGTATCAGAGTCCAGGTCGCCGGTGGTGATGCCGTAGGCAGAAGGCTCAACCCCCTGATGCCCCCCGCCTATGGACAGCGAGATTTCTCCGCTCGGGGTTTCAAATTTTGAATTTTTCATGGCCTCCCTGACCTGTTTCATGTCGGGCCACTTTTTAGAGTCGTTTTTTGCCAGGGCCTTTTCATATGCATTTTTGACCCCCAGGAAAGCCTGGGCCATGTGGTAGGCGGGATAAACCGGACGTTCACCTATCTCAGCCCTGAAGGCTTCCCTGAACCACTTGTCAAAATCATTTCTCGGTCCCAGGGAGCCGTGCGGTCCGCGGGCTCCTATTACAATGCCCTCGTTTAGCTGACCTTCCAGCCTGGGCAGTATCGGATCTCCGCAAGTGGCGACGATGGTGGACTGCTCATGGAGGCCGCGCGACATGGCCTGGATCAGAAAACCCTCCAGATCCCCGCCCCAAAGGCTTGTATGGATAATGTCTGGTCTTTTTCTGAGAAGAGAGGATATTTCCGCTGAATAATCTCCTGAATAGATTTCCGGGAACAGCTCCGCGGATACCTCGATATCCGGATTTAAAGCCTTCATTGAAGCCTTGAATGCCTTCCAGTTGTCATGGCCCCAGGCGTAATCCTGGTTAATGCCGGCAATGGTCTTGGCCTCGGGGAACCTTTCCATGATATATTTTGCCGCGCCCACGCTGTCTATTATCTGGTGGGCTTTTGTCCTGAAGACGTATTCGAAGTCGTCTTCTTCAAACAGTCGGTTTGTGCCCGCGTCATAGATGATTGTCAGGGTTTTGAGCTCTTCTGCCACAGGGGCCACGGCAAGGGCATCTGCGCTGGAAATGTAGCCTATTACCAAATCGACCTCTTCATCCAGGACCATGCGGCGGTATTCGCTCACCTGGGCGTCGGCTCCTCCGGCCTCGTCAATAACCTTTATTTCTATGGGCACTCCGCCTATGCCCTTGTGTTTATCGTAAGGAGCCGGGACTTCTCCCTGGTTCAGTGTGTCTACCATCACCCTTGCGGAATTGCGCCCGGGGATGCCGAAAGGAGATGAAGCAGGCCCGGACAGGAACGTGACGACCCCGATCTTTATCTTTTCAGGCGCCCCTTTTATGTCCGGTTCATCCGCGCAAAAAGCAGGACCGGCAATTCCTGTCAGTGCAATTGCCAGAAACAATGATACAATCGTTTTTGCCATTGTAAATTTTTTCATGATCGAACTCCCCCCTTTGATTTTTCCTTTGTCAGTGTTTGATGGCACCGTAAAAAGTCCAATATCTGCGTTACGCGCAATTTCTCAGAATTTCACTTACGGCTAAGTACGCTGCATTCTTCGAACTTGCGCAAGCCTTGATCTTGAACTTTTTACAGCGCCATCTGAAATCAGACTTTTTACAAGTTCATCAGTGTTTGAGATTAAAATAAAGACGGCCTGTTTTTGGGAACAGGCATTATAAGGAAGCTCTGCGGAAAATTTATAAAGACGTTTCTCTTTTGAATCCATGTTTATTAAATTAAACTATGATTATAAGCTTGTCAAATTAAAAATCAGTGTTGTACCGCAATATCAACCGGTTGATGTCAGCAAGGGTGAAAAGGGGGCACAATGAGTTGGCGCTTGACAATAAAAGGGAGTCTGGACACTATATAAGGGTATGAACAAATACTGAAGGTAAGTGAAATTTTTTAAAAAACCCGGAGAGGAAAGGAAAAAACAATGAAGATTCTGGTAGGATACAATTCCACTGCGGCCTCGGGAAAGACACTGGCAACTGCCAGGGAGTACGCAGAGAAACTGGGGGCAAAGGCTTTTATTATTACCTCCATGGAAGGAGGCGACAGTGAAACGTCGGGGGACATAAAAAAGGCTGAGAAAAAATTAGATGAAGCCCGGGCCTTCATGGAGGAAAAGGGGCTTGAGTGCGAAACCCATCAGGTTGTACACGGCAAAAGCCCGGGCGAAGATATCGTGTGGTATGCAGAGGACAATGACATTGATCTTGTTTTCGTGGGAATAGAAAAAAAGTCCAGGACCCAGAAGCTTCTTCTGGGGTCAACTGCCCAGTACGTCATTCTCAAGGCTCCGTGCCCGGTTTTAACGGTTAAATGATCCTGTGTCGTCTGACCAGAAGTATGGGGGGTGTGCACCCGGTTGATTAGTTCCAGTATTGCCCCGGAATTCCTGTCCATGACATCCACAGGCAGGAGCAGGGACTTTCTGTATTCCGGTGAGTTCTTCTTTGGCATAGCCGCTGGGGTTTCTGCAGCCCTTTTGGCATAGAGGATCGTGTCTTTTATGTCAGTGAGAATGATCCAGTCCGAAGCATTTTCCACGGCCGCCATGAGCAGTTCCATCTGTTTTTCGGGCTCTTTCCGCAAGGTTCTTGCGGTTGGTTACAATAAAGATCCGCCTTCTTGGCTACGTGCTCAGCCATAATGGACTCCTGTGATTTCTAACAGCTTCGGTCGCGTTTGCCATGCATCCTTCCCGGGTTCATCGCCTGCCTCCATTGAAGTCAAAATAGAATTCTTACCCGGCATGACACAGGGTTTCTATCTCTTGGACGGAAAGAACCTTATCAAGATCCAGAAGGATTATTACAGCACTTTCGGTTTTGGCCAATCCCAGGATAAACTGCGTATCCATTTGTGATCCGAGCGCAGGAGCTTCATTCTGTTTGACCTGTACCATGATAATACAATACTTTGAAATAATTATAGGCGGGCTTGCCCGGAGAGAAAAAGACTTAAATCTTCAGGCGTGTCTATATCTATTAAAACCGAAGGGTTATCCACCGGAGCCTGAAAGACCCTTTGAGGCCGGGAGGCAATGATTTCACGGGCCCCTATATCGCCCTGCAATTGAAAAATCTCGG
>JAWOFF010000049.1:0-6673 GCA_046482325.1 Desulfosalsimonadaceae bacterium
ATCCACTTTCCCGTGGAAAAAAGCGAGCAAACAATCAGGGTTTTTACCACCCGCCCTGACACGATCTTCGGCACCACCTTCATGTGCCTTGCCCCGGAGCACCCGCTTGTAAAACCCCTTACCGAAGGTACGGGCCGGGAGGCCGGGGTTTCGGCCTTTGTCGAGCGCATGTCCCATCAAAGCCGTTCCGACAGGCTACTGGAAAATTATGAAAAAGAAGGCGTATTTACCGGCGCCTGGTGCCGCAATCCCCTGTCGGACAGGCCAATGCCCGTCTATATCGCCAACTTTGCGCTTATGGAATACGGCACCGGCGCAGTCATGGCTGTCCCCGCCCATGATCAGCGCGATTTTGACTTTGCCAAAAAATATGACCTGCCGATTGTTCCGGTAATCTGTCCCCCGGAGGTCTCTGAAGAGGAGGTGGCCCGGGAGCAGGCCTACACCGGTGCAGGCGTCCTGATCAACTCCGGACAGTTCAACGACATGGACAGCGAAGCGGCCAAGGAAGCTATCACGGATCATCTGGAACACATGAAGATGGGCAGCAAGGCCGTAAGCTACCGGCTACGTGACTGGGGCATATCCCGCCAGCGGTACTGGGGCGCTCCCATCCCTGTCATCCACTGCCCCGCCTGCGGTACTGTGCCTGTGCGCGAAGAGGACCTTCCTGTGGTGCTGCCGGAAGACGTGGATCTTTTAGAGGGGGGCGGATCTCCGCTTGCTTCAACCAAGTCCTTTGTACAGACTCAATGTCCGCAATGCGGCGGTCCTGCGCGGCGCGAAACCGACACAATGGATACCTTCGTGGAGTCCTCCTGGTATTTTGAACGCTACTGCAGTCCAAACTATGACAAAGGCATGTTCGATCCTTCAGCAACTGGCTACTGGATGCCCGTGGACCAGTACATCGGCGGGGTGGAGCATGCGGTCATGCATCTTCTGTATTCGCGCTACTTCACCCGGGTGCTCCATGACCTGGGTCTGGTGGACTTCAAGGAGCCCTTTACCAGGCTTCTGACCCAGGGCATGGTATGCAAGGAAACCGTGCGCTGTCCGGAGCACGGTTTTTTATACCCTGAAGAGACCTATTACAACCAGGAACAGCCGCACTGCCGGTTTTGCGACCGTTCTGCCGAACTGGGCCGCGTCGAGAAAATGTCCAAATCCAAAAAAAATGTGGTTGATCCCAATGTACTCCTGGATACTTACGGAGCGGATACGGTCCGGCTTTTCTGCCTCTTCGCCGCCCCACCGGAAAGAAGCCTGGAATGGAGCGAACAGGGCGTTGAGGGCAGTTTCCGCTTTTTAAACCGAGTATGGCGGATTATCTACCAATGGCAGGCGGATATAGCCGAAGCCCAAAGCTTCGACGGCAGTCTGGAAGAACTGGACGGGCCGGGCAGAGAACTTTTTGGCAAGGCCCACCAGACCATCCGCAAAGTAAGCAACGACATAGAAGAGCGCTTTCATTTTAATACGGCGATCAGCGCGGTAATGGAGCTTGTCAACAGCATGTACACAGCGGAGCTAAATCCCGGCCATCCTCACACGGCGGCTGCCATGCGCTTTGCCGCCGAAACTGTTATTCTGCTGCTGGCACCGGTCGTTCCCCATATCACAGAAGAACTATGGCAGGCCCTGGGAAACGAAGCGAGCAGCCCGTCAGCCGCCGAATGGCCCGGATACCGTCAGGATGCCCTGGCCTCTGAGACCCGGGAAATGGTAGCCCAGGTAAACGGAAAGCTCCGGGGCCGCTTTGAAATAGCTGCGGATGCTGACGAAGAAAGCGTCAAGGAGGCAGCGCTGGCGGATGAAAATGTGCAGCGCTTCATCAGGGGCAAGACCGTCAAAAAAGTAATCGTGGTAAAGGATAAGCTGGTCAATGTCGTTGTGTAGAGGCCCGGCGCGCTTGCTGTTTTTACGCCGGAAGAAGGGGGATTTGCGAATGGAACACACCTGGCGGAAAACATGTGCGCTTTTGTTTGTATGGACTGCAATGCTGTTTCCGGCTGCCTGCGGTTACCACTTCTCCGGGGGAGGTGCGCTGCCGGGAGACATCAAAACCTTAAACATCAGTATGCTTGCCAACAAAACCGGGGAAACCGGAATTGAAGCCCTTGTGACCAACGACCTGGTCAATCAGTTCACCCGTTTTGATACGGTCCGTCTTGTGGACAAAAAGCAGGCAGAAGCCATTCTAAGCGGTACCATAAGATCCACCCGGATCCGCACCATCGCCCACAGCACCCCGGATGAATCAATGGAACGCCGGATCACCCTGTATCTGGATGTGGAATTAAAAGACAGGGAGGGCCGGCGCATCTGGGCTGCCAGGGGCCTCTCGGCCGACGATTCCTATGAAGTGGCTTCGACAAAACGCGGAACCGAATTAAATAAAAAATCCGCTATCGCCGAGATCTCCGAACGAGTGGCGGAGCGGATTTACTACCGGTTAACCGATGAGTTCTAAGGCTGAAGATTGAGAAAACCTGGGCGGCTACACGGAGACTGTCCGGTTTACGCTTCTTGCAAGGCGGGATTTTTTCCGTGAGGCGGTTCTGCTGTGGATTACCCCTTTTTTGGCTGCCTTGTCAATTACAGACTTGGCCTTGGTAAGTTCGCGGGCAATGGCTTCCGGATCTCCGGTTTTCTGCACTTCGGCAAGCTTTTTGGAAGCTGTTTTCACCCGGGTTTTTACAACCCGGTTGCGCATCCGGCGGTTTTCATTCTGCCGGTTTCGCTTAATTGCAGACTTGTGATGTGCCAATGGTGTCACTCCTTTTCTTATTTTTGATAGAATGTTTTGGTATCCGATCCTCTCGCAAATGTCAAGAATATTTATCCTAAACTGAGCGTTTCAAATTTTTAAATCTATTTATTTCTGAAGGCGTTGCGGTATTGCCGCAAGCAGAAGTGTATCAGAAAGGCAGCAGGCACGGCGAATGAGTTCAGAGAAAAAGCAATTGACCCGGGCAGCGGGGATTATAGGAACAGCCACTTTTCTCAGCCGCATCCTTGGTTTTTTAAGGGACATGGCCGTCGCCTGGCTTTTCGGGGCAGGGTTTTATTCCGATGCCTTTTTTGTCGCCTTTCGCATCCCCAACCTCCTGCGCCGGCTGTTCGCCGAAGGATCCCTGTCCATCGCCTTTGTGCCGGTCTTTACTGAATACTTAAGCCGCCGGGGCCGTGCTGAGGCATTCCGCATGGCCAGCTCCACGCTCCGGATCGTGTCTTTACTGCTGGTTTTTATCATTCTTGCGGGCATTCTGGCCGCCCCCTATATTGTCAGCGGCATAGCTCCCGGCTTTTCCGGAGCCAAATACAGTCTCACGGTCTGGCTCACGCGGGTCATGTTCCCCTATATTTTCTGTATCTGCCTGGTCGCCCTTTCCATGGGCATTTTAAATTCCCTCGGGCATTTCGCAGCACCTGCGCTTGCCCCGGTACTTCTAAACCTTGCCATCATCGGTGCAGCCCTGTTCATTGCTCCGCATATGCAAACCCCGGTAACAGGTCTTGCCATCGGCGTACTGATTGGCGGGGTTCTTCAGCTCCTGCTGCAGGTTCCCTTCCTGATCAAAAAAGGATTTCGCTTCTGGCAGAAAACACCCCTGTACCATCCGGGAGTCAAGCGCATCGGCAAGCTCATGGGCCCCGCTGTTTTCGGAGCCGCGGTCTATCAGATCAACATCCTGATCGGCACCCTGCTGGCCTCGCTTCTGCCCGGCGGCAGCGTCTCCTACCTTTACTATGCAGACCGCCTCGTACAGTTTCCGCTGGGCATTTTCGCCATCTCCATGTCCGTTGCCGTGCTGCCGAGTCTGTCCAGGCAGGCTGCAGCGGAAAACTTCGCCGAACTGACCGATACTTTCGCCTATGCCATCCGGCTTATCTTTTTTATCACTCTGCCCGCCACCATCGGACTTATTCTCCTTCGGGAACCGATTGTCGCACTTTTGTTTCAGCGGGGACAGTTTGATCCCGCCAGCACCAGCCAGACAGCCTATGCCCTTGTATTCTACAGCTTTGGGCTGTGGGCGTTTTCAGCCGTGCGCATACTGGTCTCCACCTTTTATTCCCTGCAGGATACCATCACGCCCGTAAAAATGGCTTCTGTCTCCATCGCTGCCAATATCGCACTCGGTATTCTGCTCATGGGCCCCCTGCTGCATGGAGGACTGGCACTTGCAACCTCGCTTGCCTCCATGCTCAACTTTTTTCTGCTGCTTCTAACACTGCGCAGGCGTCTGGGAAAGCTCAAGGGCAAAAAAACAATTGAATCTATTGCTAAATCCATGATATGTGCGTCTATCATGGGCCTAGGGGTCTACGCTTGGACAGTCTTTTTCCCGGTTTCCACGGGCGCGGGGCTTCACCGTCTGCTAACTGCTGTGGCCGGCGGTGTTGCCGGCGGAGCCGCGATTTACGCTATAGCCGCCTATGCTCTGCGATGCGAACAATTAAAGGATATCCACCGCATGATAAAAAAGGAGCCCCCGGTATGAAAGCCCTCCGATCCCCGCTTAAGACCGGACTGATTTGCGGGGTTCTCTTCCTCCTCCTCTTTCTGGGCTTTTCTGTTCTGGGCGACAACGGCCTTCTCGATGTAATCCGGAAAAAGGATCGTCTGCATGCAATAGAGGCGAAAAACCAAAAAATTGAAAGACAGAACCAGGACTTATACCGCCGGGTCAGACGCCTGAAAAATGACCCGCGCTACCTGGAATACGTGATCCGCCAGCAGCTCTCTGTTGTGGGTCCGGAACAGATCGTTTTCAAATTTGAATCCTCCGATTAAGCCGCAGCTACGCGTCCCTTTCCCCTTGTTATTCATTAAATCTGTCTTATATTGATAAAAAAATATATTCCTGCCTGAATTGAAAATCCCGGAGGGTTTGAAATTTTCAAAGCTAAAAATCGCTTAAAATAATTCAGAAATAAATAGGTTTAAAAATTTGAAACGCTCAGTTCAGGTCCTATAATTCTGGTATGATTTAGGTCCTATAATTCTGGTATGAAAGGAGAAACCATTAATGGGAAGCCGTATTCGAACCACGATCCTTCTGGCCGTTATGACGGTGGTCATCATGTGGGTTGGCAAAATGATCGGCGGCACAGGGGGAATGATTATCGCCCTGCTGATTGCGGGCGGCCTGAATTTTTTCTCTTACTGGTACTCGGACAAAATGGTTCTGAAAATGTATAAGGCCAAACCTGTTTCCCGGCAGGAGGCCCCTGAGGTATATAAGCTGGTGGAGGAACTCTGCCAAAAGGCAGGGCTTCCAATGCCCAGTCTCTATATCATCCCGCAGGATGCGCCCAATGCATTCGCCACGGGCCGCAATCCTGACAATGCCGTGGTGGCCCTCACACAGGGGCTTATCCGGTATATGAACCGTGATGAACTGGCAGGAGTCATAGCCCATGAACTGGGGCACATCAAAAACCGGGACATGCTCATACAAACGATTGCCGCCACTATGGCGGGAGCCGTTATGATGCTGGCAAGCCTTGCCCGGTGGTCGGCCATTTTCGGCGGCATCGGAGGAGATGACGAAGAGGGAGGCGGTATTATTGGTCTTCTGGTCATGTCCATTATTGCACCGCTTGCGGCCATGCTCATACAGATGGCCATCTCGCGCTCCAGGGAATACCTGGCAGACAATACTTCCGCCCAGATCACCGGAAACAGCGAAGGACTGGCCCGGGCGCTGGAGAAGCTGGGGGCCTACTCCAAAAAAATTCCCATGAAAGCCGAGCCCGCAACCGCCCACATGTTTATTGCCAATCCCCTCTCCGGCCAGAGCCTGAGCCATCTTTTCTCCACCCATCCCCCGATTGAAAAGCGGGTGGCCCGTCTCAGCCGGGGCGGTACAGGCAGTGCGGGAGGTTCAAATGCCGGCGGGCAGAAAAAAAACATGGCGGATCAGGCCAGAAGCTTCTGGGATCAAATGTCCTAAAATTATGAGAGTGTTATGAATCAGGCGCTGCGGGAAGCAATAGCAAATGCGGTGGCCAGGGAGCCCTTCGCACAGGCCCTCAATATCAGGCTGGAGGCCCTTGAAGCTGGATATTCCCGGGTAGTTATGGACTCAGAGCCTTCCCGGATGAACAACATCTATCAGCGCACTCATGGCGGCGCCATCTTCGGCCTGATTGACGAAGCCTTTGAAACCGCCAGTCAAACCGGGGGCAGTATCGCGGTGGCCCTGAATGTGAATGTCACCTATATGGCCTCGCCGGAAAACGGAAGCAGGCTGATTGCCGAAGCCAGAGAAATCAGCCGGTCCAGGAAAATCAGCAATTTTGACATCACGGTCACAGATGAAAACGGCCGGTTGATTGCCTCCTGCCGGGCCATGGCCTATCGGACCGGCAAGCCCGTTTCCCTGTAGCTATCGGGGCTTCAACTTTTCCTTTGCCATTATCGGGGACAGAAGGACCCGATCTGTCCCCGACAGCCATTGGAAAATGCTGCTTACCACCCCCAGGTGAGGTACTTGTGGATGGAGTCGGCAGCCATCCGGCCGGCGCCCATGGCCAGAATCACCGTGGCCTGCCCCGTTACAATGTCCCCGCCTGCCCAGACACCAGGCTTGGTCGTCTTGCCGGTCTCCTCGTCCGCCTGGATGTAGCCCTTCTTCGTCAGGGCTATCCCGGGATCCGACTG
>JAWOFF010000005.1:0-29725 GCA_046482325.1 Desulfosalsimonadaceae bacterium
GATTCCGGATCTGCATTAAAGTCGCCCAGCAGCACCACCGGCAGATCATGCCTTCCGGCCCAGTCAGCAATGATCCGGGCCTGCTGAAAACGGGCTTCCACGCCGACATGATCGAGATGCGTCACTGCCGCTGTCAGCCGGATATTTTTCTTTCGCATCCGAACGGTTGCCCGGCTTATCATCCGTGGATAAGCGCTGTCCCAGTCCTTGCTCAGATGCACCTCCGGGGTTTTGGAGAGCCAGAAATCCCGGCCGGACTCAATTTTAAAGCAGTCCCTGCGGAAAAACAGTGTCGGGCACTGGGATTTCTCATCCGGAACACGGTCCGGAAGGTGAGCGATGTATTGGGGGAGCCTTTCTTTAAGATACATCAACTGGGGCCATTTGCCTTCCTGTGTTCCAAGAATCCCCGGCTGATAATGCTTAATGATGGAAACAACCTTGTCCCGGCGGAACTGCCAGGCATTATCGCCGTCTCTTTCGTTTTCAAACCTCAGATTAAAAGTCATCACCCGCATTCAGAATCCGTGCCTTTTGCTTTGATCGTGCCAGCGGCCTTACGGGCAAAGAGATTCCGTCTTAAAGAGATTCCGTCTTGCCGGAGCCGCCGTTTTCCTGTATTCTAATTTTATATCACAACCGCAAACAGTAAACAATGCGCAAAAAATCGCGCCATCCACGGGGCAGGCCCTTATGATACAATCCCCTCTATCCGTTCCGGCAAATAAAGAAGCAGAGAATCCCGGCCCGGCAGGAGGAAGAGCCGCTCTGTTCCGTGCGCATTGAAGTTCGATTTTCCCGGCGGAAACGCTTTTCGTGGGTGGCAAATGCGTATGAAATGACTATTTTATTATAGTACTAAGAGTTTTTTATTTCCGGAATTTGTTTCTAAAAAGCTCTCAATCTTGTGTCTGTTTTACAAATTCGATACATTATTAATCCATAGATTAACAGATTAGCCAACATCAGCACGGCTTTCCTGCAATAAGCGGCCCTGAGGGCCTGCTTTACAGGCCGCCGCGTGATGAATATTTTTACATGCTGTTTTTTGAAAATGGGGGAAATTATGCCAAAGTACCAAAATATCCTTCTGGTGTATCCGGAAGTGCCAAACAACACCTACTGGAGTTTTCAGTACGCCCTGCAGTTTATCCGCAAAAAAAGCTCCATGCCGCCGCTCGGTCTTATCACTATGGCCGCCCTGTTCCCGCCGGAGTACAACCTCCGGCTGGTGGACATGAATATTGAGACTCTGGAGGATCAGGACATTGTATGGGCGGATGCAGTCTTTATCTCCGCCATGATTGTGCAGCGGGACTCGATGAATTCCGTAATTGAGCGCTGCCGGGCTCTTGATACCAAGGTCGTGGCAGGAGGCCCCTACGTTAACACCGGCCATGAGGACATCGAAGGAGTGGATCATTTCGTGCCTGGCGAGGTTGAAGAGACTTTCCTCGATTTTCTGGGCGATCTGGAAAGGGGCGAAGCCCAAAAACTCTATCCAATGCCCCCGCATCCGGATATTGAAAATATTCCCACACCGCGCTTTGACCTGCTCAAGATGAACGCATACGGATCCATGTCTGTGCAGTATTCCAGAGGATGTCCGTTCCATTGTGAATTCTGCGACATCTGGACCGTTTACGGGAACAAGCCCCGGGTCAAAAGCGCGGATGCCATGGTAGCAGAAATCGACACCCTCTACCGCCAGGGCTGGCGCGGCGGCCTATTCCTGGTGGATGACAACTTCATCGGCAATAAAAAACGCGTCAAATCCGAACTCCTCCCTGCCTTGATTGAGTGGCAGAAGGCCAGGGGCCACCCCTTTCACTTCTTTACGGAGGCAAGCATCAATATGGCCTCCGATGAAGAGCTTTTGACAGCCATGCGGGAGGCAGGCTTCAACGAGGTGTTCATAGGCATCGAGACCCCGGACGCGGAAAGCCTGGAAGAGACCGGAAAGGTTCAGAACCTGAAAACCGACATGGGAACCGCGGTCCAGCACATCCAGAAACACGGCATCGAGGTTATGGCCGGCTTCATCCTGGGCTTTGACAATGATAAGCCCGACATCTTCGAGCGGCAGATCGAATTCATCCAGCGAAATGCGATCCCCAAGGCCATGGTCGGTATGTTGACAGCCCTTCCGGGCACCCGCCTCTACCAGCGCCTGCAGGCCGAGGGCCGGATTCTTTCCGCCTCGGTCGGCAACAACACTCATGTGCTATCCACCAATTTCAAAACCGTCATGGACAGCGAGCGGCTGCGGGAGGGATACAAGAAAATCCTGGCAACTATCTATGACTTTCGCATGAAAAACTATTTTGCCCGCTGCAACCAGCTATTTGACAATATCGAGCACACTGACTACTTCCAGCGCAAGGTTCGGCTTAAGGAGGTCGGCGTCTTTTTAAAATCCCTTTTACGCCAGCCCTTTACCCCCTATGGCTGGCAGTATTTGAAATTTCTGGGCCGCAACCTGATCAAGCATCGCGATATCTTTGGAGAGGCAGTATCCATGAGCATCACGGGCCACCACTTCCATGTGATTACCCGGGAGACACTGAAAAAGGAAAAAGTCACCTCCCAGATAGAGGCAAGGTACCTGGATTTTGCAGCCATGGTAAACCGCTATTCCCGCTCGGTAATGGAAAACTCCATGGAAAACATTGATTACGTGGCCAAGCTCTGGAAAAAGCAGGGCAAGCTGCTGAAAGAAATGCGGCATAAAATCAATAAAATCCATGTGGACTTCCGGGAAGACGCAAACCGGCGGTATACAGAAATATCCGGACAAATGCGCGATCTCTTGAATCATTTTGAACAAAAAGCCCTGCCCTCTCCCAGGGGCGAGAACAACTAAGCCCTCTCTCACTCCCGCCTTCACCCCGGTCTGCGCCGGGAGTGAAGGAACGGGAATTTCCTTCTTGACTTGGCGGAAAAGAGCAGCTATTGTTTTCCATCATTTGCTGGAAACCTTTATTTTGACTTACTGCTGGGCATTTTTATCCTGATAAAGATCTCCGCCAAGGGCCTTTGTCCGCCAATCCGCCCGCAGCTTTTGATCTTGAGGAGGCGTTTCCCATGGATTTCAACCTATCCAGATCCCAGAAACAGATTCAAAAAGCCGCATGGGAATTTGCCAGAGGCAAATTTGACAGGGAAATGGTTGTTGACAGGTCCCGGAGCCAGAGTTTTCCCCGGCAGATCCTGGAAAAAGCAGGAGAGCTTGGATTTATAGGCATCCATTTTGACGAGTCCTATGAAGGCGGGGGGATGGGACTTTTGGAACACGTGCTGGTCTGCGAGTCCCTCTGCCGCAAAGACTCCACACAGGGCTCTGCTCTGATGTCTGCCGGATACGCATCGGAAGTCCTCCTGCGCTTCGGAGGCTCCGAACTCTGCGAAAGATATCTTCCCTCCGTCGTCAGCGGACAGGCTGTCAGCACCGGTGCTTTCCTCGAAAAATCAGGCCCTGACCCGGGGGCTACAGCCGCCACGGGAAAAAAAACCGGATCCGGCTGGTATATTAACGGGGTTAAACAGTTTGTCCCCTTTGCCGATCAAGCAGCCTTCTATATTGTACTCTGCAGAACAGACAGTCATGCACCTGCCGCGAAAGGCGGCCTGAGCCTTGTGCTGGCAGAAGCCGGCCGGGAAGGCATCCAGGTTAGCAGGCCCTCGGATAAACTGGGCGGACGCATGATTACTTTTGCCGAAGTCTTGTTTTCCAACCTCCATATTCCCCTGTCAAACACTATCGGCGACGAGGGAAGGGGCTACAGCCACCTCCAGCGCTTCCTGCTGGAAAACCGCATACAAATCGCCGCCATGGCCCTGGGTACAGCACAGGGCGCCTTTGACCGGGCACTGGCGCATGCCCGCCAGCGCCGCCAGTTTGGCAAAACACTTGCCGAGTTCCCTGTCACCCGGCATAAACTTGCGGAGATGGCCGCGCAGATTGAAAGCGCCCGGTGTCTCACCTACTCCGCCGCTGCCGGCTTTGACCGGGGCAAGGCTACCCACCGGGACAGCTCGATTGCCAAGCTCATGGCCGCCAGATGCGCCGTTGCTGTGGCAGATGAAGCCATTCAGCTTCTGGGCGGCTACGGCTACATGACGGAATACGAGGTGGAACATTTCTACAGGGACGCCAAACACGCGGAAATTTTCCAGGGTCCGCCAAGCGTCCAGAAAAGCATTATTGCAGACGAGCTTATCGGAAAACCGCCCCCCCGCAGATAAGCGCATTTTTTCAGGAGACGGCAGTATGCAGCTACTTTCCTACACCGAGGCCCATCACCAGTTCCGAAAAAGACTGCTGGAGTTTATGAGAACGGAAGTCAGTCCTTACGTTGAACAATGGGAAAATGAACGGATTGTTCCCAAATCCGTCTGGCGCCGCATGGGCCAGGAGGGCTTTCTGTGTCCCACCGTATCCAGCGATTACGGGGCAATAGGCGGGGACTTCCTCTACTCGGTCATCGTCTCCGAGGAACTTGCACGCACCAACCATTCCGGCCTCTTCGCTCAGCTTCACAGCGACGTGGTAGTGCCATATATCGATGCCTTTGCCAGCAAAGAACAAAAAAAGAAGTATCTGCCCGGCTGCGTTTCCGGTGAAATCATCACGGCCGTTGCCATGACGGAACCGGATGCAGGAAGCGATCTGGCAAGCATCAGCACAACCGCGGAAGAAGACGGGCAGGAAGTTGTTATAAACGGCTCCAAGACCTTTATATCCAATGGAATCAATGCCGACCTTGTCATTGTCGCAGCAAAAGACCCGGCAGTGGAAAACCCCTATGAAGCCCTCTCCCTCTATATCGTGGAAGACAAGACCCCCGGCTTTAAACGGGGACGCCACCTGGACAAAATGGGGATGTGGAGCCAGGATACAGCCGAGCTGTTCTTTACGGGCTGCCGCGTTCCGAAAGCTAATCTGCTAGGCCCAAAGGGCCAGGGTTTTTCCATGCTCATGCAGAAACTCCAGCAGGAACGCCTGGTAACATCTATCTGTGCTCAGGCTGCTGCAGAGATGATCCTGGAATGGACCACCAGCTACTGCCGGCACCATACGGGTGCTGCAGGCACACCGATAAGCAAAGAGCAGACGGCCCGGTTCGCGCTTGTGGAGATGACAACCGAGGTTAAACTCGGGCGCACATTTCTGGACAAACTGATTGTCGAGCATATGGCCGGCGAGAATGTAGTGGTCGAGACATCCATGGCCAAATACTGGATTACGGATCTGGCTAAAAGAATTTCGCAGAAATGCCTGGATTTGCATTCCGAATTCGGCTTAACCGAGGCCTGCCCGGTGGCCCGGGCTTTCCGGGATACCCGGGTGATGCCCATTTTTGCCGGAACCAACGAAATCATGAAGCAGATCGCCGGAAAATTCATGGGATTATAAGCCTGGAAAGATTAGAAAAAGGGCAATGGCGCTACCGCTACTGCTTTAGTTCCTCCGGGATTTCAGCAACCGGAATCGGCGTCATTTTGTGCCTGTTGGCCGCATGGAGCCTGCGGTATATGGAAAGTACTTCCTGCTGACGGTTGCCGAGCCGGGCTTCATCGGCGGGGGCTTCTAAAAACCGCATGGCCCATTCCAGCTCGTCATAGCTGGCCCCGATCTGGTCCGCATCGCTTCTGTTGTCCGCCCAGAGACCGTCTGTGGGCTGCGCCTTTAAAATGCCGTCAATGATGTCAAGCTCCCGGCCTGCTTCATAGACCTCGGATTTCATCAGATCCGCAATCGGGGAAATATCCACCCCTCCGTCACCGTACTTGGTGAAAAACCCCACCCCGAAATCTTCGACTTTATTGCCGGTGCCGGCAACCAGGAGCCTGTAATGGGAGGCATAGGCGTAGAGGGTCACCATGCGCAGCCTGGACCGTGTGTTAGCCATGGTGAGACCGTCCTGCACCTGCTGCGGCAGATTTTCCTCCATTGATGCAAAAACCGGGCTCAGGTCCCGGATCACCCCGCAAACATTTGGATAACGGGCCGCCAGCCAGGAGAGATGATCTTCTGCCAGCTTCATCTGTTCCGGCGGCGTGCGAATGGGCATTGCCAGAGCGTACACCGTTTTGCCTGTTTTGGCGCAAAGCGCAGAGGTTACTGCGGAATCAATGCCCCCGGAGATCCCCACTGCAAATCCATTGACTTTCGCCTGCTCGCAATAGCCGGCCAGCCAGTCTACAATATAGTCAATCACCTTTCCGGTCTGCATCTTTCTGCTCCCGCTGCTGTTTTTCCGTTTTTCTGCGCCGCACTGCTTCCATCCATTCCGCCTGCTCCTGCTGGTACTCCTCCTCCGTCTGCTGCCACCGGGAATAGTCGGGGTCTGAAGGCCCGGATCTTTTGCCGGGCAGGGTCTTAAAAAACGCAATCAGGCGGTTGATCCAATCCGTTTTCGGGCTCTCTTCATTCATTTAAGTATCACCTCTGTGCAGCACCCCTTCCCGCTGCCTTGACTGATCGGCAAAATGGCGGCCCCATCCCGCATAGGGAAGGCCTTGACCGCATCTGCCAGCAATGACCGCAAATCCTGATTTTACTAATCTTTGCAGTTTTTTGTAGACATCCCCGGCATTGCTCCCGGCGTGCGCATGAATTTGGGGTATCTCTAAGGCTCGCTTTGCAGCGCCCTGGAAACTCGCCTTCGGCTCAAACAGTCCAGGTCGCTTCTGCTTCGTTTCGCCTTGAGATATGACCAAATCCATGCAATCAGCCTTTCGCAATTACCGGTGATGTCCAGATGATAATGCAAAGATTAGTATTTTATTATATCCGGGAAAGGCCCCGGCAGACAAGAGCGATTTGACGGAGCGGGGATACAGGAAAGTGGAAACGATGGGTATAGCGCACTTACTGATTAAACCGGCCCAGCGCCTAAGCGGAGGGGAACGCCAGTTGGTGCATATCGCCCGGGTGCTTGCACAAAATCCCGGCATTTTGCTGCTTGATGAGCCCACGGCACACCTGGACCTGGAAAACCAGTACCGTATACTGAGCCTTTTGCAACAAATGAGCCGCCGGGGAATCACTACGGTCTTTACCACCCACGACCCGAATGCAGCCATTTACGCGGCAGATCACTTCATCCTGATGCACGGAGGCAATATCGCACGGCAGGGAAATCTGGACACGGTGATTACCGCTGAAAACCTGACCAGCCTGTACCAAATCCCCATCAGGGTGGAATCCGCCAACGGCCATACAATGGTTATAATGGAAAATATACGATAAGAAACACTCCGCTGTTAATCTTTTACGGATGCAAGCAAGCGGCGCAGCAGCAGATCTTTTTCACCGCTTGGTATTGTAGGTCTGAAAATGATTGTTGCCAGCCTTGCCAAAAAGAAATCGAAGTGCTAATGAATAAGGATATGAAACCCGGCCAAAAACTGCTCAGCACAAAAGAAGTGGCCAGTCACATGGAGGTCGGCCTGGAGGTCCTTGCCGGCCGTGCCGACGCCGGCCCGGGTATCCGCCCGGTCGCGGCGCTCCTGGGACTTGACTTCATCCCTCTCAGGTGGGAGCGATACGATCTGCTGGTGTCCAAGGAACGTTTTTTCGACAAGGGCGTTCAGAATTTTTTGGGCCTTCTGCTGGATGCGGATTTCAAGGATCTGGCGGGGGCGCTTGCCGGATACGATACAGGCGCCTCGGGCAAGATGGTCTATCCACGGGATGAAAGCTGACGGCAAACACCCTATGAACCGTTTTGCACCGCCCCCATACCTTGCCAACGCTCATGTACAGACCATCGCCAACAGCATGAAGACACGCCGCCTGCTGCTTCTCCGCCGCGCCGGGGGCATGCTGAGAGCCAGCACGCCCCATATACTGGACTGCGGAGAAGGAGTGCGGCTTCTGGGCTACCATTCCCCGCAAAGAAAGAATCCGGGGCCGCTCTGCATCCTGATCCACGGCTGGGAGGGGGATGCCGCCTCTTCCTACCTGCTCTCGGCGGCCGGCTACCTCTGGAACCACGGCTTTTCCATCCTGCGCCTCAACCTTCGCGACCATGGCCCCACCCATCATCTCAATCGCGGGCTTTTCCACGGCTGCCGCCTCCGGGAAGTAATTGGCGCCGTCCATTATATTCAGGAGCGTTTCCCGTTTCAGCGGCTGTTTCTGGCAGGCTTTTCCCTGGGCGGCAATTTCGCCCTGCGTGTGGGCAGCCATGCCCGGGAAAGCGGTCTGCAGATGGAACGGATTGCTGCCGTATGTCCCGTGCTGCACCCGGAGCATGCCATAACTGCCCTGGAAAATGGTTTTCCCCTGTATCATTGGTATTTTACCAAAAAATGGCTGCAGTCACTGGAAAAAAAACATCGCCTGTTTCCGGACACGATCGATATGGAGGCGCTCTCCCGGTTTCGCAGCATCCGTTCCCTGACGGAGTATTTTGTCAGCCGCTACATGGATTTTGCCAATGCGGATGAATACCTGAACGCCTATGCGCTTTTGGGAGACCGCTTAAGCGGCTTGGAGGTTCCGGCCACGATTATTGCCAGCGCTGACGACCCGGTAATTCCCCATAAAGACCTTGAGCTGCTGGCAAGGCCGCCTGCCGCCCTCTCTATTGAAAAGCAGTCCCGCGGCGGGCACTGCGGCTTTATCCAGGACTTCCTGATGACGAGCTGGGCGGACGAGCGTTTAAGAGAACTTTTTTCGGAAAAAGCCGAAAGCAGAGATCATTATAGAGAGGGTGAAAAAAAATGCCTAGACGGAATCAAAGGCCTTTGCATTTCCGGTTCCTGACAGGCCTCCTGTGTGTGATCCCGCTGCTGTTTATCGCCTCATGCGACCGGGGATCCGGCTCCTGGGTGGAAATCCCCGGCCGTTCCCTGGAAAAAATCAAGGAAAGCGGCAAACTGCGGGTATTGACCCGCAACGCACCCACCACATACTATATCAACCGCTCCGGCAATGCCGCCGGCCCGGAATATGATCTGGCCTCCGCTTTGTTCTTTTGGCGGCCCAGGGCTACCAGGAATCGCACTGGAATGCCCTGGCCAAAAGTCCCACCGGCGTTCGCGGCATTATGATGCTGACTCTGGTCACGGCAAGAGAAATGGGCGTCTCCAACCGACTCGATCCCAAACAAAGCATTTTCGAAGGGGCCAAATACCTCGCCAGGCTAAGAAAAAGCTTTTCGGACCCGGAAAGTGCCGCTGATTAAACAGCAGGAATGCGGGCCGCGCTGTATTATCCATCCAACAGCCATTTTTGCCGTCTAAGTTGCGCGCCGTAATAAAGGAAACAAAAAAAGGAGCTGATCAGTACCTGCGGTAATCGCCAAACTCCCTTTCCGCCCTGAAAAACAGAAAGAAGCTCAAAATGCCGTCAAAAATACTTTCAATCAAAAGCTGTTCCTTGACATTTTTATATTCATGGGTAGGTTTAGGGAACATTTTTTTGAATTTAAGCTAAAAGGAGAAAACCAATGCAGAAAGTGGAAGAAGGAAAATTCGTCAGTGTCGAATATACGGGCACGCTGGATAACGGCGAGGTCTTCGATACAACCGAAGGAAAATCCCCCGTGGAATTGCAGGTCGGGGCCGGCCAGATCATCAAGGGTTTTGAAGATGCGCTGATCGGTATGGAATTAAATGAGAAGAAACAGTTCACTCTTGACCCTGAACAGGCCTATGGCCAGAGAGATGAGAGCAATACGCACACGTTCTCCCGCGAAGAGGTTCCCGCAGAGATGAAGCCCGAGGCAGGCCAGATCATTGGGCTCCAGACCCCGGACGGACAGCAGATTCCAGCCCGTGTGGCCCAATTTGATGAAGAAAAGCTTGTGGTTGATCTTAATCACCCCCTGGCTGACAAGAGCCTGACCTTTGAGGTGGAAGTTGTCGGCATCAACGACGTTTCCACCCAGCCCGCCGAAGGCTGCAGTGCCTGCGGCACCGGCTGCTCCCCGGGTTGCTGCTGATGCCGCTCCGGCCGCTTCAGGCCGCACAGTTGGGACAGTGTCTGCAGACAGCGCCTGCAGACACTGTCCTGCAATAAAAAAACTCCCTCCATCCTGCGCCCCCCACTCCGGTTTGCTTCGGAAAAGATTGCTTCGGGGATGTCTCGCATAGTTGCCTGTAGCTCAAGAGTCATCTTCCTTATATCCATCCATGGAATGCCAGCATTCCAGCATCGCTTTTTGCGAAACCTGTCGCAGGAGTTATATTTGTAAATAATTTGCGATATATTGCTGCAGCCCCGCTGCTACGGGAAAACACAGGTTTCCTCCAAAAAAGGCACTCACAATTCCGCGAATATAAGTAAGGAGGCATCATGCAGGCAACAACTCCCGAAATTTTTCTCAAGTACGAAATAGACGGCCCCCCGGAGGCTCCGGTCATCGCCTGCAGTCATTGTCTGGCTGGCAGCTCCGGCATCTGGGATGCACAGGTTATTGCCCTCCGGGAAAAATACCGCGTTTTGACCTTTGATACACGCGGGCACGGAGGCTCCTCCGCACCGGAAGGACCTTACACAATGGAAATGCTTGCCGCGGATGTGCTGGATCTTTTTGATATTTTGGGCATCCGCCACGCTCATTTCATGGGAATCTCCATGGGGGGCATGATCGGACAGACCCTTGCGCTGCGGCACCCGGAATGTGTATCAAGCCTGATTCTCTGCGATACCGCCTGCAAAGTTCCCCGGGATGTCGGTCCCATATGGGACGAACGCATCCGGGCGGTAGAGGGAAAGGGCATGGAAGCAGTGGTAGACGGCACGCTGGAACGCTGGCTGAGTCCGGATTTTCAGACCCATTCCCCCACCACGACGGAACGAATCCGGGAAATTATCTTCAGCACACCTGTGCCCGGCTTTATCGGATGCTGTCATGCCATTAAAAACTTCGATGTCGCAGACCGGATAAGCGAAATTTCTGTTCCCGCCTTAATCATGGTGGGGGAAAACGATCCCGGCACACCTGTGGAAAGCGCCCGGCAGATCCATGAAAACATGCAAAACGCCGAACTGGCGGTATTGCCCCAGGCCTATCATCTGTCCAACATAGAGGCGGCGGATGCATTCAACAAACGGCTGCTTGCTTTTATGGCAAGACGCTGAATCGCTGTCGGACTTTCCGGCTTAAAAAAAAATTTTACCCCGGCTCCAATTTAGGCTATCGTAAAAGTGTTTTTTTATGAAAGCCATCCCTCTAAAACCCCCCAACCTCAAAAAAAGGAGTTCAGGCATGAGCAATTCTTATGAAGCCGTCTACAGACGCTCCATGGACGACCCCGAAGGCTTCTGGCAGGATGCGGCAGAAGACTGCAGCTGGTTTAAAAAATGGGACAAGGTGCTGGATACCTCCAGAAAACCTTTTTACCGCTGGTTCACGGGCGGCGAAATCAATACCTGCTACAACGCCTTGGATTTCCATGTGGATGAGCGCGGCCGGGGCGATCGGACAGCCCTGATCTACGACAGCCCTGTTACCGGCACCATCCAGAAATTCACCTATTCCGCCCTTCGCGATGAAGTCGCCCGTTTTGCAGGGGCCCTGACCAACAGAGGGGTTGAAAAAGGCGACCGGGTCATTATTTACATGCCAATGATCCCTCAGGCCGTTGTCGCCATGCTGGCCTGCGCCCGAATCGGGGCTGTTCATTCAGTGGTATTCGGCGGATTTGCCGCAAAAGAGCTTGCGACCCGCATAAACGATGCCACGCCCAAAGTGGTTCTATCCGCCTCCTGCGGCATTGAAGGCCAGCGTACGATTGCCTACAAACCCCTCCTGGATGAAGCCATTGAGCTGGCAGCCACCAAACCAAAGGCCTGTATTATCTTCCAGCGGCCCCAGCTTAAGGCTGAATTAACACCTGGCCGCGATATAGACTGGGAAGAAGCCATGGCTTCCGCCAAACCGGTTGACTGCGTGCCGGTTGAGGCTACAGAGCCGCTCTACATCCTTTACACATCGGGCACAACCGGCCAGCCCAAAGGTATTGTCCGTGACCACGGCGGCCATGTAGTCGCCCTTAAATGGAGCATGAAGGCCATCTATGACATAGACGAAGACGATGTCTGGTGGGCGGCTTCAGATGTCGGCTGGGTGGTTGGCCATTCCTATATTGTCTACGCTCCCCTTTTTAAAGGCTGCACCACGGTTTTGTTTGAGGGAAAACCCGTCGGCACTCCGGACGCCGGAGTTTTCTGGCGCGTCATTTCCGAGCACAAGGTCAAATGCATGTTCACTGCACCAACCGCTTACCGGGCCATCCGGCGGGAAGATCCAAAAGCGGAGCTGATGAAGGACTACGATCTTTCCAATTTCAAAATCCTTTTTCTTGCAGGCGAGCGCTCGGACCCGGCTACCATTCAGTGGTCTGAGAACAACCTGAACGTTCCGGTTATCGATCATTGGTGGCAGACAGAGACCGGCTGGGCCATTGCGGCAAACTGCATGGGCCTTACGCCCTTTCCTGTCAAATACGGTTCTCCCACCAAGGCGGTTCCCGGATGGGATGTACGAGTGCTTAATACGGAAAATGAAGAACTCCCGGTCGGGGAGATCGGCGCGCTCTCGGTAAAACTGCCCCTGCCGCCCGGGAGTTCGCCCACCCTGTGGCAGAACGAGCAGCGCTTTTTTGACGCCTACCTCGCCGAATACCCGGGTTATTATAAAACCGCAGATGCCGGGATGATTGATGAAGACAACTACATTTTTGTCATGAGCCGTACCGACGATATCATCAACGTGGCAGGCCACAGGCTTTCCACGGGCGCAATGGAAGAAGTGCTTTCGGGCCTTCCGGACGTTGCAGAGTGTGCCGTGCTGGGGGTTGCTGATGAAATGAAGGGGCAGGTTCCGGTAGGATTTCTGGTGCTCAACGCAGGTGTCACCCGGGATCCGAAAGAAATAACCCAGGAGGCGGTTAAACGGGTACGCGAAGAAATCGGCCCGGTTGCTGCCTTTAAAAAGGCCGCGATTGTCAAAAGATTGCCCAAAACCCGCTCCGGAAAAATTCTTCGCGGCACCATCCAAAAAATGGCCGACAAACAGGATTTCAAAACACCGGCAACCATTGACGACCCAACTATTCTGGATGAAATCCAAGAGGTTTTAAATGAAATCGGACTGGCTGAGTCATAACGGCTTAGCTGACAAAGATGGAAGATAGCGCCCCTTATCGGACTTTTTTGTCCCTGCAGGAAACGGTTAGCGCTATTCGCCGCGATTTCAGCCAGTACCCGGCCCAGTTGCGGCTTTTTCTCGAGCTCTGCCCCCTGATTCTGGGCCCCGGCCGCCCGGTCAGTTCAGATTCCCGCCATGACGGGGTATGGATCGCTCCCGCAAGCCGGCGGAAGCGTCTTATGGAAAGAATCAGTGGGCACGAGCTGGGAAAGCTCCTTGTGGCCACCCTGGAAGCCTCGGTGCCGACAGCGGAAAAATTGGCTGCTATATGCGAACAGGTATTTCAAAGCCCGGCATGGCCGGGAACAGATAAAACCGGCAGGCAGGGGGTGTGGCTTGAAACAGGAATGAAGGATTTTGCATGCATTCAGTGCGGGCAGTGCTGCCGTAACCTGGACTACCGGCTGGAGCTGACAGAAGCCGATTACTTCCTGTGGCAGAAACTTGGCAGAACCGACATCCTGGAATGGGTGGGCATTTTCAAAAGGCGCGGCCAGCCCCCCTGCTACGCCATCTGGGTTATCCCGGGCACGCGCAGCTACGCCGCCGTTTGTCCCTGGCTGGAAAAATCCAGGGAAAGCGGCAAGTGGCAATGCCGGATCCATTCAGTCAAGCCCGAAGTCTGCCGGCAATATCCGGTCTCCAGAAAGCATGCCCGCATGACCGGGTGCCCGGCATTTAACGATGGGCTCCGGCCGGCTGCGCCGGAAGAGAGCCCTTGTCTTTGACACCCTGGAGAATGCGCAGTCTCCCACTGCCGAACACCAGATTGCCCGCTTCATCCTCAAGCCATACCTTGGAACGCGGATATAATATGCTGGATGCTCCCATCCCGCCTGCCCTGCAATCGCTTCGGGGCTGCAGATGCAAAACCCCGGCCGTATGAAAAAAAAACACCCCTTCTCCCCTGCAAATAGGCTTTGAAGAAAAGCGCGGTTGCCATTGAAGCGCTGATCTGGTATTCATTATGCCATAATTGTCATAACGAACAAAACCGCTTTTTGACGGTTTCATTTCCAGGCGCCCAAGATCAGCTAAGAAAAAAAGGAGGAACCCTTGAGACACCGGAGGCGGATGCAGTTTTTTTTATTTTTTGTCCCTGCCGCGGCATTGCTTTTTTTCACTTCCGGCTCTGCGGCCGCGGGGGCAAAACAGAATGTTACCATATTTCACGCGGGCAGCCTCACGGTTCCGTTTGCCGAGATGGAAAAAACTTTTGAAGCAAAGCATCCCGATACCAACATTCTGCGCGAATCAGGGGGCAGCACAAATATGGCGCGGCTTATCTCGGAAGCGGGCAAAACAGCCGATATTATGGCATCGGCGGATTATGAAGTAATAAATAAAACCCTGCGGCCGGCGCATGCCTCCTGGAACATCCGCTTTGCCGCCAATCAGCTGGTACTGGCCTACACCTCCAACAGCCGATACGCAGAAGAGATCAATGCAGACAACTGGTACATGGTGCTTATGCGGAAAGGGGTGGAATGGGGCCACTCCGATCCGAATCTGGATCCATGCGGATACCGGAGTCTCATGGTTATGCAGCTGGCGGAGAAATACTACAGTCAGCCCGGTCTGTACAGAAAGCTGATCTCCGTGCGGCCGGAGAAGAATGTCCGGCCGAAATCCGTGGAGCTTATCTCGCTTCTGGAAACCGGAAACATGGATTATGCCTGGGAGTATCTCTCTGTTGCGGTCCAGCATGGTCTCAAATACGTCCAGCTTCCGGAGCCCATTAATCTGGGCAGCTACCGCTTTGATGACTTCTACAGCAAGGCAGAGGTCCGGGTAGCAGGAGACAAGCCCGGCACCTGGACTACCCGGACCGGAAAATCCTGCACCTACGGGGTAACCATGATCAAAAACGCGCCCCACAAAGAAGCCGCTCTTTCTTTTCTCAATTATCTGCTGGACCCTGAGGGAGGCCTGCAGATCCTTCGGAAAACGGGCCAGCCTCCCTTTATCCCCGCGCGGGTGCCAGATGCGGAGATGAAAAAGAGGCTTCCGGAAGAGATTAAACAACGGGTTGTGGTAAAGGAGTAGCCCATTGCGCCGAATCAGGCAGCACAGGGATCCGCTTTTCTGGATATCGCTTATATCCTGCCTGGCTGTATCCGTTTTTATTCTGCTTCCGCTGCTGCAGATGCTGGCTGCGCCCAGCTGGCAGGCGCTGGCGGATGCAATGGCCGACGAAAACGTGCGCCGCTCCATCGGGCTGAGTCTTTATACATCCGGATGGGCGGCGCTTATCTCTTTTCTCATCGGCACCCCATTTGCCTATCTGCTGGCCAGAAAATCCTTTCCGGGCAAAGGTATTATTGAAAGCATTGTCGATCTGCCGATCATGATCCCGCACCCGATTATAGGCATTGCCATTCTCTCGCTTACCGGCAGCGGGCACTGGTTCGGCCGGCTTATCCAGGAGGCCGGGATCAGGATCATGGGATCGGTGACAGGGATCATCGTAGTTTTAACTTTTGTCGGCCTGCCGTTTTATATCAATACGGTAAAAAACGGATTCGAGGCTGTCCCCGTGCGCCTGGAAAATGTATCCCGCAGCATGGGGGCTTCTCCTGCTGGTACCTTTCTGCGGGTTACATTCCCGCTTGCCTGGCGTTCCATGCTGGTTGGGCTTATCCTCTGTGCAGCCCGGGCCATCAGCGAATTCGGAGCAGTCATTATTGTGGCCTATCATCCCATGATAGCGCCGGTTTTGATCTATGAGCGTTTTACCGCCTACGGCCTGGAGTACTCCCAGCCTGTTGCAGTGTTGCTGATTCTCGTCTGCCTGGCGCTGTTCGCCTGCCTGCGCATCGCATCCACTGCCGGGCGCCGCCGGGAGCCCGCCCCAACATCTCCGGATTTATCGCATTGAGGCAGCTCCTTTATGATAAGACTAAAGAAACTGGAAATACGACTGCCCGGCTTCACACTCGGCCCTGTTGATATCTCCGTGGAAACCGGAGAATGCTTTATTCTTCTCGGTCCCACCGGAGCCGGCAAAACCCTGGTGCTGGAAACAATCGCCGGGATGCTCCCCCCCACCTGCGGCTGCATAGAACTTGACGGCACCGATGTCACAGGTCTTGCCCCGGAAAAACGCGGCATCGGGATTGTATACCAGGACTTTGCCCTCTTTCCTCACCTCTCAGTAATGGAGAACATCACTTACGGACTGCGCTACTGCAAAAAAGCCAACCGCTCCAGCAGGGAGCGGATCGAGGAATTGATGCTGCATACCGGCATCAGGCATCTGCGCAGCCGCAGCGTCACCACCTTAAGCGGTGGTGAAAAACAGCGCGTGGCACTGGTTCGGGCGCTTTCCGTGAACCCCTCCATTCTGCTTCTGGATGAGCCCCTCTCCTCCCTGGACCGGGGAAGCCGCGGAGAAATTCAGAAGCTTTTAAAATCCCTGCACAGAGAAACCGGAACCACATTTATCATGGTAACGCACGATTTCACAGAAGCGCTTTTCCTGGGCCAGCGGGCGGCTGTTTTAAACAAGGGACGCATTGAGCAGACAGGCCCCGTCCCGGATATCCTCAGGCGGCCCCGGACTCCCTTTGTCGCCGGATTTGCAGGCATTCCCAATATTTTTGCCGCCGAATTTACTGACACCCGGGCACTTATCCGCGGCACCGCTCTTACACTGCCGCAAACCCCTTCCGGCAAAAAGGGCTACATTGCCGTCAGATCCGAGGATATCCGCATTCTCAGTGGACAAAGCGAAAGCGGCGAAAAAACTCTATTGCGGGGAAAAATCAAGGTTATAACCGACCTGGGTCCCTACGGAGAAGTTGTAGTGATCACCCCTGCGGCCGCGTTCACAGTAATGCTGCCGCGCAGGGAGCTGCTCGCACTTTATGAGAAGACGCCGGCGGAAGTGCTGCTGCATATTCCGCCGGATGCCATCCATGTGCTGGCTCAAACGGAGGAATAATTTTTTACCTAAAACGTGTACCCAAGTGCAAAATGGAATTGCCCCGGGCCCTCCTCCGGCTTCCTGTCCAGCTTCCAGCCGTACATGGCGCTCAGCGGCCCTATGGGGGTTATATAGCGAAGCGCAAGACCGGCTGAGGAGCGGAACTCATCGCTGCCCGCATCGATTATAGAATCCCGCACCGCTCCGGTGTCGTAAAAGGCGGCCAGCTCAAAATTCATGCCGATATCAAACCGCGCCTCCAGGCTCGCCAGCAAAGCGGTGCGGCCTCCCACCGGATCTTCCTCCGCATCAAAACGGAGACGGTTTTCCGAAAAGCCCCGGACATCAGAGATCCCTCCCAGAAAAAAAAGCTGATCTTCCGGAATCCGGCTTTTTTCGCCAAAGGGATCAATATAGTCGATCCTGCCGCGCGTCGCCAGCGTCAGCCTCTGAAACGGCGAATAATAATAGCGGCCCTCCAGCCGGTACTTGAAAAAATCATCCAAAGAGTCCTTGACCCCCTTGGAAACATCCACGGAAAACGAAACCCGCGCCCCCCTTGTGGGTCGGACAAAGGAATTGGTGCTGTTATAGCTGAGGCTTGGGGCGGCAACCAGGACAGCCCGGGGATCATAGGCATCCTGCTGCGCTTCAGCCCCGGACACCCCATCGATCAGATACTGCTCCCTGGACTCGAAATGAAAGTTCAGGCTTGCGCTCAAATTTTTCGATAGTTTCCGGCTAAAACCCAGCGAAGCGCCGTGCGTTCGAAAGCCAAAATCCTTGTGCAGCTCTTCCAGGGTTTCGGTGTATAGGTTGGTGTTGGTTGCAATGCGGCTGCCGAAAAAGCGGGGCCCGGACAGACGCAGCTCAGCGCGGTAGCCGATCTGGCTCCATTCCAGATCTGTGCGCAGCTCCTTATTCAGACCCGTCAGGTTGCTGTTGCCCGCTGTCAGGCGGCAATAGGAGAGCCGCCGGGTGTCATAGCCGGCGGCGAATGACACAAAATAGGGCTTTTTCTCCCTGATCTCGGCCAGCATATCCACCTCTCCGGCCTTCTCTGCCAGGCCGAAGGTCTTGAACCGGGCGGTGTCCACCACATTGAGGCTCCGGATATTTCTCTGGGAGGCAAGCAAGCGGGATAGCGAAAAAGCCTCACCCGCCGAAATCGTCATCTCCCGGTCCAGAACCCTCTCGCGGGTCTTGAAGTTGCCGGTGAAAAAGGACCGGCCCATTTCCACATAAGGTCCGGGCCTGACTGTATAAACGATATCGGCAGCAGTACCGTCCGGACTGATTGTAACTTTCGGCTCAACGCTCACGTGTGGATAGCCTTTCTCCGAAATCCGGCCGGCCAGGGCAGACTTCTCGGATTGCAGCAAAAATTGCCGGTACGGTACGCCAGGTTCCAGAATCAGCCCTTCACATGGTTTATCAAGGCCCATCCCGGCAACTCCCTCTACGGATACGCTGCGGACCACGGTCCGGGGACTTTCTTCAATGGAGACGGTCACTTCCACAGCCACTGTCCCCGATTTATCCGCAGCCGGCTCTGTATTTGTG
This sequence comes from Desulfosalsimonadaceae bacterium, assembly GCA_046482325.1. Taxonomy (GTDB): domain Bacteria; phylum Desulfobacterota; class Desulfobacteria; order Desulfobacterales; family Desulfosalsimonadaceae; genus M55B175. The sequence continues at coordinate 18,658 of JAWOFF010000005.1, forward strand.
CTGCAGCTCACCCCGGTATTTCGAAACCCCTGCTCCAGATAAAGAGCCTTTATAGCCCGGATGTCGTCCTCAAGGGTTTGCTCCACATACCGGCCGTCATGGATAAGCCCCGGAGGCCTGGTAATCATCTGCTTCCGGATCTTTTCCTCGGAAAAAGCCTGATTGCCGGATATGGAGACATGGTTCACAATATAGCGGGGACCCTGCACAATTGCGATTGTAAGGCGGCGCACGGCCTGATCGGCCTTCTGGTTTTCCGGCTCCCGGATTCTTAGCTGCACATCCGGAAATCCCGCGAGCCGGTAGCGCTTTCTTATGTTGCGAAGGCTTTTTTGCATGCCGAACCCGCTCTGATTGCCCTCTGTAAACAGCAGCAGTTCTTTTTGCAGCGTGAAGTCCCAGAAGGCTTGGTTGCCTGAAAAATCAACTTTATAGCGGGGCCCTTCGCTGACCAGTATCCGCACCCTGACGGAGGCGCTGTGCCGATCCTTTTCCACCGACGTCTCCAGGGAAACATCGCAGTAGCCCTTGCTGCGGTAAAAGCGACGGAGGGTTTTCACGTCTTCTCTTAGCTTTTCCCGCGTAAAACGCGAGGGGGCGCCCCACAGCTTTGCGGCCTGCCACGTATCCAGGCGCATTTGCAGCCGCAGATCGGAAAAAGCCTCATTGCCCTTTATCTCGAACGCCTCTACACTGTAAAAGGGGCCTTTACGGATCTCGGCCCGGACAATGGTATTGCCGTCAGCCGGATCTTTCTTCGCAGACATCCGGACCCTTGGTCGGATATAGCCCTCATCGGAAAAAAGGGCTTCGATTTTCGATGCCTGTCCGGACAGCAGCTCCGGCCTGAAAGCGTCTCCCGTCGCAATGCTCATAACATTGCGGATCTCCTTTTCCAGCAGCGGAAATCCGCCGTGAATCTTGATTTCTTTAATCCGGGAAAACGGTGTGAGCCGGAATACAAGGCAAACAGCAGACTTTTCTCGGCCGGGCCCCGCAATATCGATGTCGGAAAAGAGTCCGGAGCGCTCCAGGGCCTCAACGGAGCGGGAGAATTTTTCTTCTGTAAAAGCTTCCCCTTCTTCCAGCACAATCAGACCCTCTGCAATACTGCAGAGTTTTTCAGGATCTCCCGCCTCGGCTGTGATCTCGATGCGAATGTCTTCCACCGCCGGCGAATCCGCGACAGCCGCCGTGAGACCGGGCAAGGCAAAAAACCATGCCATTACAACCAGAAAGAGCCATGCCGGATTGGAGTATTTAGCCATTTTTAATGATCTGCCCGGAAGACAGGGGTGTGAATTTTTTTATCGCCGCCGCGGCAAACGTTTTGCAGCGGCAGGGAGTTAGCGGAATTCCAGCCGGTAGCGCATTTCCCCGCCAAAGGCGCCTTCCGTATCCTGATAGGCGTTCACGCTCAGATTCTCCAGAAGTTTGTATATAGCCGTGCTCTGCTGGACCATGCTGCCGCTTCTGCGCTCCACGCCGTACTTTACTGTGAGCCTGCGGGATAGCTCCTTGCCCACCGTCACCCTGACCTCTTCTTCGCTTTCTGTCTCCATCCCGCTTTTCCGGTACTCCATCTCCACAATATCCAGTCCTGTACCTTCCTGAAGCTGTTTTCCAAGACGCCCCCCAAAAAGGTCGGCGAGCATTTCCGCGGGCGGGCGGCCGCTTCCGCCTGTGCCGGATGCCAACTCCCGCGTGGTCTTGCCCACGGCCAGCAGCGAGAGAATATCGCCGTCCTCCTCCGGCGGCTCGGAACTCAGGTGAAAGTCCAGGTTGTCAGGGGTTCCGGTAACCGCAAGGGTGATCGTCCAGCGGCGCACTCTGGATTCGGCCCGGATGTCCACGGTGGGTTCGATCCGATAGGGATTGACAAAATCGATCAGGCCTTTTTTTACTTCAAACCCGGTATTGCGGTATGTGACAGTGCCCTGGGTGACCTCCGCCCGGCCGGTGACCATGGGCTGCTCTGCCGTGCCCTGAATGCGGAGGGCCGGCCGTATGCTAAGAAGCGCCAGGTTATTGTCCACTGTAAAGGGCTGACGGCTTCTGATGGCAATATCTATTGCAAGGGTTTTAAGAAACTCGGGAACCATCCCCTTTTGCGTTTTACGCGGCTCGGTCTCGCGCTTGCGTCTGCCGATATCGCCTGCCGCCCCCAGCAGACTCAAGCGGAAATCCTTGAAATACCGGCCTTCCAAAAGCACAACTTCACCGGTCAGCCTGGATTTGCCCAATTTTCCGGATAATTCAAGATCCGTGTCGATCTGCATCTCAATGGTGTCCGGAATAATAAGCGGCAGGGAGCGGGCGCTAAAACGCAAATCAGCCCGCCGTGGCATGAAGCGCTCCAGCTCGATGCCGCCGGAGAGACGGAAATCGCCCTGATCCACATGTCCGGACAGTGAATCCACCGACAAGGCCTTGTTCGTGAGACGTAGCCGGCCGTTTATGCCATGGATCCTCTGAAGGGTCCCGACCACGGTCAGGCCCAGATCCACAAAGTCGATATCGGCTGCAACCTCCGGCCTGCTCAGGCTGCCGCCCGCCTGGAGGCTTATATTCACCGTCCCCTCGGGCTTCTGCACCCCTGGAATCAGCCCTTTGGCAATTGCAGCCGGAATGCGACCCCCGGCTGAAGCATGAATTTCACCCCCCGGCTCAGCCCCTGCCCGGATATCCACATAGCCCTTCTTCATCAGGTGAATCCTGGACTCAGGCAGCTTCACTGCCCCCTCTGCAAGCACCGCCCGGGTGCCCGAGGCACGCAGCAGCTCGGTATCATTGAAATTCACTACAAAGCTTGCGATATGCAGGCTGGCATGAAGATCTTTTAAACTGCGGAGATTTCCGCCCGCTTCAAGACTTGCGCTGACCCTGCCGGAGATACCATCTGCCGTGCCGGGGCCGCCGGCCGGCTGCAGAAAGGGAGCAAGCTGCGCATCCGACAAACCCGCGGATGCGGAAAAGTCCAGGTTGGTCAAATCAAGACGAAGCTTAGCGGAGAGGGGATGGGCGGTGCTTGCCAAAAGGACGTCATCCCGGAGCTCAGCCGCAATGCGCATATCCGGCAGGCACCTGTCCTTTGCCGAGAAGCCCGAGAGACGAATCCACCCCTTTGCGCGTGGGGCGGCAAAACTGCCGGCGCCGCTTGCGGAAATCTCTATCCGGCCGCTGAGACCCGTGGATTGCAGCATATTAATGCCGGAGAGCTGAAGCGAATCCGATGTAACGGCAAGATCATAGCGCCGGTCCAGCCCCACCCAGCCTTCTACCCGGAGCTTTTCCTGCGGGGCCGGGCTCACCGTTAAAGGCGCCAGATGAATTCGCCGCCCGTCAAGCCTGCAGTTCAGGTGAAGTGCAGAAATGGACTGCCCCATGGCGGCCAGATTGTGCCCGGCGATTTCCAGGCGGCCTGCCGGATCATCTGCGGTTCCGCTGATGCGGCCGGAGAGGTCCACGCGGCCTTCCGCATCCGGGAGAAAATCCTGCAGGTTCAGACGGCTTTCGGAAAGAGTTAAGGTATAAAACGGCTGTTTTATACCTTTTGCGCCCTTTTCCGCCGTCAACTGGAGACTGCCGGAAGCCGTAAGCCGGGAGGCTCCGGTTTCAAGAAGCAGCTTCCGCAGGTTCACCAGACTGTCTGCTATATCGGCTCGGGCCGAAAGCCGTAAGTCAAGCGGCTGAGGCATTTCACCCGCACAAACGCCACTGCCCTCGAAAACCACATGCCCGCTTGCCTCCAGATCCTCTTTCCGGAGGCCCCGGCCCTGCAACTGCATTCGGGCGTCAACGGCTCCGGTAACCGCCCCGCCAAGGCCGGGCAGGGCGCTTATGCGGTCACAGGTGCCCTCCAGCTCAGCGGTATAAGTAATGGCGCCAAAATCTGCAGTCGGCGCCGTAAATCCATCGGCAAATGCGGTGCCCAGATCCACGCTGCCGCGCCCACGGAGCTTTACGGCTTCCAGCACTGCCTCCAGGCTACTGACGACCACCTGCCGGTCCTGCATGTGGCATTGCAGAACAATTTTCTCCACCCCTGTCCCTGCCGCCCGCCCGGGACCGTAATCCGCCTTTACTGATACCTCCGGGTTCCTTGCAGGCCCGCAAACATCTGCATGAAACTCTACAGGGCCCGAAAGGGCGGTCTCCCAGCCGAACATTTCCCGGAGCTCGGAGAGCTCCGAAGAAACAAGGAGGCTGAGGTCCAGGCCGGGGTTTGAAGAGAAGCTTTCGCGAGGCTCTGCAAACACGCCGGCTGCGGAGCCGGCAAGGCGCAGGCTGGAGCTGCCGGAAACCAGATCTATCTTCAGGGGATCCATGCGCCCATTGTTGAGGGCTGCCGCAAGGTGAAAACGGTCAACAGGCTGCCGGATTCCTGCCGCCCTCACCTCTCCGCCTTTTGCGGAAATCTCCAGATGACCGGATCTCTGCCCGAGACTGGTCTCTTTCAACAGAAGCTCCACCTCCGCCATATGAACCCCGTTGGCATCGGAGCCGGGGGCTGTGGCATAAAAAAATTCCCCTTTTGTTACGCAAAGCTCTTCTATCCGCACTGGTATGTGAGGCGCCCAGGCCCCCGTGTCGGGCCCGGGAGGCCGCTGCGGAGAGTTTTTCCCGGCAGCGGATAAAACACGGGCCATGTTCAGTCGTCCGGAATCCGCTGTTTGCAAAAACACCCGCGGCTTTTCCACGCGGGCGGACCGGATCACCAATTCACCGGCAAAAAGAGCCCGGACTTCAGCGTCCAGAGAAATCTGCTCTGCTGTAAGCACCTTCCGGCCCTCGGGATCCATCATTATGAGACCGGCGATACAGGCCTTTCCCCGAAAGAGTGAAACTTCCTGGTCCTGCCAGCTGATGCGGCCGGGAATTTCCGCGTTGATACGCTCCAGCAGCATGCCGGCCGCCGTTTGGCTCCCGAGAAACAGCTGAAGGCCCAAAAGCGCGGCAAGCAGCAGGATGAGCAAGCCGGCCGCAAAAACAGAGACAGTTTTGACAAACTTTTGAATGTGCATTCCTGGAGGCTTTTCCGTAACAAATGGGGATGGCGCCGGTTTTTATTTGTTACTACAGAACACCGTATTCTTGCAACGCTTTATTCGCACGGGTGTGCAAAAAGCGAGGAATTGCCTTGCATCACCTCATACTCTCCAGTACATTGAACGGATCTGTTTTAGTAAAACCTAAACTGAGCGTTTTAATTTTTTAAACCTTTTGTTTTTCTGTTATTTTAAGGCAATTAAGCCGTTTTTAACTTTAAAAACCGGAAAGCCTCCGGGATTTTCAATTCAGGTAAAATACTGTCTAAACCATGCCTTCGTATTTATGCAAAAACCGAAGACTGCAAATCTGTCCCCGTGCATCGAGGTGATTCATAGGAGGGAAAATGGATTTGCTGCTGCCGTATGCACTGCTGGCAGTGGGGCTGGTGATGCTTGTCAAGGGGGCCGATCTCCTGGTAAGGGGGGCTTCCGGCCTGGCCCGGCGCTTTGCCGTCTCGGAACTGGCAATCGGGCTGACCGTTGTATCCTTCGGGACTTCCGCACCCGAACTTTTTGTCAATCTGACAGCCAGCTTCCAGGGCGCAGCCGGCATTGCGATCGGAAACGTACTTGGCAGCAATATTGCCAATATCCTTCTGATACTGGGGATATCCGCACTGATCCATCCCCTGCAGCTCTCGCCGGCAACAGTATGGCGCGAGATTCCCTTCAGCCTGCTGGCGGCGCTTGCCCTTGCAGCTCTTGCCAATGACCGGCTGATCGACGGCTGGGCCTACTCGGACGTATCACGGGCCGACGGCCTGGTCTTTCTCCTGTTTTTTGCCATTTTCCTCTACTATTCTGCCGCTGTCTCCTGTACAAACGGCAGCAGCCGCAGCAGTGAGCCCGTTATAGTGGGCGGGCCTGCGACAGGACTGGCCTCTGTCGGCTGCGGACTTATAATGCTCGGCCTTGGGGGCAAATGGATTGTTGACGGAGCTGTGCACATCGCCCGGTCAATGGGCATGAGCGAGGCATTTGCAGGTCTCGTGATTGTTGCGGTGGGCACTTCTCTGCCGGAGCTGGCCACCTCGGCGGTTGCCGCCTGGAAACGCAATATGGAAATCGCAGTGGGCAACGTGGTCGGCTCCAACATCTTCAACATCTTCTTTGTCCTGGGATTAAGCGCCGCAATCCGGCCTATTCCCTTCCACACCACGGGCAATCTTGACATTGGCATGCTAATCCTGGCCAGCCTGATCCTTTTTGCCACAATATTTTCCGGAAAAAACCGCCGCCTGGACAGGTGGGAAGGGGCGGTGCTGCTTTCCATCTATGCCGCATACCTGGCCTGTCTGATATGGCGGGGATGAGCCGGACAGCTTTATTGAAAAGCGTCAGGCCTATCCGCCCAATGCCTGGTCCAGGTCCGCCAGGATGTCCCCTATACTTTCAATGCCAATGGAGAGCCGGATCATGTCCGGGGAGAGCCCGCCCGCCATCTGCTGCTCTTCGCTGAGCTGCGAATGGGTTGTGGATGCCGGGTGAAGTGCAAGGCTTTTGGCATCTCCCACGTTTGCAAGATGTGAGAAGAGCTTGAGCCTGTCGATAAAGCGCTTGCCCGCTTCGCGGCCGCCCTTGATGCCGAATACTACCATGGCGCCGTAGCCGTTTTGAAGATAGCTCTCTGCCGTTGGATGCGCGGGGTCATCAGTCAGGCCCGGATACCGGACCCAGGCCACGGCCGGATGGCTTCTCAAAAACTCCGCCGCCTGCATGGCGTTTTCACAGTGCCGTTGCATCCGAAGCGGCAGGGTTTCCAGGCCCTGCAGAAAAAGCCATGCATTGTCCGGTGATATGCAGGCCCCGAGATTCCGCAGGGGTACCTGGCGCATCCGCTCAATAAAGGCAAGCGGGTTTTTCTCCCCCAGGTCCCTGGCAAACCGCAGATTGAAATTGGAGGGGTCCGGCGTGTTATAAAGGGAAAACTTCGGGTCCGTCCAGTCAAAGCAGCCGCCGTCCACCACAATACCGCCGATGCCCGTCCCGTGCCCACCGATCCATTTGGTAAGCGAATGCACAACGATATCTGCACCGAATTCCAGAGGGCGCAAAAGATAGGGGGTAGTAAAGGTGCTGTCAACGATAACCGGCAGGTTATACCTCCTACCGACTGCTGCCACCCTGCTCAGATCAGTCACCTCGAGCGAGGGGTTGCCGATGGTTTCCATAAACAGGGCACGGGTTTTCTCCGTCACCGCTTCCGCAAAATTCTCGGGGTTGTGAGGATCGACAAAATCCACCCGGAACCCGAACTGCGGCAGGATGTTGTGGAACATGGTCATGGTGCCGCCGTACAGGTTGTTGGCGGCAACGATTGCCTCGCCGGCGGAGCAGATGTTGATAACGGCATAATAAATGGCTGCCGTGCCGGAAGCCAGGGCCAGGGCAGCACCGCCGCCTTCAAGGGCGGCCATGCGCTTTTCCAGCACATCCTGGGTAGGATTTGTCATCCGGCTGTAAATATTGCCCGGCTGCTTCAGGGCAAAAAGCTCTGCCGCATGGTCAGAGCTGTCAAATACGTAAGAGGTGCTCCGATAGACAGGCACCGCGCGGGAGCGGGTTTCAGCATCCGGTGTATGGCCGGCATGCAGGCACTGGGTTTCAAACTTGTATGGCGCTGTCATGAGGCATGTCCCTTTTCTGTTTGTCCCGGCGGGGATGCAAAAAGTTCTGTACTGATATAGCGCTCGCCGGTACTGGCAAGCACGACTGCCATGGTTTTGCCCTTCGCCTCCCTGCGGCCGGCCACACGCATGGCAGCGGCCACGGCAGCTCCTGAGGAAATCCCGCAAAGCAGCCCTTCTTCCCTGGCCAGCCTGCGGGCGGTTTCAAACGACTCGGCCGCGCTTACGGAAACGACCTCGTCAATTACCGACAGGTCCAGCACCTGCGGAACAAAACCCGCACCAAGGCCCTGAATCTTGTGCGCGCCGGCACTGCCGCCGGAGAGCACAGGGGAGTCGGCAGGCTCCACCGCGATGGCCTGAAACTCCGGTTTACGCTGTTTTATCGCCCGGGCCACGCCGGTAATCGTCCCGCCCGTGCCCACGCCCGCCACGAAAATATCCACACTTCCCTCGGTATCCTGGTAGATCTCCATCGCCGTAGTCTCACTGTGAATCGCAGGATTGGCCGGGTTGGCGAACTGATCCGGCATAAAGGCATCGGAGCTTTCCGCCACCATTTTCCGGGCCCTGTCCACGGCACCGGCTATTCCGTACCGGCCTTCGGTCAGCACCAGTTCCGCACCCAGATGGGCAAGCAGCTTTTTTCGCTCCGTGCTCATGGTCTCCGGCATGGTAAGCCGCAGCCTATAGCCCTTGGTCGCACAGACAAAAGCCAGGGCAATGCCGGTATTGCCGCTTGTAGGCTCCACGATCAGGGTGTCCGGGCCGATCCTGCCCGCTTTTTCCGCTGCCTCGATCATGGCCGCGGCAATCCGGTCCTTTACGCTGCCCAGTGGATTGCGGTATTCGAGCTTGGCCAGGATCGCTGCATCCAGCCCCGCGCCCACTCTTGCAAGCCGCACCAGCGGTGTCGCCCCAACAGTATGGCGAACATCTTCAAAAATCCGCATAACTTCCTGTCCCCCCACTGTTGCCGGTCACTGCTGCCGGACTCGGTGGAACCTTTTATCTGCCATCTCATAACAAGTTTTTCCGAATGTCTTACAATAGCACCGCATGCGGAACAATTCAAAGAACAACGGAAAAAAGCGGGCGGAAGATCCCGGCTATCGGTAGATCAGCCGCGGGGATTCGATCAGCACCGTTGTGTCCTGCGGCACGGAATCCGTGATCCAGACGTTGCCGCCGATCACCGAGCGGTCGCCGATTACCGTATCCCCGCCCAGTATGGTAGCCCCGGCGTAGATGACCACATCATCACCGATGCTGGGGTGGCGCTTCCGGTTGCGCATATGCCCGCTATTGCCCTTGGAAACGGAGAGGGCACCAAGGGTGACCCCCTGATAGATGCGGACATTGCTGCCAATATCCGCGGTCTCGCCGATCACCACGCCCGTTCCGTGATCAATGACAAAACTTTCGCCGATATCCGCGCCCGGATGGATATCAATGCCTGTCTCGCCGTGCACATATTCGCTCATGATGCGGGGCAGAAGCGGCACTTCCAGCTGATAGAGGCGGTTGGCCAGCCGATGCACGGTAATGGCGAGAATCCCGGGGTAGCTGAAGATGATCTCATCATAGCTTTTCGCTGCCGGATCGCCTTCATATGCGGCAATCACGTCCCCGGCCAGGATATTCTGGATCGGCGGCACGGCTTCCAGAAGAGCAAGCGCAACCCTGTAGCCCCGCTCAACGCATTCGGAACAGTCCAGATCATACTTGAAGCACTCGTGGCGAATACTCCGCGAGACCTGCTCGGCCAGCATGTCGAAAACCACGGACACGGTCTGGCCGACATGGTAATACAGGTTGACCGGATCGAGCCGGCTGCGGCTGAAATACCCGGGAAACAGGATCTCCCGGAACTTCTGCACGATATCGACCACCGCCGCCCGCGAGGGAAGCTGTTCGTAGTCAATATGGGAGTAGCAGCGGCTGTCATCGCAGCCCCGAAAAATCTGATCCACCACCCCGCCCAGTTGGGCGCGGTAGCCGGAATAGGTATTCGATGCTTCCCGGCAGGAATGTTTCCTGGCCGCCTTGCTGTCCTGTTCCATGCCGCTCCCCCCGTGTGCCCGTGGTGTTTGCAAGCCCATAGTGCCGGGATTGCCCTGCAGCCCCGCGCCAGGGCCGGCCGCCGGCGCTGCCGGCGGCCGCAGCCATATGCTATAGTATAGCCCGTCTGGCCGGGCCCGTCAAAAAACCCGTCTTACGGAAACTTCCGCACTTTGCAGCAGGGGCACCTGTACAGGGCCTCCATGGATTTAGATGGGCGGTGCGATGGTGACCAGCACGCGCATGTCGGTTTCCGCCGCGATTCCGTGGGGCTCGGCGATATCCGAAATCAGAACATTGCCCGAAGCAGCCGGCATTTCCGCCCCGTCTTTTCCCAGGAATCGCCCGGTTCCCTCCAGGACGGCAATGCTCAGCTGGCCCTCGATATCATGGCTATGCACGGGCAGCTTCTGACCGGCCTTGAAGTTGAAATTGATCACCTTGAAGTAGGGGGAGTCATGGACCAGGTAATTGTTCGGCCCCTTGTCCCGAAAGCCTGCTTCCTGAAAAAGCTGGTATTTCTGCATCATTTCGGCCTCCTTTCCGATTCCCGGCGCGGGTTCCGCATCGCGGCCGCCGCCGGGGAGCATTTTGGAACTTTTTTACCACGGGGCAGATAGCATTTCCTTGACCCAGGTCAAACAGATGGTCTCCGGAGGCGGAAAAGGTTCTGCGAAACGGCTGGCTCTACACGGGGGATATCGGATACCGGGACGAGGAGGGGTATTTTTTTGTTACCGAACGCAAGAACGACCTGATCATCAAGGGCGGGGAAAACATTGCACCGCGGGAGGTCGAGGAGGTGCTCTACAGTCATCCCAGGGTTGCGGAAGCCGCCGTTGTCGGCATGCCGGATGCGGTGTACGGAGAAGACATCAAGGCCTTTGTCGTGCTTTTGCCGGGAGAGCAGGCAGAGGAGCAGGAGATTCTCCACTACTGCCGGGAGCGGCTCAAAAAATTCAAATCCCCAAAAGAAGTGGTTTTTATGGAGTCCCTGCCCAAGAGTCTGGTGGGCAAAATTCTGCGCAAAAAACTGCGCGGGATGTAGTCAAATCCGGGGCCTGCACGGCGCCGGAAACGGGGCGGGCACAGGGCCCGCCCCGCAAACAGAACAAAAGGGATGCGGGATGATCCCGCCTACCACCCCCAGGTGAGGTACTTGTGGATGGAGTCGGCAGCCATCCGGCCGGCGCCCATGGCCAGAATCACCGTGGCCTGCCCCGTTACAATGTCCCCGCCTGCCCAGACACCAGGCTTGGTCGTCTTGCCGGTCTCCTCGTCCGCCTGGATGTAGCCCTTCTTCGTCAGGGCTATCCCGGGATCCGACTG
>JAWOFF010000073.1:0-4994 GCA_046482325.1 Desulfosalsimonadaceae bacterium
TTGTGGGCTCTGCCCTTGGGAAAAACCCCTTTCCCTTGCTCATTCCCTGCCATCGGGTTGTTCGCAGCGACGGCCGCCTTGGCGGTTTCCGTACAGGACAGGCGCTAAAAAGACGGCTTATAGACTGGGAGCTAAAGGGCGGCTGCTGCCGCCGCACGGACTAATCTCTTCTTGCAACAAGCCTTTGGAAGTGTTAAGAATCAAGTTATGAAACAGTATGTTATTGATGAACTACAGCCCCGGGATCATGAAAGGATCAAATCCTATCTGGAATCTGTCTGTGGGACTGCGGAGCTGGATAATCTATACTGGCTCGCCCTGGATGAATCCCTTTATACCCGAACCCAGGCCGCCCATACTGAATGTCAGCCGTTTTATGCAGCCATTCGCCTTGAATCCAGTGCTGTCGGCGTGGAATTTTTGATTCGGACGAAAAACCGCATCCGCTGCAGCTGCATGGCCTATGCAACAGCTGAGCAAGCCAAATGGCTTATGGCGCAGCTCGACGGAATGCTGGACCAATTGGAAATAAGGGCCTGACCTATGGAGCCTGAGGAGCACGCCCTGAAAATTATCGCCCTGGGTGGCCTCGGGGAGATCGGCATGAACATGATGCTTTTTGAATCCGGGGCAACGATTGTGATCGTGGATGCGGGGCTTATGTTTCCCGAGGACTACATGCTCGGTGTGGATTACGTGATTCCGGATATGGATTATGTCCGGGAAAACCGCGACAGGGTCGCGGGCATTGTGATCACCCACGCCCATGAAGACCATACAGGGGCGATACCTTATCTTTTGCGCGAAGTCAATGCCCCGGTTTATGGCACTTCCTTTACACTGGGCATGATTCGGCACAAACTCGAAGAACACGGATTGCTTGAGGCAGCCTCGCTGGTGACTGTTGAGCCGGACCGAAAGCTATACCTGCCTCCATTTGTCTTTGATTTTATTCGCGTAAACCACAGCGTGGTCGACGGTGTTGGATTTGCCCTGGAGACGCCGGCCGGCCTTATTGTGCATACGGGTGATTTTAAGCTTTCTGAAAGCGTCATCGCCGGCATGACGACAGATACCGAAAAGTTTGCAGGAATCGGCGATAAAGGGGTGCTGGCGCTTTTATCAGATTCAACAAATGTGGAACGTCAGGGCCATACCCTCTCGGATGCGCATGTCGGGGACACGATTGGCAGGATCATCGCAGAGAGCCGGGGCAGGGTCATTATAGCGCTTTTTGCTTCCAATATTGCCCGGATTCAACAGGTGGTCGATATCCTGGAAACCAGCCGGCGAAAGCTGGTGTTTAACGGAAAAAGCATTGAACTCAGTGCCTGTATTGCAAAGCAGCTGGGCATGCTCCATATTCCGGACGGCATGGAGATCGGTATCTCCGCCATTGAGGCCTATCCGCCTGAAGAACTGGTTATTCTGACAACCGGAAGTCAGGGGGAGCCCATGTCAGCGCTGACCCGCATGTCTGCCGGCATGCACAAACAGATCCAGATTGCAACCGGAGACACTGTGGTCCTGTCCTCCAAGTTCATTCCCGGCAATGAAAAGGCGATCGCCAAAATTATCAATAACCTGTTCCGCAAAGGGGCGGAGGTTATATATGAAACCATATCGGACATCCATGTCTCGGGCCACGCCTTCCGCGAGGAACTGAGGAGGATGATCAACATGATCAGGCCCGAATATTTTATTCCCATCCACGGCGAATACCGCCACCTGTATCATCATGCAAGGCTTGCCAGAGAATGCGGCATTGCTGAAGACAAGGTGCTTCTTGCGGAAAACGGGCAAGTCGTCAGTTTTGACAGTACCGGCGGGCGAATAGCGGGTTCCGTGCCTACCACGCGCGTACTTGTGGACGGCAAGGGTATAGGCGATGTGGGCCGGCTGGTGCTTAAGGAGCGGCGCCTGCTCTCGGAGAAAGGCCTGGTGGTGGTAATTTTAATCCTTGATGAAGCCACCGGCTTTGTAATACATGGCCCGGATATCGTATCCAGGGGTTTCGTTTTTGAGGGCGAGACCGGCCATATCATTGAGGATGCCAAGTGCGTGGTTCTGGAGGTGATCGATGATATGGTCATTCAGCAGCCGCCGGACGGTGTGGCCTTTGTAAATAATCGCATCCCCAGGGACCTGCGGGAGTATTTTAACTTCACCATGAAGCGAAAACCGGTGATAGTGCCGGTTGTTCTGGCGGTGTAGGATGGCTGCCGTGAAGTCCATGCGCAACGAAATTGCCGGTATTTTTCTGTTTTTTCTGGTTGTGCTTACGTTTTTCAGCCTCGTTACCTACACACCTGCGGACCCCTCCGTGCACCACGTGGGATCGGCGGGGCATGTCCAGAATTTTTTCGGGCTGTTGGGCGCCTATATTGCGGGGGGATTAATCGGGCTTTTCGGCGTGGGGGCTTTCTGGGTTCCTGTGCTCTTGCTTCTGGCGTGTATCCGGTTTTTTCAAAACCGCTCCGGCCGATACATACTGGCCACAGCCGGAGGCGGACTTATTCTGATTGTTGTCACGGGCGCCTTTTTTGCCCTGTACGGCCAGGCATACGAGATCTTCGGCGTACGGTATACGGCCGGCGGGATTATCGGCCACCCCCTGCGAAGTCTTCTGCTTGCTTACTCCAATGCAGCGGGCGGCTCGGTCATCCTGGCTGTGTTTTTAATTGTCGGCTTTATCCTTACAACCGGCATATCCTTTATCGGGCTTTTAAAAAACAGCTTCCGCTTCCTGCTTCTGGGGTTTTCCCGGATAAATGCGGGCGCTGCGAGAATTTCCGAAAACAGACGTCTCCGCAGGGAAAGAAAAACGGCCCGCAAAAAAGAGAGGGCCGCTGCCGGTCCAGGCAAAAGAGCGGGCCGGCAGAAAACCGCGAAATCCGCAGCCGCTGAAGCGCCTTCCTCTTCCCGTGCCGCTGAGCCTTCCTCTCCGATTACCATCAAGGCTGCTGCCCCGGAATCCGGTAAAAACAGCAACCCCGTCCCGGTGCCCAGGCAGCAGGTATTTGAATCCATGCGGTTTACCGGGGGCTTTCAGCTGCCCTCCATTGATTTTTTGCGGGATTCGGAGGTTGTTGCAGATTCTGTGGATCACGAGCATTTGCATGAGCTATCGCATCTTTTGGAAAAAAAGCTGGACGATTTCGGGGTAAAAGGCAAGGTAGTAACTGTTACGCCGGGCCCCGTGATTACACGCTTTGAGTTTGAACCTGCTCCAGGCATTAAGATAAACAAGGTGGTCAATCTCTCCGATGATCTCGCGCTTGCTTTAAAGGCCATGAGCATTCGAATTATTGCCCCCATTCCCGGAAAGGCGGCTATCGGAATCGAAGTGCCCAACGCCAGGAGGGAGATGGTGGCAGTTAAGGATATTCTGGCCTCCCCGGAATTCGCCCAATCCCAATCGAGTTTAAGCCTCGCCATGGGCAAGGATATCGTGGGGAGCCCTGTGGTGGCGGATCTCCAGAACATGCCGCATCTTCTCATTGCCGGAGCTACCGGCACGGGCAAAAGCGTTGCCTTAAACACCATGATCTGCAGTCTTCTTTACAAGGCCACGCCGGATATCGTAAAGTTCATCATGATCGACCCAAAACGCATTGAACTCTCCGGCTTCAATGACATCCCGCATCTGATAACCCCGGTGGTAACGGATATGAAAAAAGCCACCAATGCGCTTTTCTGGGCGGTAAAGGAGATGGAGCGCAGGTATGAGCTGCTGTCGGAAAACCGGGTGCGCAACATCAACCAGTACAACGAGAAAATGGAGAAGGCCGCCTCCGGGGCAGCGGAGCCGGAGGCGCAGAAGCCGGAAAAACTTCCCTATGTTGTCGTGATCATTGATGAGCTGGCCGATTTGATGATGGTTTCCTCCCGGGATGTTGAGGTAGCACTTACCCGGCTTGCACAGATGGCCCGCGCCGCCGGGATTCACTTGATCCTTGCCACCCAGCGCCCTTCCGTGGACGTTCTGACCGGTGTGATTAAGGCCAATTTTCCCACAAGGCTGTCCTTTCAGGTTTCTTCCAAAACCGATTCGCGCACGATTATTGACGCCAACGGCGCGGAAACACTGCTGGGAAACGGCGATATGCTGTTTCTGCCGCCGGGAACCGCTAGGCTGCAGCGCATCCACGGCGCCTATATTACCGAGGAGGAAGTCTCCCGGATCATTGAGTTTCTCAAAACACAGAAATCTCCGGATTATAACGAAGAGGTGCTTGAGAAGCAGACTGCGGAAAAAGAGGACAGCGAAGAAAAAGACTATGACGAGCGCTATGATGAAGCGGTCGCTTTAGTGGCAAAAACCGGCCAGGCTTCCATTTCCATGGTGCAGCGCCATTTGCGGATCGGCTACAACCGGGCGGCCCGCATTATCGAGACTATGGAGCAGGAAGGGGTAGTCGGCCCCTCAGACGGTGTTAAGCCCCGTGAGGTCCTTGTTCGCGATTACGGAGATGTTTAATGGTTGACGAGACGATGCTTGCATCGGTCAAAGGATTTCTTGACAGGGACGAGGGCATGCGCCTCTATGAGGCGGCCAAAAGCGCAGGCCGCATGGGGCCGTGCCTGGAGATCGGCAGCTATTGCGGAAAATCCAGTCTCTACCTCGGCTGGGGTTGCCGTGAGAGCAACAGTGTTGTCTTCTCTGTTGACCACCACCGCGGCTCCGAGGAACAGCAGCCGGGAGAGGGCTTTTTTGATCCGGATACTTATGATCCAAGGGTACAAATGATCGATACCCTGCCGCTGTTTCGGCAGACGCTGGCAAAAGCCGGCCTGCAAGATACGGTTTTGCCGATGGTGGGCAGATCCGCGGTCTTTGCGAAATTCTGGTCCATTCCGCTCGCACTGGTCTTTATCGACGGAGGCCACAGTTACGCTGCGGCTGTTGGCGATTACAGCGGCTGGGCGGGTCATATTATGCCAGGCGGCCTTCTTTTGATCCATGATATTTTCGAGTCCCCCGACCAGGGGGG
>JAWOFF010000179.1:0-2865 GCA_046482325.1 Desulfosalsimonadaceae bacterium
TTTTGGATTCATGAAAAGTTTCCTGCCGTCCAGTTTGCGCGGCTCCGCCGATCCATGCCTCAAGTTCCGCGCGCTTCTGGTAAATGTTGTAGAAAAGCCGGCTGGCCTCTCTCCTGTATTTAAGCACCCTGATCCGGGCCTCGATCATGGTGTCAAAGGCCACCCTGTCCACCTCGTATGCATCAAGGGCAGACCTTGCCCACTGGCCGGCCTGGGGTATCAGCTCATTTGTATAAAGCTCGTATCTGCGGCGGCTGTCTTTGATCTCAGAGGCCAGGGAATTGATACGGTAAGGCAGGCGGGTTTTTAGATCGTGGTACCGGTTCCGGGCGGAACGCTGATTTTCGGATGCTGCCGCAACCTCCCTGGACTGCTTGCTTTTGTGCCAGAGGGGGATATCCATTGCCACTGCGGCAGAGAAAAAATCCGGCAAATCCCTTCCGGTGCGGTCTTCGTCGCGCTGTCCGTAGGTCAGGCGGATGTTAAAATCAGGGTAATAATCTTTTTCCGCCAGCCGGGTTTCAGCCTCCGCGCCCTCGATTGCAGCCTGCATTCCTTTTAAATCCGGGTTTCTGGCCAGCGCGCTTTTAGCCAGCGCCTCTGTGGAAAACGAGAAATCAGGTTCGGGCAGATCCGAAGGCGGATCAATGGATTCGCGGTCCTGCCTGTTGGTGAGTTCATGAAGGCGGTCTTCTATGGTGCTTCTTCGGTTTTCGAGCCTGACCGCCTCGTCTTTGAGGCGCGAGAGTTCAACCTCAGCCTGGAAGATGTCCTGCTGCAGACCCTCTCCCACTGCGTATCCGCTTTCGGCATCCCGGCGTATGCGCTCGAGCAGCTCAATCAGCTCGTCATTTATGCGCTGGCTTTCTGCCACGTAGCCCAGTTCATACCAGGCGTCTGCCACGTCCCTGGCAAGTTCGAGGCGGGCTGCCTCGAGCCCGGCTTTTTCCTCCCTGGCGTTTTCCGCCGCGGTTTCGGATCTGAGATCCAGCTTGGAAAGCCAGGGCACTGTCTGTTCCAGGAATATCTGCTTCTGGGTCATGGGTTCCTGGTCAAATGCAAAGCTGTCTGTTGGCAGGCTCTGGACGGCAAATCCGACTTTCGGGTCCGGAAGTGCACGGGCGGCCGGAATGCCGGATTCGAGCGCTTCTGCGCGGGCGGCTTTGCTCCGGATGGAGCGGTTGTTCTCCAGGGCTTCGTCTATGAGCTGTTCAAGGGGAGGGGGTGCCCATATCAGGCCGGATGCATGAGCCTCATTCGCCAAGACTCCTGCTGAGGCTGTCAGCAGCGCAAGCGTTGCCGACAGGATCCATTTGTTTTTTGCGCTCAGATGCCTCATTTTTTGCCCCTTGTTAAATATAATAACCTGTAATGGTCTGCAGTGGTCCGGCCCCGCTTTTTAACATGACTTTCAAAATACGCGCCGCAGCCTAAAATAATAATTCTCCGGGGCGATGGTTGCAAAAATAAAACATCCCGGGCATTCCGGTGTAAAAGTTGTTTACACCCGGCAGTCAGTCAGGCGGGCAGGTATGGGAAAAACATGCTGGGATTTTTTTTGCACAGGTTCGGGGCCGGGGTTATTTTTTGTATTTAAAGACGGTTCCTTAAGAAACAATGCAGGAACCGGGTAAATTGTATGCATTAATATGTAAAAACAGGAGGTGTGAAATGAAAAAAGCAATTGTTTTCAGCATGGCGCTTATACTTCTTTGCGCCTGGCCGGTTTTTGCCCAATCGCAGCAGCAGTCCCAGAGGCCACAGACCCAGTCCCCTGAATCCGGGCAGGGATGGTTCTGTCCGTGGTGCGGCGGGCCTTCGGGTTACAGCGGCGGCCAGGAAATGATGCACGGCAGGGGCGGAATGCGCGGTCAGGGCATGCATCACGGATGGAGCAGGGGGCAGTGCCCAAGAGGTCAGACCGAGGCAGTGCAGCCGATGAGCAAGGAAGACGCCCGTCAGTTGATGCGGAACTACGTGGCAGCCAATCCTAACCTGAAAGTCGGGGAAATCACGGAAAAAGACGAAGTGTATACAGGAGAGATAGTAACTAAAGACGGATCCCTGGTGGAAAAGGTGGAGTTGGACAAAAAGACCGGCTGGATGAAACGGGCTTATTAGGCATCAAAAAAGATGACACGAGCGCCGAATCATAAAAAGGGCAGAATCAGCCGCACGATCGTAGACTGTCACCCGTGCGGATGGTTCCGCCCTTTATCACTTTTGCAAAAACTCCTTTTGCCGGCATGATGCAGTCGCCTGTCTTGTAATAGATAGCGCAGGGTTTGTGGCATTCCTTGCCTATCTGGGTTATTTCCACCATGGCCGTGTTGCCGATTTCAAGCCGTGTCCCCACAGGCAGGGTCTCCCACTGAATTCCCCGGGTGGTAATGTTTTCGGCAAAATCTCCGAAAATCACCTCCAGGCCCCGATTGCGGGCCTCGTCAATGGCTTCGGCGGCCAGAAAGCTTACCTGCCGGTGCCAGTCGCCGGCATGGGCGTCATCCTTGATTCCGTAACCCACTACCAGTTCGGCCTCTTCTTCCGGGTTTTTCCTGGTGCCTTTGGACCGGCTGAGATTGATAGCCAGGATTTTGATATGTGAATCTGTCATGGGTCTTGTCTCCGGATCAGGTTTCCATTTTTCCTAATTCTGCAAGGTCTTCCAGAGCCTGCCGATCCAGAAGGCGGACTTTTCTGCCCTCCACATCTATGAGTCCCTGTTCGCTCATTTTTTTGAGCATGCGGGACAAGGTCTCCGGGATAGTGCCCAGAAAGCTTGCCAGGTGTCCCTTGGAAATGTTTAACGTGATTGAATCCGTGCTGTTCTGTTCTTCTGCCTGGAGCAGGAAATAGCCGGCAAGC
>JAWOFF010000010.1:0-8279 GCA_046482325.1 Desulfosalsimonadaceae bacterium
GCCCGGTGACGCCGCCAGCCCGGTGGTGATCGGGTCGGGAGCGTCCGGGCCGAAGCGCGGGTGCAGCATCGCTTCGAGCTGCTTGGGTCCTTACGGCGCGTTTTTCGGCGGCCTGGTATTCGGGCTTATCGAAAACACCTCGTATACCATGTTCGCCCTGATTCCCGGAGTCGAACCCTTTGCCCTGACGCGTTTTCTGTCGTTTCTCATCCTTTTGATCATTCTGTTAATCCGACCCACGGGGATCATTAAAGCCAAATGAAGAATCGACTCCGCCCGTATTATCCGTTGCTGCCGGTATTTGTCGCCTATCTCGTGTTGTTTCTGGTCGGGCGTAATGTCACGGGGATGTGGCAGCTGGCCGCCACCCTGCTTTTTTACTGCGCCCTGGGACAGGCATTTAACATTTTCCTGGGAATGACCGGGTACGTGGATTTCGGGTATGTGGCCTTTCTCGGAATCGGCACCTACGGCATGGCCACGGCAATTACGGGTCTTGCCGGTTACCCGCAGCTGGGCCTGGGTATCGTGGCCATCGGGTTTATACTGGCCATTGTCATGGCCACCCTGTTGTCCATGGCCGTGGGCGCGGTTGCCCTGCGGCTGCGCGGGGCGTATTTTGCCATTGCCACCATCGGGGTAAACGAGGGATTCAGGTATCTCATCGAGGGGGCCAACCTGTGGAACGGTTCTTCCGGAATGATATTTACCGCCCAGTTAAATGAGATCCTGGGCCGGGATCTGGCCAGTCGCATCATGACTTTCTGGGCCGATGTCATGGTTTTGTTTATTGCCGCGGCCGCGGCGGTTGTCACGCTTTTGTACATGAAAAGCAAGATCGGATACGCGCTGACCGCACTGCGCGAAGACGAGGATGCGGCCAGGGTCATGGGCATTAACGTGACAAAGTATAAGATCATCGCCTTTATCACCAGCGCCAGTTTTGCCGGCACCGTGGGCGCGGCTTCATGGGCCCTGAAAACCCCGTACGTGTTTCCGCCCGAGGTGTTTGAAATCCATTACACCATTGAGGCCATTATCATCGTGATGCTCGGCGGGGCGGGCACCATGCTGGGTCCCGTGGTGGGAGCGCTGATTTACGGCATATCCAAGTATTACCTGTCCATTTTTCTGCCCGGATTCCAGCTTTTTATTTTCGCCCTGGTGATTATTTTCATTATCGTGATGTTTCCGGAAGGCGTGGTGGGCGTGATTAAAGGAAAAACCAGAAATACGGCCATTGCGCCGTATATCATGTAGGATTTGCCATGTCTTTGCTGCGGCTTGAAAACGTGACAAAACGGTTCGGGGGGCTGGTGGCCGTCGACAGGGTCAGCCTGGAGATCGCAAGCGGCGAATTCATAGGCATTGTCGGGCCCAACGGCAGCGGCAAGACCACCCTTTTCAATGTGATCAACGGGGTTTTTTATCCGGAAGAAGGCCGGGTTTTTTTCGATGAAACCGATATTACACGGATGCCGCCGTATAAGCGGGCACCGCTGGGTATTGCCAGGACCTTTCAGATTCCAAGGCCGTTTGCCTCGGCCACGGTCCGGGAAAACGTGGCGGTGGGCGCCATGTTCGGCTCCCGGGGCAAACTGGTAAATGTGGCGCAGTCCCTTGAGATCGCAGACCAGGTCATTGAGCGCATCGGCCTTGCCGGGCACGGGAAAAAAAGTGCCGGTATGCTCACGCCGGTGGAAAAAAAATTCATGGAGATCGCCCGGGCGCTGGCCATGCAGCCGAAGCTGCTGCTCATGGACGAGGCCATGGCAGGCATGCATCCCGGCGAGATCGACAACATGGTAAAATTCCTGGTGGAAGTGGCCAAGCAGGAAAAAATCGCCATTGTGGCCATGGTGGAGCATATCATGCGCGCGGTGGTGAACATGGCCGAAAAGGTGATCGTGCTGGATCACGGGGAGAAGATCGTTGATGCCCCCACCCGGCAGGCCCTGTCCGATCCCCGGGTGGTGGACGTGTATCTGGGCAAAGGCGCAGAGGAAGAAAATGCTGACAGTTCAGGCTCTTGAATCCGGCTATGGCGCCATGCAGGTTTTGTGGCACCCCGATCTTGAAGTGGCAAAGGGCTCGATTACATCCCTGCTCGGGCCCAACGGCGCGGGCAAAAGCACCCTGCTGGAAACGATTCTGGGATCCGTGCGGCCCTGGGGCGGGAAGGTTTTTTACGAAAGCCGGGACATCACCTTTCTGTCCAGCCACCGGAAAGTCGAGCAGGGGATTGCCCTGGTGCCGGAAGGAAAACACCTGTTTCCCAATATGACGGTTTATGAAAACCTGCTCATGGGCGCATACCTGAAAAAAGCCTATGAACACCGGGAAGAATCCCTGGATATCGTATATACGCTTTTTCCGCGGTTAAAGGAGCGCAGCCGCCAGATGGCCGGGCTGCTCAGCGGCGGGGAGCAGCAGATGACCACCATAGGCCGGGCCCTGATGACCAAGCCCCGGCTCATGATGCTCGATGAGCCGAGCCAGGGACTGGCGCCCAAGCTGGCCGCAGAGGTGTTTGAAACCATTGAAAAGCTCAAATCCGATATCGGCTTGACTATTCTGCTTGTCGAGCAGAATGCCGACGCCTCCCTGGGTGCGGCAGACTATGCCTATATCATGCACGAGGGAAAGATCAAAGCTTCGGGCACCCCTGATGAAATCAAGGCATCCAGAGAAGTCCGGGAGGCGTTTCTGGGCATATGAGTGCAGGCGGTTTTGACCTGGTTCTTCCGCCGGCCCGGCGGCAGGGAAATTCAAGAAAGTATAAAAAGTTTATTGAAAGGCTTATACTCCCTTCTGACCCCGTTTATCCATACGGGTATCGATAACCGATTGTACCATATTTTTCATGCTTATACTGCCGAGTGACATGAATTGGATCCAACGTGTTTCTTTTAAATGGAGCCGTTTCATAATAGTCTTTGCATCCAGTCCTTTGTTAGCAAGTTCTGCCACCCTGCTATAGAAATTTTCCATAAAACGCAGTTTTGCGGTTATACGCCGCCTGCCTTTTGTAGCCGCCGGTTGGTGGGCGCAGAACAGGGAATCGAACTCGTATTCCAGGATTTTACGGAGGGAGCGGATCTGTAAGGCTATATTTTCATCATCCCGGAAACGCCTGATCCGGGGGGCCAGATACAAGTCCCCGGAGAAAAGCCAACCCTGCCGGGGCTCCAGAAAGGCGGTGTGATCCATGCTGTGGCCCGGCGTAAAAACCGGCTGCAGCCGGAGACCGTTTTTTACAAAACAATCTGACAATACAAAGGCCTGCAGGGGATCAGAGGCACCCCACACCAGATGCTGATAAGGAGATATCCGGCCGGGCTTCTGCATTTTGCGGCAGGTTTTGGAATGGGCGTATACGGGAATATTCAGACGTTTTGCCAGAGCTGCTGCATTGCCTGCATGATCCTCGTGACAGTGGGTCAGCAAAACAGCCTCCACTCCATGTTCACGCGCAATGCCCAAAACCGCCTTTCGCATGTGGCTCTGGCCGGTGTCAATCATCACCCGACCGACAATATAGATGTGGACGGTCATTATAGGCTGACCAACAGGCGACCAGCCTAGTTCCCATGCCCGGACGGGACCGAAGGATTTCTGCTTTTCAATCTTCATAGGCAATTTTGTGCATTATCGTGGGTTGATTAGGCGGCCGGATTTCAGTACCTGAGGCCATACTTACCCGGGATGCGCTCGGTATACGGGAAGCCGGCCTTCAGGGGTTTCGTGCAGGCGCGGGTAGCGCTGGTCCTTTTCAGAGAGAAGGGGGGCCTGCAGCGGCCATTGAATGCCGATCTGCTCATCCCCCCAATAGATGCCGTATTCATCGCCGGGGGCGTAAAACCGGGTGCATTTATACACCACGTCAGCAAATTCGCTTAATACCGCGAAGCCGTGCGCAAACCCTTCCGGTATAAAGATCTGGCGGTGGTTTGTATCCGACAGAAAGGTGCCGGTCCACCGGCCGAAAGAGGGAGAGCCGCGCCGTATATCCACGGCCACGTCAAAGATTTCGCCGCGCACCGCATATACCAGTTTGCCCTGCGGGTTTTCCAGCTGGTAGTGAAGCCCCCTAAGCACCGATTTTTGGGAGCGGGAATGGTTGTCCTGGACAAAAGAGTATTCCAGGCCTGCTTCTGCGTATTTTCGCTGCTGGTAAGTCTCCAGGAAAAACCCCCGTTGATCGCTGAAAACCCGGGGCTCGATCAGGAGCACATCCGGAATGTCCATGGGTGTTGCGTGCATTGTCATTGCAGCAGCTCTGAGCGTTTAAATGTTGCAATATCTTTCAAATAGCTTCCATATTCATTATTGTTCATATCGGAAGCCAGGGCTTTTATGTGCGAGCTGCTGATGTAGCCCAGTCTGTAGGCGATTTCTTCAACACAAGCGATTTTAAAACCCTGCCTTTTCTGAATGGTTTGCACATAGCTGGCTGCCTGCTGCATGGATTCGTGGGTTCCCATATCAAGCCAGGCAAATCCCCTTCCCAGAAGCTCTACCTCCAGGCTGCCTTTATTCAGGTATGCCCTGTTGATGTCAGATATCTCCAGCTCGCCCCGGGCAGAGGGCGAGAGGCTGTCAGCGATTTCTTTTACCTCGTTGTTGTAGACGTAGAGACCAGCCACTGCATAATTGGATTTGGGATGGGCCGGCTTTTCTTCAATATCGTTTACCCTGCCGTTCTCATCAAAGGCAACCACCCCGTATCGCCCCGGATCCGTGACCCGGTAGCCGAAAACCACCCCCCCGGCTGTTGAACGGAAGGCGGAGTCAAGGATGCCGGAGAGATTGTGTCCATAGAAAAGATTGTCCCCGAGGATTAAACATACGCCGTCTTTTCCGATAAAGTCCCTGCCGATTTGAAATGCCTGGGCTATGCCCTCGGGCCGCGGCTGCTCCGCATAGGAAATGTTTATCCCCAGCCAGCTCCCGTCGCCCAGAAGGGCCTGGAAGTTGGGCAGATCATGAGGCGTTGATATAAGCAGTATATCGCGAATCCCGCCCAGCATGAGGACCGACAGGGGATAGTAGATCATGGGTTTGTCATATATGGGCAGAAGCTGTTTACTGGTTACCCGTGTTAAAGGGTACAGCCTGGTTCCGGAGCCTCCGGCCAGTATGATGCCTTTCATCTGGAGTATCCTCCCGTATTTTTTTGGTGCCGTTGCCTGCCTGGCAGCATCTAAGAAGCATCCATGGGGCCTAAAGATTGTATTGCTGTTTTATCCAGTCCCGGTATTCGCCGCTTTTGACCCGCCCGACCCATTCGCGGTTTGCCGCATACCACTCAATGGTTTGCTGCAGCCCTGTCTGAATCGGAGTCTCCGGCTTCCAGGCCAGTTCTCCGGAGATTTTGGAGGCATCAATGGCGTATCGTCTGTCATGGCCAGGCCTGTCCGCAACGTAAGTGATCAGTTCCCTGCGGGAGCCTGTAAGACCCGGTTCCTGCATGGAATCCATGATATCGCAGATATTTTCGACCAGGCGGATGTTCTCTATCTCGCAATGGCCTCCGATGTTGTAGGTTTCACCGGTTCTGCCGGAGCTTAGGATGGCCCACAGAGCGGCTGAGTGGTCCCGGACGTAGAGCCAGTCCCGGATGTGTCTGCCGTCTCCGTAGACCGGAAGCGGTTTGTCCTCCAGTGCGTTTAGAATCATAAGGGGAATCAGTTTTTCCGGAAACTGGTAGGGACCGTAATTGTTGGAGCAGTTGGAAATGGTGACGGGCAGCCCGTAGGTATGAAAGTATGCCCGCACCAGGTGGTCGGATGCAGCCTTGGATGCGGAATACGGACTTGTAGGCTGATACGGTGAGGCCTCGCTGAACAGGCCGCTTTTGCCAAGGCTGCCATAGACCTCGTCCGTGCTGATGTGGTGGAATCGTTTGATCTGCTGCCTGCGTTTCCGGGCAAGCTCCAGCAGATTCCATGTGCCGATGATATTGGTCTGAATAAAGGCGTCCGGTGCTGCGATGGAACGGTCTACATGGGATTCTGCCGCAAAGTGGCAGACGGCCTCGATTTGATAATAATCAAAGATTTTGGCCATTTCCTCCATCCGGCAGATATCCTGGCGGACAAAGATGTAGCGGTTCGGAAAGCGTTTTTCGATGTCGTCTAAATTATCAGGATTGCCTGCATACGTTAAACAGTCCACATTGATGATCCGCCCGCTGAAACCGGACTCGGTAAGCAGGTACCGGATAAAATTGCTTCCTATAAATCCGCTGCCGCCGGTGACCAGAAGATTCACAGGCTGCCTCCTTCTTTTCGCTTTTCAGGCGGAGCTGTCAGTTCTCTGCCGTGGGCGGCAAGAAATGCCTCTACATCCTGCTGCCATGGGACCATGACATTTAAGTTTTCGGCTTTGAGGCGATGGTTTTCCAGAATCGAGTTTTGCGGCCGCCTGGCAGGAGTAGGATATTCCGCGGTCGTGCAGGACTCTATAGAGCAGGCAAGTTCCAGCTGCCGGCAGAGCAGGCATGCCAGTTCATACCAGGTGCAGGAGCCTTCAGCAGATGCATGGTATATGCCTTTTGCATCCGGGGGCAAAAGGCGCTGGATCTGCAGGGCCAGCCGATAGCTCCAGGTCGGTGCGCCGTGCTGGTCTGCAACAATTTTTAGCCGTTTTCCCGGCTCTTTTGCGATTTTAGCGGCAATGGTGCGGAGGAAGTTTTTGCCCCCGGCACCGTAGAGCCAGGCGGTTCTTAAAATGACGCAGTTATCCGTGATCTCCATTATCCGGGTTTCGCCGGCGAGCTTGCTTTTGCCGTAAACCGATACAGGGCGCGGAGAATCATATTCTGTGTAGGCTTCAGGCGGTTTTTTGGTTCCGTCAAATACGTAATCTGTAGAGATATGGATCAGCCGGGCTCCGATTCCGGCGGCGGCTTTGGCGAGATTGGCGGGGCCCCTGGCATTGGCGTCCCAGGCTCTCTCAACGTTTTCTTCACAGGCATCCACCTGGGTAAAGGCCGCACAGTTGACAATAACGTCAGGTTTTACGGCCGACACAAGTTCTGTTACTTCTTTTTCCGATGCAATGTCTGCCTGGTCGATATCAACAGCTTTGATAAAGCCCCCGGTTCCCAGGACGCAGCAGCAGTCCTTTCCAAGCTGCCCGTCTGCACCGGTTATCAGGATTGTCTTCATATATACTTCTGTTTTTTGGGGTTTTTAAACTGCCCTTTTTGGCGGCCGCTAAAAAGATTTTTTACCTAAACTGAGCGTTTCAAATTTTTAAAACTATTTATTTCTGAATTATTTTAAGGTAGTTAAGCCATTTTTAGTCTTAAAAATTTCAAACCC
The DNA here is from genome assembly GCA_046482325.1 of Desulfosalsimonadaceae bacterium. Lineage (GTDB taxonomy): Bacteria > Desulfobacterota > Desulfobacteria > Desulfobacterales > Desulfosalsimonadaceae > M55B175. The sequence continues at coordinate 7,329 of JAWOFF010000010.1, forward strand.
TTCGGGATTTTCAATTTTACCTCATCTACCGCGTCAGATGATGTCTCGCATAGCCGCCTATAGCTCGACAGTCATCTTCCTTGTATCTGCGGCAAACTTGAAAATCGCTCAATTTAGGTTTTACATAGTGTTACCTGTTATTGACAGCCTTTTGACATAAATCAAAACAGATTGCAATGCCTGCCTGCCCGGCGCATGTTCTTTCTGGAGGCGGCGGAGGAAAAATGCTATGGACATCTCTGACGGAAAATACAGGCGGACTGCAGCAACGGAATAAAAGGAGATGCAGAGTCATGCAGCGTATTGGCGCAATATCAGAGAATGCCGGGAAAATTTTTTTGGCTGTTGCAAGCGGCGTTCTTCTGGCAGCGGCTTTTCCCGGTATCGGCGCCTGGTATACGGCATGGGCGGCGCTTGTTCTGCTGTTTTTTGCCATCCGCACCGCAGAACCGGGCCGCGCCTTTTGCCTTGGCTTTCTGGCTGGTTTTGCGCATTACCTGATGCTTCTGTACTGGCTGGTTCCCACCATGCGGGTTTACGGGCATATCCCCTTTATTGCGGCAGTGCCGGCCTTTATTCTGCTTGCCGGCTATCTTAGCCTGTATCCGTCTGCCTTTGCCTGGTTTCTGGTGCGCTGCTGCCGCAGACCGCTTGTTTTTGCTGTTATGGCGCCGGTTTCCTGGGTTGCGCTGGAGTATATCCGCTCCTGGGCTTTGTCGGGATTTCCCTGGGGTCTTTTGGGCTACAGCCAGTATGCAAGGACCCGGATTATCCAGATTGCGGATATTTTCGGTGTCTACGGCATTTCCGGTCTGCTTGTTGCGGCAAACAGCGCTGTTTTCCTGCTGTTGCTCTGCTGTCTGCGAAAAAGCTGGCAGGGCTTGAACATAGGCCGTATAAAAGCCGCGGGCGTGCTTCTGTGCGTGCTGGCCCTTTTTATGACGGCCTTGT
>JAWOFF010000021.1:0-7485 GCA_046482325.1 Desulfosalsimonadaceae bacterium
GTCCACCAGGTGCCCTCTGTTGCCACATGGGGAAAGTAGAGGGTGTCCGCGCACGCGTCCCGCAGCAGAACACCGCTTAGCTGGGGCTCTTTTTTGTGCCCGAAGAGCTCCAGGCCGATAACACCGGCGCCGCCCTCTATCTCGGCGGACTCGATATCCGGCTGCGCCGCGCCCAAACGATCCCGGATGGAGAAGCTTTTCTGGGCGCCCGGATCCATCCGGACGGTCTCGGTCCGGCCGGTATCAAAGCGAATCGTCAGGGTCTTTTCTGTATCTGTTGTGTTTACAAGCGCCAGTCCCGTCCACCAGGCATCATCGGAGGCAATATGGGGCACGTGAATGGCATCCCGGTTTTTCTCCCGGACCGCGGGAACAGCCACCCGGTATTTGCCCTCCTGGCAGAACTTGGTGTAGCCGCAGACATCCGCGGAGTCCGCGGAGAACACCATGTAGCGGATTTCATCCGGATCGGGGAACGCCTCGCCGACAACCCGGGCGCGGCGCGCGTGGCCGGATAACTCCAGCGACTCTTCTTCCAGTTTATTGCCGTCCCCGTCATAGGCCGCCAGGGTCCCTGCAACCTGCCCGCTGCTCTTGTTTACCACGGTGATCTCCGTTTTCCACTGCCCGTCGCTTGCCACGTGCGGGAAATACAGATTGTTCCCGTTCTCCGGATCGCGTTTTTCTATGGTAATCCGTTCTTCGGTAAAGGGCACGGTATAGCCCAGGGACATGGCTGTTCCTTCATGGCAATACCAAGTGTCCGGCGAATTGCAAGGCGGATTTAAAGTTATGTTGTTGCCCATGGAATAGGCCAGGCGCAGATTCGAGACTTCCGCGAATTGATTTTGGCTGGGATCCACAGTGATCCATCCATATTCGGGAAGATAAAATTCCGCCCAGGCGTGGCTCCAATCTTCAATGCCGATCTTTTCCCCGAGCAACCCTTCAAAAAAGTTTATTCCGTGTACAGTGCGGGCTGGTATGCCTTCCGCTCGGCAGAGGGCGACAAATACAAGGGCATAATTGTGACAGGTTCCAGAGCCCCGCTTATACGTCGCCAAGGCTCCATATGCATCAAAGTATTCTTCGGGTGTCGTCCAGGGAATCTGCTCCGGGGTTAGGTAATTACACACAAAATCATGGATATGTTGGGCTTTTGCATACGGGTTGTCCAAGCCCTCCACAATTTCTTCAGCCTTGCTTGCAATCTCCGGGGCATCGGCCTCGATCCAGGTCTCGGATCGGGTGTAGAGTTTATAGAGAGGGGAGTTTTTGTCATACTGGCCGATCTTTTGCGGATCCACATCAAAGGCAAAGGGCGGCTTGCGGCTGTATTCGCAGCTCCCGGAAATAACGGCCGGGGCGTTTTCATAATACAATACGGTATTATTATGCTCCGGATCGGTATATATTTTTGAAGGCTCCGGGGTGATCTCTGTTAAATCAATATTGTATTGATAGTTTGTTGTGTTCGGTATCGGGATCCAAAGCGAATTCCAGAGGGTATTGCCGCCATCTTTATTGATCACTTCAAATTGGTATTCCATGCGATGCTCCGCGGCAAGACCAATATTGGCTGAAATCAGTAGAATAACGAAGCTCCACAATATGAAACGGTTCCACCTGCCAGGCATTATTTCCCCCTTTTTTTTCGGAAAACCGGGCAATCAGCCTTTCGCAATTACCGGTGATCTCCGGATGATCATGCAAGGATTAGGAAAAGTCCCGTCACTGCCAGAACCCCCCGGAAGATCAGTTGTTGTAATGAGCAGGAAGCCTTTTTTACCATATGCCAAGGCCCTTGGGTCAAGCCTGTTTTTTCCGGGATTTTCGAGAAGCTTCCCCTTGCGCGCAGCTTTCGCCCGTGGCAGTTTGGGTTTGAACAAAGGATTATTGAATTTTTTCCGGCTTCGGTGGATACTGCATATGATGGGCGGGAAGGCAGTTGACCGGACAAAACCCCTGCAGCTGATAATTTTGGTTTAAGACCGGTTGTCCCGGTGATCCACACATCATTGATCAAGGACATGCATAAATGTTTCAGCGGATATTAGAAGCGATTAATTTCGATGCCCTGGCAGCAAGCGTCATGGGGTATATGCCGAAGTTCCTCAGCGCCATCCTGCTGATTTTATTGTTTTGGATCATTATCCGCACCATGAACAAGGTGATCCGGAGGGCGCTGGAGCGGACCCATATGTCCGAACACGCCCGAAGGCTTTTGCAGCGGTTTGTCAAATATATCGTGGTGGTCATTGCGACCCTGACCGTGGCGGATCAACTGGGCATCAACATCGCCTCCCTTATTGCCGGCGTCGGTATCGCCGGTCTGGCATTTTCATTTGCCGCCCAGGATACCATAGCCAATTTTATCTCCGGGGTAGCCATCATCATTGACCAGCCTTTCAAGGAGGGCGACTGGATTTCCATCGGGAATCTGCATGCCTCGGTATCCGAGATCCGGCTGCGCACCACGGTGTTGACCACTTTTGACAATGAAACCGCGGTGGTGCCCAACAAGCAGCTCGCCCAGGAGCGGGTGATCAACTATACGCTGACACCGAAAATCCGGGTGCGCGTACCGGTCGGTATTGCATACAAGGAGGATATGCAGAAAGCCAGAGAAGTAATGCTGAACACGCTTGCCGGCGATGACCGCATTATGTCCAGCCCGCCCCCGGCAGTTCTGGTGACAAGCCTGGGCGATTCCAGTGTGAACCTGGAGATGCGGTTTTGGACGGAGAATCCTGTTCAGAAGTACCCCTTAAGCTGGGAGTACACGGAAAAATGCAAAAAAGCCCTGGACAGCGCGGGTATCGAAATTCCCTTTCCGCATATGCAGGTGTTTGTTGAAGATACCGAGGGGGTAAAGCGGCTGGCGGGCAGAGGGATATAGAAGACACACCACGGAAGCCGGCCGGCTGCTGTCTTTTTTTGCGGCAGCCGGCAGACGGACGGTCTAAAATCCGCAGGAGCGGAGCGGAGGGACCCTAATGCAAGAGTTGGGGATCCGCGTTTCCTATGCCGATGACGTGGAACAGGCAATCGCAGCAATTCGGGAGGTAATAGAATCCTTCGATCAGGTTCCGGATGACCCGGCGCCGATCATCGGCATCGAGGAATACGGCGAGTCAGCAGTTAATATCGGGATGCGTTACTGGGTTCCGACCAAGGAATACTACAAAACTTTATATGCCGTGAATCTGGCTGTTTATCAAAAGCTCCGGGAAGCCGGCATTACGATCCCCTATCCCAAGCACGATGTGCACATCCGATCGCAGGCCGGTTAAAAGCGATGCGGGGCAGGGCTTCTGCTGTGCATGCCGCTTCCGTGAAGCTTACAGGAGAGCAAGGGTGCTCTCGGATATGTGCTTTGCCAGGTTTTGGCAGCCCCCGGAACCTGCCGGACAGCTTCGGTTCTCTACAATGCTTTTGCAATCCGCACTGCCGAAGTGCGCCACGAAATCCTGATACAGCATTTCGGCCTTGCGGCTTGCGGCAAAAGAGGGATGCAGACTTTCACAGGCAAAGGCCCTGTTGCCCTGCTGCATGATTTTCCAGCCGACCTGCAGCAGCTGCTTGCGGGTAAGCCTGTTGGCCTCGGGGTCGTTTCCGTGGACAAGCCCGAGAATTAATACTCCGGTCATAAGTGCAGCACAGACATCACCCTGCAGGCAGATTCCGCCGGAAAAACCGGAAAGGGCAGGAGCCAGGGAGCTGATATTCAGGTTGGAGCGGCTGCTGATTTCCCGCAGCACAAGAGCGGAACAGTCCGTATTGCCGTTGGTCGGTATTGCCGAAGCCTCGTGCAGGCCGACTGCCTTGTTTTCTTTGCCGCTGTCCCGCTCCATCAAATCAAAGAGCCAGCCTATGGAGCGGTAGACTGCCCCCATGCATATGACGCCTTTATACAGGAATCGCCTGATATTGTTTCCTTCTTTCAGCCGGATCCCGATAATATCCCTGCACTTGCTGCTGCCGTAGTACCGCGTGAAACGGTTATAGAAACTTGCGGCGTCCCGGTATAAAGCCCGCCGGTCTCCCCCCTGGTGGTAGAGCCCCAGCGACAGTACTGCCCCTGTAAGAGCTCCGCATGTATCTCCTTCATGGCCGATGCCGCCACCCAGACTAGTGGCGGCCCTGAGCAAATCTCGATCCTCCGGACCCGGAAGATTGCCGGTCGCCAAAAGGACCGCCTGGGCTCAGGTAGCACCACCAAGGATATAGCGCAGAGACCAGGAAAAGGCTTGTTGTTTTTTCAGACCAGTCATTTTCTGCTGCGGGAAAGATTTGGGGGAACTGCCGGCTATGTTCCCTGTTTGCGCCTTCGGCGGAATAAAGAGTATTTTTGGGTGCCGCCATGCTAAGAGAAAAAGTGCTTAAAAAATTTTTATAGGCCTTACAGTGCGATGTCAAGGATAGTGCTTTTTTCAAAGCAATGGCCTCCGGCGGAAGCCGCGGATGACTGTTTGACTTTAGTAAATTTTTATTATACTGAATTATTTTGGGTCCATGCATCTGCGCAGGCAAACAGCAAGCCGCATACCTGGATTTGCCGCAAGGATCTGCGGCATCATTTTTCAGCCGGCATTGATGCATTTCTGTAACAGCCGGGAAGTTTTTGTATTTTCCCAACCGTCCGGAGATTCATGTTTTCTGGTAAAAGTTACGGCTTTAATACCTGGGAGGGCTTATGACAACTTTTATTGTTGTTGCAGGCATGGCTCTTTATGTCCTGCTTTACATGCTTTACGGCAAAAAACTTGAGAGGGACGTGGTCAGGGTTTCTGATGAGTGTCAAACTCCTGCTGAGTGTATGTTTGATGGCGTGGACTACGTATCAGCCCGCAGATCCGTGCTTTTTGGACACCACTTTGCTTCCATTGCGGGAGCGGCCCCTATTATAGGCCCAGTACTCGCCATGGCCTGGGGCTGGATGCCTGCCCTGCTGTGGGTCTGGTTCGGAAACATCTTTATCGGAGCAGTTCATGACTACCTGGCGCTTATGGCCTCCGTGCGCTATGACGGCAGGTCCATACAGTTTGTTGCTTCCGACCTGATCACCAAAAGAACCGGCCAGTTGTTTTACTATATCGTCTTTTTTCTGCTGATCCTGGTGATTGCTGCATTCGGGGCTGTGCTTGGCGGCCTTTTTGTGGACAACCCCAACATTCCCTCGGCATACATTCTGAAAATCATCGCTGCGCTGATTCTGGGGGTGCTGATGTACAGGATCCGAATCAATTTTTTTGCGTCAACCATAGCGGGGATCATAATGCTTATACTGGCCCTGTGGGCCGGCTCTATTATACCGATCTCCCTTAGCTACAGCACCTGGATGATCATCATGTTCTTCTATATCATTATCGCCTCTGCCATACCGGTTGATGTGCTGCTCCAGCCAAGGGATTACCTGAATTCCTGGCTGTTGTATTTCGGGATCCTGATCGGTGGTATAGCCGCGGTATTCAGCTTTCACGGCTTCAGCGCCCCTGCATTCACCTCTTTTGCCCCTGTAATTTCCGGCGGCAAAGCCACTCCGTTCTGGCCCGCGATCCCTTTGATCATCGCCTGCGGCTCCCTGTCCGGCTTCCATTCCCTGGTGGGCTCCGGCACAACTTCCAAACAGCTCAAGACAGAAAGAGACGGCCTGTTCATCGGTTACGGCGGCATGCTCACAGAGGGATTTCTTTCCACTCTTGTGATTGTGGCAGTGGCCGGATTCGGGCTGTCCCTGATACAGGACGCCGGTCAGGCTATTTCCGCAGATTCCTGGGGGCAGCAGTACACAGCGGCCATGATGGGCAGCTATCCAAAAGCCTCCATGTTTACCAACTCCTATGCACAAATGGTCAACACCACCTGGCTGCAGTTTATACCTTTGGCTATTGTCAAGGTAATAGCAGGATTATGGGTGGCCTCCTTTGCAATGACTACGCTGGACACCTCCAACCGCCTGGCGCGCTATACTCTGGGTGAACTTTTGCTTCCCTTGAAAAAATCCAACGAGTCGCTGTTTCAGTTTCTGACAAATCGATGGATAGCCTCGCTTATTCCGGCTGCTATAGGTATCTGGCTGGCCTGGAGCGGCAATTTTACCATTCTTTGGCCTTCGTTTGGCTCCGCCAATCAGCTTATCGCCTCGATGGCCCTGATGACAGGCGCTGCCTGGGCCCTGAAGCGGCAGAATGTAAAATCCGTAAAAATCCTTCTCCCTGCTTATTTTCTATGGATTACCATCACCGCGGCCATCATATGGTTCTGCGCGGCCATCCTGCCGGGAACCATTGAGTCCGATCCCGCCACGGGCATTTCGGTTCTGTGCATTGAACTGATCATGCTGGGCATGAACATAATGTTCATCATTGATTTTATCAGATACGGAAACAAGCTTGAATTGCAGCCTGGAACCTAACAGCCGGCGGCTGCCCAAAATTATGCCTTTATCCGGGAAAGCGGGCGCCTTTTCGGATAAGGGTGTTAAGCCATTTTACGCATATTAGACATATTATTGAAAACGAATGAAAACGTTAAAAGAGCTCAAAAGAAAGCTTGAACACTACATTCATACTATCGACCGTTCCCAGCGCGAGATTGCGGTAGATCTGAGCCGCTATGAACTACGGGAGCTTGAAAATATTTTTGTTCTTCTTTTAATCGGTTCTTTCACGGGACTTCCTGCCCCGCCTTGCTCCGTATCAATAGAGCTGCTGCCGTATCTGGAGCATGAACTGGAAATTCTCAACAAAAGGGCCGGCGAAAGCTCGGACGCTTTGGCTGAACTAATGGGCAGCTTAGACATTGATTAATTTCATTGCCGCCATATGAAAAGCATTTTTTTTACAGGAAAGGGAGGCACGGGTAAATCCACGCTTTCTTCCTCAGCCGCACTGCAGATTTCCGAAAAAGGCAGGAAGGTTCTGCTGGTTTCCTTTGATCCGGCCCATAACCTTGGCGATATATTTCACATGGAGCTGGGGCACAAAAAATTCCGGTACAGTGCTAATCTTTATCTGCAGGAAACAGACCTGGAACAGGCAGCCCGGCAGTATCTGCACTCCAATTTTGAGATGCTCAATGAGACTTATAGCTATATGAAGGCATTTAATCTGGAAAAATACTTTAATGTCTTTAAATACTCTCCCGGGGTAGAGGAATACGCAGCCCTGATTTGCCTTGAGGAAATTCTGAGCCATGAAAACGGCTTCGACTTTATCGTGGTTGATACCCCTCCCACAGGCCTGACTTTAAGAATTCTCGCACTTCCGGCCATCACCTGCGCCTGGCTGGAACATCTGAGCGGTCTGCGCCGGGATATCCTGAAAAAACGGTATACGATTCATAATATTACCGGAAAATATGACCCCGAAGGAGAAGAGCTGTTTTACAGGGAGGATCATGACCGGGTCATGCAAAAAATTCTGGAGATGCAGCAGCGGTATTACCGGGTAAAGCAGTGGCTGGAGGGGGAGAAAAACAGGG